>JBGSNN010000319.1:0-4296 GCA_041739655.1 Albidovulum sp. | reverse complement strand
CGGCCCGCAGGGCGGCCGGCACGGCAAACCGGGCGGCAAGGGCAAGCGCGAGGAGGAGGGTGGGCGCACATTCGACACCCGCCCGCCAAAGCGCGACCGGATCGACCCCGACAATCCCTTCGCCGCGGCCCTGATGGGGCTTCGCGACAAGATCTGAGGTCGCCTTGGCGGAGGAAGACCGCATCCGCATCGACAAGTGGCTCTGGCAGGCGCGGTTCTTCAAGACGCGGGGCCTTGCCGCCGAGGTCGTGACCAAGGGCCGTCTGCGCCTCAACGGAGTCAAGATGGCCAAGCCCGGCCGCGCCGTGGGGCAGGGCGATGTCCTGACCTTCGCACAGGCAAAGGCGATCCGCGTGGTCCGTATCCTCGCCTGCGGCACAAGGCGCGGCCCGGCCGAGGAGGCGCGGGCGCTCTACGACGATCTTGCGCCTCTGGCCGAGGACGCCGGACCATCCGCTCCGATCGGCGCGGAATAGCGTTCTGCCGTCACCCCCCGTGCCGCATCGCCGGACTTTCCGGCCGTGGCCGTCTTGAATGATGCCGGGCTTGGCGATAGGTAGCAGCAGAACCAAGAATGCCGGATGCCTGCCATGACCTATGTCGTCACCGACAACTGCATCGCCTGCAAATACACCGATTGCGTCGAAGTCTGTCCGGTGGACTGCTTCTACGAAGGCGAGAACATGCTGGTGATCCACCCGGACGAATGTATCGACTGCGGCGTCTGCGAACCGGAATGCCCCGCCGATGCGATCCGGCCTGACACCGAGCCCGATCTTGAGGAATGGGTGGAGTTCAACCGCAAGTATTCCGAGATGTGGCCGGTCATCACCGAGCGCAAGGACCCGCTCCCCGAGGCTGAGGCGCGCGATGGAGAGACCGGTAAACGCGACAAGTATTTCTCAGAGGCGCCGGGCGCGGGCGACTGAGGCGAATCACCTCGGTGATTCGCGTGTCCGGTCGTCTCTGGTCGCCCGAATCGCTCGGTTTGGCCGTGAACCCGTTGGGTAACTGCCGCAGTTTCCGAGACGAATCCGCACATCCCTCATGCGGGCCTTCCAAACTGACCGGTTTACTGTTATGTTACTGTCATGTTTGGATGAGGACACCTGTACAAAACCGCAGCCTTCGCGGGCAGCGGGTGGGGCGTTTGACAAGATCGAAATCTCGTGGACCAGCGATCACCTGATCGCAGGGCCCGTTTTTTCGCCCGAGTGACAGAGTCACGTGCGAGGATGTGTGCGAATGAGCAAGACCAAGAAATCCGACTTCCGTCCCAACGACTTCGTCGTATATCCGGCGCACGGCGTCGGACGGATCATGGCGGTCGAAGAGCAGGAGATCGCGGGCATCACGCTCGAACTCTTCGTGATTTCCTTCGAGAAGGACAAGATGACCCTGCGCGTGCCGACCCACAAGGCCAATGAGATCGGGATGCGGCAACTGTCCTCGCCCGACCTCGTGACCAAGGCGCTCGAGACGCTGAAGGGCAAGGCCAAGGTCAAGCGCGCCATGTGGTCGCGCCGGGCGCAGGAATATGAGCAGAAGATCAACTCGGGCGATCTGATGGCGATTGCCGAAGTGGTGCGTGACCTGCACCGTTCGGACGACCAGCGCGAACAGTCCTATTCCGAGCGTCAGCTTTATGAAGCGGCACTTGAGCGTCTGACCCGCGAGGTTGCCGCCGTCGCCGGCGTTGACGAGGCTGGCGCGCAGAAGAAGGTGGACGACGTCCTCGTCTCGCGCGCGGCCTGACCGCAAGACGGACCGCCGCGCACGACCCTGACCCCTCTATTGGAACGCGCGGTCCTTGTGGGCCGCGCTTTCGTTTCGGCCCGGGTTACTCCGCCGCGTCGGGAAGCTTGCCTTCCTTTCGCGCCTTCGAGAAGCGCGACAGCAGAGCCGCTTCAAGCTCCCGGTTCAACTCCTTGACTCGCGCCACATATTCGGCGTTCTGATCGACCGGAACCCCCGGCTTCCAGACCTCGGCAAGCTCGCGCACTGCGGCGCGGTCGAGGTGATAGAAGGTCTTCTGGATTTCCGAAGCCTCGTATTCGGTCAGGCCGACGTTCTCCAGCACATAGCGCCCGGCCCTGACGCTGGAATCGAAGTATTCCCGCACGATGTCATTGGCCCCTGCGCGATAGAGTTCGAACACATGCTCGCGGTCGCGGGCGCGGGCGATGATATGCAGATCCTCGCGCTGGCGCCGCGCGTAGGAGACCAGCCGACACGAGGCCTTGCGGTCGTCGAGGCAGACCACCAGAACCTGCGCCGTGTCGAGCCCGGCCGCCGCCAGCAGTTCCGGCCGCGTTGGATCGCCGACATAGCCCTTGAAGCCGAACTGCCTGAGAAGCTGGATCACCTTGAGGTCGTGGTCGATGACCGTGGTCTGGAACCCCGACATCGTCACCATGCGGTTGACCACCTGTCCGAACCGCCCGACGCCGGCGATGATGATCGGCTGATCTTCGTGGATCTCGTCCTCGGGCGCGTCCTCGCCCTCATCGCGCAGATGACGGGCGATATAGTCCTGAAGCATGAAGAACAGCGGCGTCAGGAACATCGAAAGCGCGATCACCAGAAGCAGGCTCTGCGCCACCGGCGGCGTGATGATCCGCTGTGTCAAACCGAAGGAGGTCAGGACAAATCCGAACTCCCCCGCCTGCGCGAGGCCGAGCGTGAAGAGCCACTGATTCCGACCCCTGAGCTTGAACAGCCACCCCAGAACGTAAAGCACCGCGCCTTTCGCGATCATCAGGGCAAGGGTCAGGCCGATGATGGTGAACGGCTGCGCGAACAGTGTTGTGACGTTGATGCCTGCGCCGACGGTGATGAAGAAGAGGCCCAGCAGCAGCCCCTTGAAGGGTGCAATGTCGCTCTCCAGCTCATGGCGGAACTCGGAGTTCGCAAGGACGACGCCCGCCAGAAAGGTGCCGAGCGCGGGCGAGAGGCCGACCAGCAGCATCAGCGAGGCGATGCTGACCACGATCATCAGCGCCAGCGCGGTGTTGATCTCGCGCAGACGGGCGCGGTGGACATAGGCATAGAGCGGCCGGACCAGGTAATGACCGGCCAAGACTGTCGCCACCACGGCGCCGAGCGTGACAAGGGTGACGCCCCAGCCGGGCAGATCGGCGATGAAGCTCGCGCCGACGTGGTCCGCAGTTTCCGCCTCGGCGAGCGCCCGGGCGCCCGGCAGCGCGAGCAGCGGCAGCAGGGCGAGGATCGGGATGACGGCAATATCCTGCATCAGGAGCACGGAAAAGACATTCCGCCCGCCCGCCGTCTGCATCAGGCGCTTTTCGCTCAGCGTCTGCAGCACGATGGCGGTGGAGGAGAGCGACAGGATGATGCCCAGCGTAAAGGCTGTGCGGCCGTCGAAGCCCAGCGCAAGCATGCCGAAGGTCACGACAAGTGTGGTCAGGGCGATCTGCAGTCCGCCCAGGCCGACGAGCTTGTCGCGCATGTTCCAAAGCGCCTTCGGCTCCAGTTCGAGGCCGATCAGAAACAGCATCATCACGACGCCGAACTCGGCAAAATGCTGAAGATCGTTCACTTCCGACCCGGAAACGCCCAGGATCGGGCCGATGACGATCCCCGCGACCAGATACCCCAGTACGGACCCCAGACCGAGGCGCGAGGCGACAGGGACGGCGATCACCATGGCGATCAGGTAGAGCGAGGCCTGAAACAGAAATCCTTCCATGTCACCTTTCGATCTGCAAAGTCGATCTGTCCAAAATACCTCATTCGCTCCGACAGCTTGCGCTGGCCCGACCTGCCGCCGTTGCATGACCCTCCGGCGCGGGCCGGGCGGTGCTGCGGGCGGGACAGCCGCGGGCCAGCCTAGCGGGCGGTTCCGGTAATGGCACATCAACTTCGTGTTTCAAACGCGCAACACTCGGGCGGGATTCCGGCCCCGGCCGGGGCCTGCGAAACCCAGGATTACCCCTTCTTGACCATCTTCAGAAGAATGGTCTTGCCGCGCTTGACATAACTTACCTCGCTGTCGCCGATGGCCGCGATCGTGCCACCGTCGAAGCGGTCGCCGACCTTGACCTTGATGAAGCGGCCGGTCGGCATGCGGATCAGCGCGCGGCGGCTCGCGGATGAGCCAAAGACCCCGATCAGGCTGATCTCACCGAGGTCGATCGCGTTCTTCACCGTGGCTTGGCGCGCAACAGTGACCGAGGTCGCCCGGTTCGGCAGCAGTGCCGCCGGTTCGGGCTCGTCAATCTCTTCGGCGGCGGGTTGCTCCGGGGCGGGGGCCGGCTTTGCGGCGACGACGGCGGG
>JBGSNN010000297.1:0-2639 GCA_041739655.1 Albidovulum sp. | reverse complement strand
CCCGCCGCCGAGACGCCGCTCTCGGCGCTCGCCATGGCGGTGCTGGCCGAACGCGCGGGGGTGCCGGCCGGGCTTTTCTCGGTCATCACCTCGAAGCGGTCGTCTGACATCGGCAAGGAGTTCTGCGAGAATCCGATCGTGCGCAAGCTGACCTTCACGGGCTCGACCGAAGTGGGGCGCATCCTGTTGCGCCAGGCGGCCGACCAGGTAATGAAATGCTCGATGGAGCTGGGCGGCAACGCCCCCTTCATCGTCTTCGACGACGCCGATCTCGATGCCGCCGTGGAAGGCGCGATGATCTCCAAGTTCCGCAACAACGGCCAGACATGCGTCTGCGCCAACCGCATCTATGTCCAGTCGGGCGTCTATGACGCCTTCGCCGAGAAACTGGCGGCGGCGGTGAAGAAGCTGAGTGTGGGCGACGGGCTGAAGTCTGGGGTCACCACCGGCCCGCTGATCAACGAGGCCGCTGTTGAGAAGGTCGAGGAACATATCGCGGACGCGCTCGCGGGCGGCGGTCATATCGTCACCGGCGGCAAGCGTCATGCGCTCGGCGGCACCTTCTTCGAGCCGACCGTCGTCACCGGGATCACACCCGGGATGAAGGTCTCGACCGAGGAGACCTTCGGACCCCTCGCCCCCCTCTTCCGGTTCGAGACCGAGGAAGAGGTGATCCGGCACGCCAACAACACGATCTTCGGCCTCGCGAGCTATTTCTACGCCCGCGACATCGGGCGCATCACCCGGGTGCAGGAGGCGCTGGAATACGGCATGGTGGGCGTCAACACCGGGTTGATCTCGACCGAGGTCGCACCCTTCGGTGGCGTCAAGCAATCCGGCCTCGGCCGCGAGGGAAGCCACCATGGCGTCGAGGATTATCTGGAGATGAAATACATCTGCCTCGCGGTCTGAACGGTCTTCGACGGCTGGACGCGCGCGGGCCGTGGCTCGCGCGCCTCATCCCGCAAACCAGGCGGCGACGCCTTTGGCGCAGGGCCGCGCAAACGCCATGTGAGCGGCGGCGTTATCGGATAGCAGCGCATCGATTTTGCCTAGCATGGACCGCCGGACCATCTTCGGCGCATCAGTCCACCGCAATCAGGAAAACACCGATGCTGCCAAACATCCGCACCTCTGCCACCGCCGCGCTGACCGCGCTTTCGCTTGCCCTCGCGCTTCCGGCGCCGGCCCATGCCTGGGGCGAACGCGAACAGAACACCCTCGCCGCGCTTGCGGCGGCCGGCATCATCGGCACGCTGATCTACCAGAACAAACGACAGCGCCAGTACGCCGCGCCGGTCACCCGCGCGCCCGTGCAGCAGTATCCGCGCTACCAGGAACCGCGCTATCAGACGCCCGCGTCCTACCAGTCCGCCCCGATCTCGGGTGTCTATGCGACCCCGGCCGCCCAAGCCTTCAACAGCTATACGCCAAGCCAGCGCCGCGCCATCCAGTCGCGGTTGTCGCAGGCCGGATATTATCACGGCGGCATCGACGGCTCGTTCGGCCCGATGACCTACCAGGCGATCATGGCGATCGCCGGCGACACCTCGGGCGCCAACCAGTTGGCCACCATGAGCGGGGCACTGGAATTCTACGACGCGATCCTCGGCTGAGGCCGCAGATTCCGGCGGGCCGACATGGCCCGCCCACCACCTTTTCTTGAGATATGTTTCGACGCCCGCCAAGGATTGTCTCGCGCCATGCGTCCAACCTATCGTGATGCTGATGGGCGCGAGTGACGAGAACCTTGCATCGGCCGCCGCCGAGGGAGACCGCGATGCCTTCGCGGCGCTTCTCGCCCGGCATTACGACCGGATCTATGGCCTGTGCTTTCGCCTGACAGGCACGAGGGTCGAGGCCGAGGATCTGACGCAGGACATCTGCCTTGCCCTGCCCGGCAAGCTTGCAAGCTACCGGCAGGAGGCACGGTTTTCCACCTGGCTCTACCGGATCACGGTGAACGCCGCCCATGACCGCCGCCGCCGCGCCGCGACCCATGCCAAGGCCGCCGATGGCTGGGGCGACTGGGAACAGAACCGACGCGCCGGGATGGCTCAAGAGGCCGCAGCGCAGGATTGGCTCGCCGCCACCATGACACGGCTGCCGCAGGACCTGCGGGACACTGTCGCGCTCACACTCGGCGAGGAACTGTCGCAGAAGGAGGCCGCCGAGGCCCTCGGCGTCTCCGAAGGCACCGTCGCCTGGCGGATGAGTGAGGTTAAGAAACGTCTGCGCAACTTTGCGCGGGCGGAGGACATGATATGACCGACGATCTCGACAAGCTGCGCGCCAGCCTGAAGGCAGCCGCCCCGGCGCCAGACCCGGACGCAAAGGCGCGGATCCTCAGGCTGGCCATGGAAAATTTCGACCGGCACCAAGAAACCGCGACAGACGCGCGTCCCATGTCGGACCGCCCCGCGAGGGCGGGGTTCCTGACAGGAGTTCGCGAGATGCTTTCCAGACTGACAACCGGCCCGGCCCTTGCCGCCACCGCCTCTGTCGCCGCCATCGGCGTGGCCGTCGCCATTTATCCGGGTCTGAACCGCCCGCCCGCCGTGCCGAAACCGCTCCCGGTCACGATCACCGGGACGCCCGCCCCCGCCGACAGACCGGATGCGCGCGCGCCACAGGCCGAC
>JBGSNN010000227.1:0-34738 GCA_041739655.1 Albidovulum sp. | reverse complement strand
GCGCACCTTCCTGCGCCAGCCGCCGCGCAACCGCCGCCCCGATCCCGGTGCCGCCGCCCGAGATCAGCGCGACCTTTCCGCCAAACCGGCCGCTCATGCTGCCTCCTTGCCCGCGGCGACGATCCCCGCCGCGACCCATTCATCCAGCTTTGCCAACACCGCCTCGCAGAACAGGGCATCGTTGATGTGGCAATCAAGGGCTGTGAACTCTACCCGCCCGGTCAGGGCGCGTTCGGCCTCTTCGGTAAAGGCAGCAAGGCCTTCGGGATCATGCGCCGCTTCACCGGGGCGGTCCCATTCCTCGATCCCGCCTTTCGGCAGGAAGAAATGCGTGGGGCCCTTGGCCCCGGCCAGCCTGTCCGCCATGCCCCGGGCCAGGGCGCGGCGTTCCTCGGCGTTGAAGGCCACGTTCTTGATCAGCCGGTTGTGCTGGTGGAACGGGCGGCCATGAAACCGCGCGGGGATTTCCTGCCAGCCGGCAAGATCAAGAATATCCGCCGCACCCGGCGCCACCAGTTGCGGCGTGCCACTGCGGCCAGCGCCGGTCAGCCGGTCGGCTCCGGCACTGACCAGCGAACCGTGCTGGACATTGACGAATTCCTGCAGCGAAAAATCCATCACACAGGCAAACACCCCCTCGGCCGCCAGCCGCTCGAAGGCCATGCCGCCCATGCCGGTGGTGTGGAAGACAGCGATGTCATAGCCGCGCTTCGTCAGTTCGGAGTGCAGGCGCTTCATGTATTTCAGGCACGACGACCCCAGCGAGGTCATGCCGATCATCGGCCGATCGAACCTCGGCGGCTCCACCGCCTGCGCCGCCCCCAGAACCGCCCCCGCCGCTTGGCTGAGCGAGGATTTGCAGAGCGGGTTCAACCCGTAGAGCCCCCCCGCCCAGAGGATGAACTGCACATCCGCCGCCATCCGCTCTGCCGCGATGAGGGGCGAACCCGCCACAGTCGAGACGATGTATTTCGGCACCCCGATCGGCAGGTTCTGCGCACAGTCAAGCGCAAGGTCGGTGCCCATCGTGCCGCCAAGCGCGATCATGCCGTGGACCCGCCCGGCATCGTGAAGGCGTCGGGTCAGCAGGGCGGCACCCGCGCTCATCCGGGCAAAGGCCTCGCCCTCCTCGCCCAGCGCGATCAGACCGTCAATGGTCTCGCCGATGGCGGCCGCGACGTCGTGCTTGCTGACCCCGACCGGGATCTTCGCCTCGCCGAGAACGCTGACGTCCATGGCCAGCACAACCCCGCCCTGCGCCTCGATCCGGCCGATCAGATAGGCCAGCTCATCCGCCTTGGTGTCGAATGTGCCGATGACCAGAATGGTTTTCGTCATCTCTCCTGCCCCCCTTGAAACGCCATGCTGTCCTGAAAGCAGGCCGCGCACAGGTCTCGCGCCTCGGAAACAAAGCGCGCGTTCCTGTCGGCCCCGCCATCTTCGTGAATTCGCGGCACAATCCAGCCGACATAGGTCAGCGCCCGGATTGCGATGAACAGGTCCAGAAGCGACAGATCAAGCGGCCGCTGGCTGTGATAGCCGTCGATCAGGGAAGCTTTCAGCGACTGATAATCCGGTTCTGCGATGGTCTTGAGCAGGACGGTCGCCATATCGAACTGCCGGAAGCCGATGCCACCATCGTCAAAATCGATCAGCTGGATCGTCGGGCCATCCAGCAGCACGTTTTCGCGCACAAGGTCGGCATGAACCAGACCCGGATCCAGCGCGGCCCCGGCCTTGGCAAGGCGATCCCGGGCCACGTCTCGAAAGCGAAAAAAAAGGTCTTTCGTCTGCCGGTCCAGCGTCGGGTTGTCCCAGAACCGGCCCCAGACCGGCGCCTCCCCCAGAAGCCCGTCGATGTCCCAGTGACAGCGCCGGAACCCGGCGGGCCGTTGCCACGCATCGCAGGCCGCATGCAACCGCGCCATTTCCCGGCCAAGCGCCCAAAACACCGCTTCCCGGTTCTCCAGTGCCAGGGGCGCGCGGCTTTTGCCCATCGGCTTGCCCGGCATCCATTCGACCACATCAACGAAGCCCGCCCCAAGGCGTTCAAGCAGATTGCCCCCGCGCGACGGAAGCGGTCGTGGAACATGAAGCCCGGCCCGGTCCATCGCTTCCAGCCAGGCAAGCTCGGACAAAAGCTCACCCTCTTGCCGGTAGCCGGGCCGCTTGATCCGCAGCGCGTGGTCGCCGGTTGATGTCGTTACCCGGTAAACCCTGTTCTCCCGGCCTGCGACAAAGCTGCACTCTGCCGCCTCAAGGCCCCAAAGCGCCAGCGCCTGCCTGACCGGGTCGCTCATGCAGCTACCGGAGTTTCCACCAGAACCGCGTCCAGCGTCGTCATCAAAAGATCAAGATGGTCCTCGCCAAAGGGCATCGGCGGGCGGATTTTCAGCGTGTTCTTGTGGCGGCCAAGTTTGGACAGGATGATCCCGCGCCGGCGCATCTTGTTGACCACCAGATCGGCATAGGCGGCGGCAGGGGCTTTAGTGGCCCGGTCCAGCACGAATTCAGCGCCAAACACCATGCCCGATTGCCGGACATCGCCGATCACCGGGTATTTCTGCGCCAGTTCCGCCAGGCGCTGATGGGCCAGCCTGCCGATCCGCGCGGCATTGGCTTGCAGGTTCTTCTCCTGCAATTCGTCCAGCACGGCCATGGCCGCCGCGCAGGACACCGGATTGCCGCCGAACGTGTTGAAATAGCGGAACGACCCGCGGAACCGCGCCATGATCTCTGGCCGCGTCACCAGTCCCGCAACTGGATGGCCGTTGCCCATCGGCTTGCCCATCGTCACTACGTCCGGGATGACACCCTGCTTCTGATGCCCCCAGAAGTGGCTGCCCGAACGACCAAAGCCCGCCTGCACCTCGTCGCAGATCAAGAGGCCACCGGCGCGGCGCACAGCATCCGCCGCAGGACGCAGCCAGCCTTCCGCCTGGGTCGGAAAGCCTTCGTTCAGGAACAGGGGGCAGACGATCAGCGCGGCAAAGCCTGTGCCCGCGCGGTCCAAATCGTCGATTGCCTCCTGCACCTTGGCGGCAAAGCGCTGACCGTCCGGGTCGGGTATGCGATAGCTGTCGGGCGCCTCGACATGGCGCAGATACTGGCCAAGGCCGAAGCCCACCTCGGGAACATTGCTTTTCGACAAGTGGCTGACCAGCGTCGTATTGCCATGATAGGTGGCATCCGTCGCGATGATCCCGCGCTTGCCGGTCATCCCTTCGGCCATGCGCAAGGCGATGTCATTCGCCTCGGACCCGGTGCAGGTCAGGATCGCGGTTTTAAGCGGATCGTCAAAGGTCGCGGTCAGGCGCTCGACATAGTCGAGGATGCCTTCATGCAGATAGCGCGTGTGGGTGTTCAGCGTGGCCGCCTGCTTGCAGATCGCCTCGACCACGCGCGGGTTGCAATGGCCGACATGCGGCACGTTGTTGTAGCAGTCCAGATACTTGCGGCCCTCGGCATCCCACAGCCAGACGCCTTCGCCCCGCACGATATGGACCGGATCGTCGTAGAAGGTCGAGACGTTCGGTCCCAGAAGAGCCCTGCGCCTTTCCATAAGGTCGGCGATTGGCAGATCAGGCATTGACGTCGTCCTTCATCTCCGCGCGGCGGGTTTTAACCACCGTCCAGACCTGCCCGATGATGGCGACAAGGATCATCAGGAACAGGACAAAGGCGATCGGGCGGTCGATGAAATCCCAGGGCTCGCGCACCCGGGCCATGGCGGTGCGCAGCCGGTCTTCCATCAGCTTGCCCAACACGATGCCAAGGATGATGGGCGAGGTCGGCAGCTCCAGCCGTTTCAGGATGAAACCGAAGAACCCGAAGGCCGAGGCAATGGCGACATCGGTCAGGGAGTTCCGCAGGGTGTAGACCCCGATCAGGCTGAAGGTCAGGATCATGATCCCGAGAAAGCGATTGGGGATCAGCATCACCTTCATCATCGTCCGGGTGGCAAAGAACAGAAAGGCGACGACGATCACATTGAGCAGGAACAGGCTGATGTAGAGCGCGTAGATGAAATCCATCTGCTCGGCAAAAAGGCGCGGGCCGGGAACAACATTGTGGACGTAGAACACCGCCAGCATCATGGCCGTGAGTTCCTCACCCGGAATGCCAAGCGCCAGCAGCGGGATCATCGCCGCGGCCGGCACCGAATTGTTGGCGGCCTCCGAGGCAACGATGCCCTCCGGGTTGCCCTTGCCGAACAGCTCGGGCGTCTTGGATGTCCGCTGGGCGTAGCTGTAGGACATGAACTGCGACATGAACTCGCCAACGCCGGGGATCATCCCGCAGATCACGCCGAAAGAGGAGGCGACAGTGGCAATCCGCCTGTAGACCCACAATTCGCGCATCTGGGTGAAGAAGCGGATCTTGTCGACCTTGGGCAGGATGATGGGCTTGTCCTTGCTCATCAGCAGCACCAGCGCCTGACTGATGGCAAACACGCCCAGCACCACGACGATCAGATCTATGCCCGATTGCAGCCAGGACTGGCCGAAGGTGAACCGTTGCGTGTAGGCGGTCGGCTCGATCCCGATCGTGGACAGGAAGATCCCCAGACAGGCCAGAATGGCAGCGACCAGAACCTGCCCCCGATGGGTCACCACGACCAGCACGATCCCCAGCAGCGCTGCCAGAAAGATTTCCCGCGCGCCGAACATCGGCGCCACCTTGGCAAGGACCGGCGCCAGCAGCATCAGCGCCCCGATGGAGAGAATCGCGCCATAAAAGGACGAGGAATAGGCAAGGCTCAGCGCCCGCCGCGATTCGCCCCGCTTTGTCATCGGGTAGCCGTCATAGGTGGTCAGCGCGTTGACCGGCGTTCCGGGCGTGTTGACCAGAATTGCCGGGATCGCGCCACCGAACATGGACGAGCCATAGATGCCCAGAAGCAGGGTCAGACCGACAATCGGCTCAAGCGAAAAGGTCACCGGCAGCGCGATGGCAATGGCAACCGCCGCGCCAACGCCGGGCATCGCACCAACAAGAACGCCACCGATCGACCCGATCATCAGCGCCGCGATCACATCCCATCGCGCGAGAAGCTCGATGCCGGAAAGGAAGGTATCCATGTGGTCCTCAGAAAAAACGCATCAGGATGTAGCGAAGTGGTTCAGGCGCAGAATCGTAGATCGCCCCCGAAGGGATCTTCACGTTCATAGCGGTCTTGAAGAACAGGACCACGAACAGGCCAAAGGCTGCCGCGATCCAGACCGTCCTGCCGCGATAGCCCATCCGCAGCGCCAGACCGGTGCAGAATGCCAGCGTTGAGGCGAGGTAGCCGATCACCGGGATTGCCAGGACGTAAAGCATGTACCAGACGATGAACTCCAATGACCGCAGCCAGAGCGTCGCCTCTTGCCAGCGGCCCGGCGTGCGCGCGAGCCGCACACGGGACAGGGCATTGAGCAGCCCGAACAGGACAACACCGCCAAGCGAGAGGGCGGGCCAGAAGCGCGGTTGCGCGGCAAGCCCCTTGTTCGGCAGCCAGGTCGTCTGCCAGGGGATCGCCGCAAGCAGCGCCAGCGCGATCATCATGGTGACAGTCACGAACAGGATCTCGCCCGGCCTGCGGCCTTCGGGGAAGACATGCGGATGATCGTCTTCTTGCCGGCTCATTTGGCCAACCTCCCTGTCTCTCTTGGGCGTGGTCTTTCCAGGCCCGGGGCTTTGGCTCTGTGGTCGGTGCGCCGGCCTTCGGGAATGGATCGCTGGCCCCCGTCGCGCAGCGCGAACGGGGGCCTTTGCAGGTTTCCCGACTACTTTTCAAGCATCGTCGCAATGCGCCCCGACACCTCGATATCCGAGGCGATACGGGCGGCAGCGGCTTCGGCATCCATCCAGTAGACAATCGCGCCGGTTTGCGCCGCAAGATCCTGCGCGCGGGCCGAAGCCATGGTTTCCTTAGCGGACGCAATGATCTTTTCGCGCACGTCAGCCGGTGTGTCCTTGTGGACAAACAGCCCGTTCCACAGCGAAATGTTCAGATCGGGGGTGACCGAAGCCAGTGTCGGGGCGTCCGGTACCACAGAGATCGGCCCTTCGGTTACGGTGGCAAGGATCTTCACGCTGTCAAGGCAGGGCAGAAGCTGCTGGATCGTGGTGTTGATCACGTCAAAATCGCCCGAGGCCAGCGAATTGCAATCCAGCGACCCCGATGAGGCCTCGCCACCCCATTCGAAGCCCAGGATTTTTGCCGCAGCAAAACTTGCCTGGGTGGGCAGCAGGAACGCACCGAAATGGCCCAAGAGCTGCGGCTCGGATTGCGAATGTGTCGCAAGCTCGGCCATCGTCGAAAACGGCTTGTCGGCTGAGGTTGCGATCACGAACGGATAGGTCAGGAAGATCCCCAGCGGCTCGAACGGGTTGGGGTTCAGGCCGGGCACGCCGACATCAGGGCCGACGACCGGAATATCAACCACAAACGATCCGATGGTATAGCCATCAGGCGCGGCGGCGGCAACTTCGGCGGCGCCGGGGAACGGACCACCTTCCGAGGGCTTGTTCACGACGGCCGCCGCAACGCCGTATTTTGCCTGAAAGTCTTCGGCAATCATGCGGGTCAGGACATCTTCAAGATCACCCGGTGGAAAGGGAACGACGAAGCTGACAGGGCGGTCAGGGTATTCTGCGGCAACCGGGCCAGCAAGGCTGGCGGCAACCACAGCCAGCAAGGCGAGTTTCGAGTTAAGCATTGACGACCTCTCTGCGGTTTATTATTATCACCAGTGGTTCAAGAATAGTCTCCGCGCTAGGTTCCGTCAACGAATTTGACATGCGCTGCCGGATCGGCCAGGAAAGAAAATACACGGATATGTCCAGTACCGTTGCCAAAGCCTTGTCATTGCTTGACTATTTCTCAGAATCCGAACCCGAGATCGGGCTGTCAGAACTTGCCCGCAAATCGGGCATCGACAAGGCGACGGTGCATCGGATGCTGGTGGTCATGTGCGATCACGGGCTGCTGGAAAAGCGTGGCGATGCGCGGCTTTACCGGCTGGGCGCCGGCGTTCTGCGACTTGCCCGGGTGCGCGAGACAGCCTTCCCGGTTTCCTCGACCTTTCAGCATTCGCTGGAAACCCTGTCCGCAGCGATTGGGGAAACCGCGCATGCCTCGCTGATCGCGGGCCGCGCCCTTGCGACCATCGGTGTCAGTGAAAGCAACCGGGGCAGTCGCGTTTCTCTGGTGGCGGGCGAAATCCTTCCGGTACACAGCACCGCGTCTGGGCTGGTCGTCCTCGCCTTCTCGCGGCCGGAATTTGTTGATCGGGCGCTCAGCGAGCCACTCTTCGCGAAAACCTCCCGAACGATCACCGACCCCAACATTCTAAGGGCGCGATTGCAGGAAGTTCGGCTTACCGGATATGCCGAAGCGGACCAGACGAACGAAGATGACGTCTATGGAATTGCCGTGCCCGTCTTTGACACGGATGGCACGCCAGCCGGCGCCATCGCTGTGGCGATGCCCGCACACCGGATGACAAACGACCTGCGCCGCCAGACGATTGCCGCCCTGTTCGCCGAGGCTGACAAGCTGAACTTCGGCACCGGGGGCCGTCCATCCGCCGAATTCCGCGCCGCTGCCGCCCGGTTTTCTCCGACCTGATCCTTGCTCCGCTGATCTTGTGTTAGGGGCTTGTCGCGCTGGCCTGTCCCGGTACCGGCGAATGTCCGGTTGACCCGTCATCGCTGTCGGTGCATTATAGACACCAGTGGTGTAAATATAGAACCGACATGAGCCAGAATCAGATCGACGCCCTGCGCACTGAATTGCTGCCCGCCTTTCAGCACATCGTGGATGGCCGTCGGATCTCTGCCTCGGACGACGGAACGATGGCGGTCGTGTCGCCGATTGACGGCAGCGTGCTGACAACCTGCGCACGCGGCACGACAGCCGATACCGATGCCGCGATCAAGGCTGCCCGCCGGGCCTTTGACGATGGCCGCTGGTCGGACCTGCCTCGTGCCGCCCGCAAGAAGACACTGTCTAAATGGGCTGATCTGATCGAGGCCAACGCGCTGGAAATCGCCGTTCTGGGTGTGCGCGAAAACGGCACCGAGATCGGCATGGCGCTGAAGGCCGAACCGCTCTCGGCGGCGGCGGCGCTGCGCTATTACGCGGAAGCGATCGACAAGCTGCACGGCGAAATCGCGCCCACCGATCCGGCCTTCCTTGGCCTTGTCCACCGCGAACCCGTGGGCGTCGTGGGTGCCATCGTGCCGTGGAACTTCCCGCTGATGATTGGTGCCTGGAAGTTTGCCCCCGCGCTCGCCGCGGGCTGCACCATGGTGCTGAAACCGGCCGAGACCGCCTCGCTGACCCTGGTACGGGTGGCGGAACTGGGCCTGGAGGCGGGTCTCCCCCCCGGCGTGTTCAACGTCGTCACCGGCGAAGGCGCTGTCGTTGGCGCGCGGATCGCGGAATCGATGGATGTCGATGTGCTGGTCTTCACCGGATCAGGCGGCACCGGGCGTCGTCTGCTGGAGGCCGCGGCGCGGTCAAACCTCAAGCGCGTCTATCTGGAACTGGGTGGCAAATCACCGAACATTGTCTTTGCCGATGCGCCCGATCTGGATGAAGCCGCCAAGGTCTCGGCGCATGGCATTTTCCGCAACTCGGGCCAGGTCTGCATCGCCGGGTCGCGGATTCTGGTGGAGCGCAGCATCCACGCGGCCTTTGTCGAAAACCTCGCCGCCTATGCCGCCGCCATCAAGGTCGGCGATCCGCTGCACAGCGCCACCCAGGCTGGTGCGGTGAACTCGGAGCGCCAGCTCTTGCAGAACCTCGCCTTTGTCGATGAGGCGCGGGCGAATGGCCGTACTGTGATCGGCGGGGACCGCATCCTGCAAGAAACGGGAGGCTATTACATGTCTCCCGCCATCGTGGCCGACGCAGCACCCACGGACCGCGTCTTCCGCGAGGAAGTTTTCGGCCCCGTCGTCACCGTCACCCCCTTCGACACCGAGGCCGAAGCGGTGGCTTTGGCCAACGATACCAGCTATGGCCTTGCCGCCGCTGTCTGGACCTCGAACCTGTCGCGGGCGCATCGCATGGTCCGCAAGATCCGCGCGGGCCTTGTGCATGTGAACACCTATGGCGGGTCCGATCTGACTGTGCCCTTGGGCGGGGTCAAGCAGTCCGGCAACGGACATGACAAGTCGCTCCATGCCTTCGATAAGTTTCTCGACCTCAAGACCGCATGGGTGAAACTGTGACCCGCGCGCTGGTGCTGGATTTCGGCGGGGTGATCTCGAAAACCCTGTTCGAGACGCACGCACTGTCGGAAGCCGCCCTTGGCCTTGCCCCGGGCAGCCTGACCTGGCGCGGGCCGTTCGATCCGGCGGGCGATGCCCCTTGGCGCGCGATGCAGGCGGGCGAGCTGACGGAACGCGACTATTGGGCGCTTCGGATGCGGGAAACCGGCGCGCTGGTCGGCGAGGTCTGGACAGCGTTTCCCCAGTTTGTCGGTCGCCTGCGTGGTGCCGATCCGGCGGCGGTGACCCGACCCGAGGCGCTGGAAGCCATTGCCAAGGCCAAGGCGACGAATTGCAGGCTCGCGATCCTGTCGAACGAGCTGGACCTCTTCTACGGCAAGGACTTCCGGGCAAAGCTGCCTTTCCTTGCCGATTTCGACCTGATCGTGGACGCCACTTATACCGGTATCCTGAAACCCGACCCGCGCGCCTTTCACCTTGTGACCGAAGGTCTCGGCCTGCCTGCCAGTGCCTGCGTCTTTGTCGACGATCAGGCCAAGAACCTGCGCGGGGCCGCTGAAACCGGCATGCCCTATGTCCACTTCGATGTCACGCGGCCCGGCGACAGCTATTCCCGCGCGCTCGCGCTGCTTTGCCAAGGAGATTGACCCCATGAAAGACTCCAATTTCCTCAAGGAAAACAATGCGCGGCGCCTGTGGCATCCGATGGCGCATCCGGCAGACAGCCTGGCCAACCCGCCTGACATCATCGTCGAGGCCGAAGGGGTGGAGATCATCGATATTGACGGCCATCGCACCGTCGATGCCGTGGGGGGCCTGTGGAACGTGAACCTGGGCTATTCCTGCCAGCCGGTGAAGGATGCCATCGCGGCGCAATTGAACCGGCTGCCCTATTATTCGATCTTCCGTGGCACGACGAACGACAACGTCATCGAACTGGCCGAGATGCTGGCCGCCTTCTTTGCCCCCGACGGGCTGTCGCGCGCCTTCTTTACTTCGGGCGGGTCCGACGGGGTGGAAATCGCCCTGCGGCTGGCGCGGCAGTATCACAAGATCCGGGGCGAAGCGGGGCGGGTCAAGTTCCTCAGCCTTAAGAAGGGCTATCACGGCACGCATACTTTGGGCGCTTCGGTCAACGGCAACGCCAATTTCCGCACCCAGTATGAACCGCTGATGCCGGGCTGCTTCCACACCCCAGCGCCCTACACCTATCGCAACCCCTTCAACGAGACCGACCCAGAGCGGCTTGCCCAGCTTTGCCTTGCCGCCATCGAGGACGAGATCAGGTTCCAGGACGCCTCGACCATCGCGGCCTTCATCATGGAGCCGGTGCTGGGCGCGGGCGGGGTGATCCCGCCGGATGCAAGCTTCATGCCGGGGCTTCGCGCGCTTTGCACCAAATACGGGATCCTGCTGGTTGCCGACGAGGTGATCACCGCTTTCGGACGCACCGGCAGTTGGTCAGGTTCGCGCCACTGGGGGGTGCAGCCCGACCTGCTGGTGTCGGCGAAGGCGATCACCAATGGCTATTTCCCCTTTGGCGTGGTCATGGTCGCCGATGCCGTGGCCGAGGTGTTCGAGAAGGACACCACCGGCAAGGGTGCCATCGGGTCGGGCTATACCTATTCCGGCCATCCGGTCGGGGCGGCGGCGGCCATCGCCTGCCTGAAAGAGACCGAGCGCCAGCAGGTCCACCTCAACGCCGCCGCGCGCGGGGACCAGCTTTTCGCCGGGCTTCAGGCACTGATGGCTCGGCATCAGGTGATCGGGGATGTGCGTGGCGGACATGGGCTGATGTGCGCGCTGGAGCTGGTGTCCGACCGCGCCACCAAGGCCCCGATCGACAAGAAGACCATCGGCAAGGTGCATCGCGCGACCTATGAGGCGGGCGTGATGATCCGGGTATCGGGCAACAACATCATCCTGTCGCCGCCGCTGATCGTGACCGAAGCCGATGTGGCGAAGATCCTGTCCGCATTGGAGGCCGGGTTCTCGTCGCTCTGACCCAGCGTCGGCCAGAGTGCAGAGTTCGGACACCTTGACCCAGATCAAGCCGTTGCGGCTGCAACCAGTCTAGCCTGCCGGAAACAGGAGGCAGGGATGCTTCAGGACTTCTTCCCCTACCGGCTTGCGATCATCTCTGCAGCCTTTTCGCGACTGTTGGTCGATGTCTATCATCGCCGCTTCGGCCTTGGTCGCGATGAATGGCGGCTCCTTTTCCTGCTGGCCAACGTGAAAGCGGAAACCTCGCTGGACCTTGGCCGCAACACGTCGCTCGACAAGGTCCAGGTCAGCCGCGCCGCTGACCGGCTGGTCCGAAAGGGCCTGATCCGGCGCACCACCTCGGACCTTGACCGGCGGTTATGGCTTTATGCCTGCACCCCAGAGGGGCGCGAAATGTTCCAAGAAGTGCGCGCGCTCGTCGATCAGCGGTCCGAAGCGGTTCTGTGCAAGATGTCGGGGGATGACCGCGCCGCACTGGAACGTGGACTGGCGGCGTTGGACCTTGCGACGAAAAGCGTTGCGGCGGAAATTTAGGTCAATCATCCTGCCCCTCCGCTCGCGGCGGCACCCCGATCAGCCGACGCAGAAGCGCTACCAGCGTTTCGGCCTCATTGGGTCCAAGTGTTTCCCGCAACTGCCGGTCAAAGCTGACAGCAAGGCCGCCAAGTTCGGCGAAAACCCCAAGCCCCGTCCTGGTCAAAGACAGCACCTCGGCGCGGCGGTCTGTTTCGCTGGGCGCGCGCGACAGCATCCCCCCCTGCTCCAGCGCGGCGACCGCCCGGCTGACCTTGGTCTTTTCGATATGGCTGATGGCGCAGATGTCGCGCGCGGTCATTGCGCCGAACTTGCCCAGATTGGCCAGCACCCGCCATTGCGTGCGGGTAAAGCCGTAGCGGTCGCGGTAGACGGCCTGAAACCCGTCCGAGGTCGCCTCTGCCGCCTGGTTGAGCAGGTAGGGCAGGAAGGTCCCGAGATCAAAGTCGTTCGTCGGTTCGGTCATTGTCGGCAAGGGACCCCGAAGGCTGCGCTCATCCCCTTATGGCACAGCCCTTCCGGCCAAGTCACCCCGCGGGCTTCACCATGTCCGGGTGCGCTGCCTGAAAGGCGGGCTGGCTCTCCAGGGCGGCGGATACCTCGCACACCCTGGGGTATGGCTGCAATGCCACGCCCCATCGCCGCGCATTGTAGACCTGCGGCACCAGACAGATGTCCGCCAGCGTCATGGACCCGCCATGACAGAACCGGCCCGTGGCATGGCGGGCCAGCAGGCCTTCCACCCCGTCCAGCCCCAGCGCAATGAAATGCTGCATCCAGCCGTCCATCGTCGCGCCAAGGCTGACGGCGTACCGGGCCACTCGCAGATTGCAGACCGGATGGATGTCCACTGCGACCGCATAGGCCATCGCCCGCACCTCGGCCCGGCTGGCGGCATCGCCCGGCAGCCAGCCCGCCGATCGGGTTTCATCCAGGTATTCCAGGATCGCAAGCGATTGCGTCAGGTTATTACCGTCGATCTCAAGCGTCGGAACCAGTCCCTGCGGATTGCGCGCGCGATTGCTGGCGCCCGACTGCTCGCCCGCCACAAGATCGACAGGGACCGCTCGATGGTTCAGGTCCAGCAGGTTCAGGCCGATCCGCACCCGATAGGCCGCCGAGGATCGCCAGTAATCGTAAAGCACCGTCTCCGGCATTTTTCCCTCAAGTTCGTTACATTTGCAACTTTATCTTGACTTGGTTGCATCCGCAACTATAAACGGACTCGACCCACCGAGCCCGATACGAAGCCCGGACCTTATCCCCTCACCCTGGAGGAGCCAATGACCAGCCATTCCCTGCCCAAGGGCATGATCCGGGCCGCATCGGTTGCCGGGCCGCATGAAGGTTACATGCCGGGCTTCGGCAATGATTTTGAGACCGAAGCCCTGCCCGGCGCGCTGCCACAAGGCATGAACTCGCCGCAGAAGTGCAACTACGGGCTTTATGGCGAACAGCTTTCCGGCACCGCCTTCACCGCGCCCAGCCACCAGAACGAACGGACCTGGTGCTACCGCATCCGGCCCTCGGTCAAGCACACCCATCGCTTCCGCAAAATAGATGTGCCGCTGTGGAAATCCGCCCCCTGCATCGATCCCGACATCATCAGCCTTGGCCAGTATCGCTGGGACCCGCTGCCCGTGCCGGCCGAACCGCTGACCTGGATCACCGGCATGCGCACCATGGTCACGGCAGGCGACGTGAACACGCAGACCGGCATGGCCAGCCATGTCTATCTGGTGACGGAATCGATGCAGGACGAATATTTCTTTTCGGCCGACGGCGAATTGCTGGTCGTGCCGCAGGAAGGCCGGCTGCGGTTCTACACCGAACTTGGGGTGATCGACCTTGAGCCTCGCGAAATCGCCATCCTGCCGCGCGGGCTGGTGTACCGGGTCGAGGTGTTGGAAGGCCCGGCGCGGGGCTTTGTCTGCGAGAATTACGGCCAGAAGTTCCAGCTTCCCGGTCGCGGCCCCATTGGAGCCAACTGCATGGCGAACCGGCGCGACTTCAAGACACCCGTGGCGGCCTTTGAGGACCGCGAGGTTCCCTCGACCGTCACCGTCAAGTGGTGTGGGCAGTTTCACCAGACCAGCATCGGCCACTCGCCGCTGGACGTGGTGGCCTGGCACGGCAACTATGCGCCCTGCAAATACGATCTGCGGACCTATTGCCCGGTCGGGGCGATCCTGTTCGACCATCCCGACCCGTCGATCTTCACCGTGCTGACCGCGCCCTCGGGCATCGAGGGAACGGCGAACATCGACTTCGTGCTGTTCCGCGAACGCTGGATGGTGGCCGAAAACACCTTCCGCCCGCCGTGGTACCACAAGAACGTCATGTCGGAACTGATGGGCAACATCTACGGCATCTACGACGCCAAGCCCAAGGGCTTTGTCCCCGGCGGGATGAGCCTGCACAACTGCATGCTGCCGCACGGGCCGGACAAGACCGCCTTTGACGGTGCCAGCAATGCCGAACTTGGGCCGGAAAAGCTGGACGACACCATGTCCTTCATGTTCGAAACCCGCTTCCCGCAGCACCTGACGCCCTTCGCCGCGCAAGCGGGCCATTTGCAAGAGGACTACATCGACTGCTGGGGAAGCCTGGAGAAGAGGTTCGACGGCACGCCGGGTGTAAAATGACGGGATTGCTCCGGTCCTGGGTGGACAGCGCCAACGCGCCGGATTGCCCGTTCCCGCTGAACAACCTGCCTTGCGGGGTGTTTTCCACCGGCGCCGACGAACCGCGCTGCGGCGTGGCCATCGGCGATTTCGTTCTGGATGTGACCGGGTTGGAGGAAGCCGGGCTTCTGCCTCTTGCGGATGCCCCGCTTCTGGACGTGCCCTTCTGGAACGATGTCATGGAGGCCGGCCCCGCGGTCTGGTCGGCGCTGCGGTCGCGGCTGACGGCGCTTCTGGCGGCGGACAGTGCCGATCGCGCAGCCGTCGAGTCGTTCCTTGTCCCGCTGGCGGGTGTGACTCTGCACATGCCCTTTCTGGTCAGCGAATACACCGATTTCTACGCCGGCCGGCATCATGCCTTCAACGTCGGCACCATGTTCCGGGGGCCGGAAAACGCCCTGCCGCCGAACTGGCTGCATATCCCCATCGGCTACAACGGCCGGGCATCCTCGGTCGTGGTGTCGGGAACGCCGGTGCGCCGGCCCTGGGGCCAGGTGAAGGGACCGAACGATGAAGCGCCGCGCTTTGCGCCCTCGGCCCGTTTCGATATCGAGCTGGAGATGGGGGCCATCGTCGGCACCCCTTCCGAAGGGCCGGTGACCGTGGCCGAGGCCGATGCGATGATCTTCGGCTATGTCCTCCTCAACGACTGGTCGGCGCGCGACATCCAGGCCTGGGAATACCAGCCGCTGGGGCCGTTTCAGGCCAAGGCGACGGCCACGACCATCAGCCCCTGGATCGTGACCCGTGCCGCGCTGGAACCGTTCCGCACCTCGACCCCGCCGCGCGAGGTGCCGCTGCTGCCGCACCTTCTGGAACCCGGGCCGATGCTCTATGACATCGCGCTTGAGGTTGGCCTGACGCCAGAGGGCGGCACGGAAACCGTCATCTCACGCACGAATTATGCCGAGATGTATTTTTCCGCTGCCCAGCAACTCGCGCATCATACCACCTCGGGATGCGCGATGAACGTGGGAGACCTTCTGGGGTCAGGCACCATCTCTGGCCCCACGAAAGGGTCGCGCGGCAGTCTCTTGGAATTGAGCTGGGGCGGGAAAGAACCTGTCGCCATCGCAGGCGGCAGCCGCAGCTTCATCCAGGACAACGACACCCTCACTCTGCGCGGTCAGTGCAAGGGTGACGGCTATACCATCGGTTTCGGCGATTGCGTGGGCAAGGTGATCCCCGCATTGGCCGACCCCTATGCAAGATAAGGAACAGAACCATGGCCAAAGCTTTCGCCTCGCAGGGCGATCTTGCGGACAAGACCATCAGCTTTACCAAGATCGGTGACGGGCTTTTCGCCTTTACCGCCGAGGGCGACCCGAACTCGGGCGTCATCATCGGCGATAATTCTGTCATGGTGGTCGAGGCGCAGGCCACCCCGCGCCTGGCGCAGAAGGTGATCGACTGCATCCGGGGCGTGACCGACAAGCCGATCAGCCATGTCGTCCTGACCCACTACCACGCGGTGCGCGTGCTGGGGGCCAGCGCCTTCAAAGCGCCGCAAGTGATCATGTCGGAAGCCGCCCGCAACATGGTGGCCGAGCGCGGGCAGGAAGACTGGGACAGCGAGTTCCAGCGGTTTCCGCGCCTTTTTCAGGGCCACGAAAGCATCCCCGGCCTGACCTGGCCGACCACCACCTTCAACGGCAAGATGACCGTCTGGCTGGGCAACCGGCGGGTGGATATCCTGCAACTTGGCCGCGCCCATACGGCGGGGGATGCGGTGATCCACGTCCCCGACGCCAACGTCATGTTCACCGGCGACATCGTCGAGGCCCATTCCGCCTGCTATTGTGGTGACGGCCACTTCGCCGACTGGGGCGCCACGCTGGAGGCAATCCGCGCCTATGATCTGGGCGCCATCGCCCCCGGTCGCGGGGATGCCGTTGTCGGGCGTGCCGCGGTGAACGCTGCGCTCGACCGCACCCGGGATTTCGTTGAAAGCACCTACAGGCCCGTCGCCCGGGTTGCGGCCCGCAATGGCAGCCTCAAGGAAGCCTGGGACGTCTGTCGCGCCGAATGTGACCCAAAGTTCAAGGACTATGCGATCTACGAACATTGCCTGCCCTTCAACGTCGCGCGGGCCTACGACGAGGCGCGCGGGATCAGCCACCCCCGGATCTGGACCGCGCAGCGCGATCTGGAAATGTGGGCGGCCTTGCAGGGCTGAACGGACAGCGGGAGGATGCCATGACCGAACTTGTACCGGAACGCTATGCCCTTGCGTTCCGCCTATATCCCTATGCCAGGTCGCCGGATCAGGACGCGCCTGCCCCGGTCCGTCACAAGGCGATTGTCGTCGGCGGCGGACCCATCGGTCTGGCCACTGCGCTTGACCTTGGGCGGCGCGGGGTGCCGGTGGTGCTCCTGGACGACCACGAAGGCGCGGGGCTTGGCAGCCGGGCGCTCTGCTTTTCCAAGCGCACGCTGGAAATCTGCGACCGTCTGGGTGCTGCCGGGCCGATGCTGGACAAGGGTGTGCAGTGGAACGTCGGCAAGGTCTTCCACGACGACCGGCTGCTTTATGAATTCAACCTCTTGCCCGAAGGCGGCCATGCCTTTCCGGCCTTCATCAACCTGCAGCAGCCGTTGTTCGAGAAATACCTGCATGACGCCATCCTTGCAGCGCAGGCCGAAGGTGCCCCCATCGAGTTGCGCGGCAGGAACCGGGTCGATGCGGTGACCCCCGCTGCCGATCATGTCGCGCTGAAGGTGATGACTCCGGAAGGCCCCTACAGGCTGGAGGCAGACTGGCTGATCGCCTGCGACGGCGCCCGCAGCCCCCTGCGCGGAATGCTGGGCCTGTCCTTCGACGGCAGGGTCTTCGAGGACAATTTCTTGATCGCCGACGTGAAGATGAAGGCCGATTTCCCGACCGAACGCTGGTTCTGGTTCGAGCCACATTTCAAATCCGGCGACAGCGCCCTGCTGCACAAGCAGCCCGACGACATCTGGCGCATCGATTTTCAGCTGGGCTGGAACATCGACCGCGCGAAAGAGCTGGAGCCCGCCCGCATCCGCGCCCGGGTGGATGCGATGCTGGGGCCGGATGTCGAATATGAACTGGACTGGTGTTCGATCTACACCTTCCAGTGCCGCCGGATGGACAAGTTCCGCCATGGCCGCGTGCTGTTTGCCGGCGATTCAGCCCATCAGGTCAGCCCTTTCGGCGCGCGGGGCGCAAATTCGGGCATTCAGGATGTGGACAACCTGGCCTGGAAACTGGCGCTGGTTCTGGACGGGACCGCACCGGACAGCCTGCTGGACAGTTATGATGCGGAGCGCGTCCAGGGTGCAGACGAGAATATCCTGAACTCCACCCGAGCCACGGATTTCATCACGCCCAAGACCCCGGTATCGAAGATGTTCCGCAACGCGGTGCTGGACCTGGCCGAAACGCTGCCTTTCGCGCGCACAGTGGTCAACTCGGGACGGTTGTCACTGCCCTGCACCTATGACGGTTCGGCCTTGAATGGCCCTGATCACCCGGACATGCCCACGCGCACACGCCCCGGCAGCCCTTGCCCGGATGCGCCGCTGGCCGGGGGGTGGCTGCTGAGCCATCTTGGGCGGGGCTTCACGCTGCTGACGGTCAACCAGACGGCCCCCGACAGCCTGTCCGCCCATGGCCTGACCGTGCCGCGCCTTGCTTTGGAGGCAACGCCAGAGGTTACCGCCCGGTATCTAGGCGATGCCAAGCGTGCGGTCTATCTGATCCGCCCTGACCAGCACGTCGCCGCGCGTTGGGTGCAGTTCGACGAAAGCGCCATTGCGGCAGCGATTGCCCGTGCCATTGGAAAGGTCTGACCCATGCTGATCACCTCCCCGAACCTGACCAGACCAGATGAGACCTATGCGCGCCTGATCGCCATCCATGACGGGCTAACCGAGGCTGAAAGCCATGCCTTGAACGCGCGGCTGGTGCTGATCCTGATGAACCACATCGGGGATCATCAGGTGCTGGATCAGGCCGTCCGGCTAGCGCGCGATCCGGCGCTCGCGCCGGACTGATCGGCGCCAGTGCCGAACCCACCCCGAGACTACCCTCCGGCGGATAGCGCGTGGCCCAAAAGCAGCGCAAAGCCCGCTTGATCCTTGCCGGATCACCGTCGGGCAGGCGGATGACCCGGTCCCCGCTTTGGTCAGAAGGTGAGCCGCACCTGGCCAAAGGCGCCGAAATCGGCATGGAACCGGCTCCCCGAAGCGGCTTCGACCGGGCGAATGAAGCTGCCGGACAGCAATATATCTCCGGCGGCGATCCCCTGGTCATAGCGCGCCAATCGGCGCACCAGCCACAGGATCCCGGTCACCGGATCGTTCAGAACCCCCGCGCCAAGTCCGGTTTCCTCGACCACAGCGTCGCGGGTCACGATGGCCCCGACCCAGCGCAAATCGAAGGCATCGACGGCATGGCGCTGTTGCCCCAGAACGATCCCCGCATTCGCGGCATTGTCGCTGATCGTGTCGGTGATGATGCGGGCCTTCCCAGTTGTCGGGTCCACACGCTGAATGCGCGTGTCGAGGATTTCCAGACTTGGGGCAACGTAATCGGTCGCGGCCAGAACGTCGTCCCGTGTCACCCCTGCCCCCACCAGCGGGGCTTTCATGACAAAGGCGATTTCCGCCTCGATCCGCGGCTGGATAAAACGGCCCGCGGGGATGGTTGCGCCATCGGAAAACAGCATGTCATCCAGCAGAACCCCCGAATCCGGCGTGTCGATGTTCAGCGCCTGCTGCATCGCGCGGCTGGTCAGACCGATCTTCCAGCCAATCCCCCTTGCCCCCGCCGCACGCTTCAGCGCGACCAGCGCCGCCTGAACGGCGTAGGCATCGTCCAGGGTCATCCCGGGATGGCGCAGCGACAGAAGCCCGCACTGTCGGCCGGTCTTTTCGGCTTGATACAAGTCCGCCGCCGCCGCGTTGATCTGCTCTGGCGTCATTCGTCGGCCACTCCGTTCCGCAGGATGCCGATCCCCGGCACCGCCACCTCGACCACATCGCCGGGCTTCAGCCAGACCGGCGGATCGAACCGCGCGCCAGCGCCCGTGGGCGTACCGGTCACGATGATGTCCCCCGGCACCAGCGTGGTGAAGGTGGAGATATAGGCGATCTGCCGCGCCACCGGGAACAGCATCCGCCCGGTGCGGTCATGCTGGCGCACCGCGCCGTTCACTCGGGTCTCCAGCGCCACATCGACGATCTGCGACGGGTCACGGTATGGCACCAGCCAAGGCCCCAAGGCACCCGAACGGTCCCAGTTCTTGCCTTGCGTCACGTTGAACTTGGCATGCCGCACCCAGTCACGGATCGTGCCTTCGTTGCACAGCGTCAGCGCGGCGATATGTGACAGCGCCTCGGTTTCAGGGATACGTCGGCCACCCTTGCCGATGACGACGGCGATTTCGCCTTCGTAGTCCAGCTGCCGGCTTTCCGGGGGCCGGATCAGGGGCTGCCCATGGCCGGTGAAGCTGCGGGCAAAGCGCGGGAACAGGGACATGTTGGGCGGGGCGTCCTGCCCGTCCTTGTATTCGGCGTTGCGGTCGGGAAAGTTGACGCCGACACAGATGATCTTTTCCGGGTCCGGCACCGGAATGTCGTAGTCGAATGACCCGTCCGCATGGCTGGCCGCCCGGCCTGCACCCGCCGCCAGAACCTGATCGATCGCCCCGGACTCGATCACGCCCCGCAGGGTCCGCCACCGCGGAAACGCGGGCGACAGCGCCAGAACACCCCCCGCGGCGGTCACCCCCCAGAACTGCGTGCCATTGGCAGTGAAGGTGACAAGGTTCATCTCGGCCCCCGTCGTCATGGCGCGATGATCGGGCTGGCCTTCAGGTCGCTTTCCACCAGCGTGGTGCCGTCAAACACCGACCCCAGCTCGAACCACGACCGCGGCGCAGGCGCCCCCCACAGGGTCTGGCGCTGCGGGTCCTTCAGGTCCCACCGGATCGGCTCCAGATCGGGGTCGCAGGTCTGGTAGTCTGAACAGTAGATCTCGGTCCGGTGTCCGTCCTGATCGCGGATATAGAGGAAAAAGGCGTTCGAGATGCCGTGGCGTCCGGGCCCGCGTTCGATGTTCGCCAGGTAGCCGGTGGTCGACATAAGATCCAGCAAGTCGATGATGTTAAGCGGTGTCGGCACCCAGAAGGCGGTGTGGTGCAGGCGCGGGCCGGTGCCGTTGGTAAAGGCGATGTCATGCACACCGCCCTTGCGGTGCATCCAGGCCGCCCAGGTGCGCCCCGTTTCTTCGTCGGCGGTGTATTCGGTCACGCGGAACCCCATGTCGCCATAAAAGGCCACCGCCTGATCAACGTTCGAAGAGAACAGGTTGAAATGGTCGATCCGCAAGGGCTTCACGCCGCGATAAAGCCTGTACTGCTGATGGATCGGGGCCAGCCGGTCCATCCTGGCATAGAACTCCAGCGGCACGCCCCAGGGGTCCCGCGTCGCCAGCACACGCCCCATGAAGGGGCGTTCGATCCAGTCCACCGGCAGGCCGCGCCCGGCGAACCAATGCGCGGCGCGGTCAAGGTCGTCCTCGGACCAGACCTTGAATCCCAGTACCCCGACCGAACCCGCATCGGCCTGACGCAGGATCATGGAGTGGTGGCCGCGTTCCTCCATTGCGCGAAGGTAGAGGCTGTCGCTGTCTTCATGCGTGACCCGCAAGCCCAGCGTATCGACATAGTAGGCGCGGCTCCAGGCCAGGTCGGTGACCCGCAGTTCGACATGGCTCAGGCGGACAATGTTGAAGGGTGGGTTCAGGTTCGCGGCGGGAATGGGCATCGGGGCCTCCTCAAACGGGGAAGATGACGTTGGTCTGCCCGGTGCCGGACGACGGGAAATACGGGGTCAACACTTCGCACTTGCCTTGATAGCTGTCCCAGCCAAGCGCACCGTACAACATGGCGGTGTCGTGCATCGAGCCTTCGCCGCAGCAGAACTGGGCATACTCCGGCAGCATCTTCAGGAAGGTGGCGTGGTCGCCGTTCTTCCACATTTCCAGCACATGCAGGTCCATCTGGCGGTTGAACTCGCTGGAAATCGTGAAGGTTCCGTTGTTGGCCGCATAATCCTTGTTCGGCCAGATCTTGTGGCTCAGCGAGCCCGAGGCGACCATCAACACGCGGCTGTCGCTGGCCTCGACCGCGCGGCGGATCGCCTGACCGATCACCCTGCTTTCGTCATGGCTGTGGACGGTACACCAGGCCGCGACCGAGACCACCTTCATCTGATGGGCGCGCGACATGAAGCGCATCGGAACCAGCGTGCCATACTCCATTTCCAGGCTGTCGAGGTGATGGGCCAAAGTGTAGACCCCCAGATCGCGCGCCTCTTGCGCGATGGCGTCGCCAAGCGTCGGGTTGCCTTCATAATCAAAGGGCATGTTCTGGATGAACTGCGGGAACTCGTTCGAGGTGAACAGCCCCTGAAAGCGGTCGTTGGCGTTGATGTGAAAGCCCGCGTTGATCACCCAGTGCGTGTCGCAGATGATCACGGTATCCACGCCCAGTTCCTTGGCACGGCGGCCGATTTCGAAATGGCCATCTATGGCGGCTTGTCGCTTTCCCTGTACCGGACCGGCCTGTTCGGACATCAGCATCGTCGGGACGTGGGTGCATTTGGCGGCGAGAACGATTTCTCCCATGGTCATTCCTCCCTGAATGATGCTGCGCTCAGGCGCCCAGCCGCTGAATCCTGTGCTGGCCAAGGGCAAAGGCCACGTTCTTCTGTTCCATGTAAAATTCAAAGGACCAGTCGCCGCCGTCGCGCCCGATGCCGCTGGCCTTGACTCCGCCGAACGGGGTGGGCAGGTGGCGGACGTTTTCGCTGTTCACCCAGATCATCCCGGCCTCCAGCGCATTGGAAAAGCGCAGGGCGCGGGTCAGGTCATTGGTCCAGATGTATCCGGTCAGGCCATATTGCACCCCGTTGGCGATCGTCAGCGCCTGGTCCTCGTCCTTGAACCGGATCGAGGTCAGGAAGGGGCCGAACACCTCTTCCTGCGCGATACGCATGTTGGGGGTGGCATCGGTGAACAGGGTGGGCCGCACGAACCAGCCCTTTTCGCCAACCCGGACGCCACCTGCCGCCAGTGTCGCCCCATCGGCCTTGCCGATCTCGACATAGCCCGTGACCTTGTCGAAATGGGTCTGGTGGATCAGCGGCCCGATTTCGGTTGCCGGGTCCAGCGGATGCCCGACCTTGATGTTCTCGACCCGGCGGGCGAGCATCTCATGGAACCGGTCGGCCACGCTGTCCTGCACCAGAAGCCGCGAGGACGAAGTGCATCGTTCGCCGTTCAGCGAGTAGATCATGAAGATCACCGCATCCAGCGCGCGATCAAGGTCGGCGTCCTCGAACACGACAACCGGGTTCTTGCCGCCCAGTTCGAAATGCACCCGCTTCAGCGTATCGGCGCCCTGCTTCATGATCATGGCTCCGGTGCGGCTTTCGCCGACGAAGGCGATGGCCTTGATGTCGGGATGTTCGGTCAGCGCCTTGCCCGCGCCCTCACCCAGTCCATTCACCAGGTTCAGCACGCCGGGGGGCAGGCCCGCCTCGTGGCAGATCTCGGCCAGAAGGCGCGCGGTCAGCGGGCTGAATTCGGCGGGTTTGTGGACGACCGTGCAGCCCGCCGCCAACGCCGGGGCGATCTTCCATGTCGACAGCATGAAGGGCGTGTTCCACGGCGTGATCACCCCCACCGGGCCGATTGGGTGGCGGCTGGTGACGTTCATGTGGTCTTTCGTCGGCAGGCTTCTCCCGTCCCGCGCGCCGGGGGCCAGATCGGCAAAGAACCGGAAATTCTCCGCCCCCCGCAGGGCTGCCTTCGACATGAAGCGCCAGGCCTGCCCCGTGTCCCAGCATTCGCAAAGGGCAATCTCCTCGGCCCGCGCCTCGATCAGGTCGGCAATCCGGTGCAGGATCGCCTTGCGCCTGTCGCCCGGCAGCGCGGCCCAGGCCGGAAACGCTGCCCTTGCGGCCATCGCGGCGGCATCGACGGTATCCGCCGTGCCAAGCGCGACCCTTGCAATCAGGCTTTCATCCACCGGCGACCGGGTTTCAAACCAATCCCCCCCGGCCACGTCCTGCCCCGCGATCAGGTTCAGGATGCCACTGTCGCGGAACCGGGCCAGATGGCCGTCAAGTTTCGCCAGATGGGTGGCAAGGTCGGTCACTGGGCGTCTCCCGGCAGGTAGCGACGGATCGAGGATGTCTTGGGTGACAGCGCGGCGTCGATGTCGCGCATTTCAAACGACAGCATGAAGGAACTGCCCTTCAGCACCCCGGCGCAATAGGCCTCGGCGGCGGCAAAGATTTCGGCTGTCGCCCGTGCCTTGTCCTCGGGGCTGCGACCTTCGCGAAGCCGCAGCGAGATATCAAGATAGGCGTGGCCGGGCTGGCCATCGGCGATCACACAATGCGTGCAGGCCGTGGCGCGCACCCGAAGGCCCGCCAGGGGCAGCACCCCGGTCTTGACCGCCGCGTCGCGCAACACCCGGCACAGACCGGCAATATCCATCCGGCTTTCAAGGTTAGGCGAGTAGTCCATCTGGATATGCGGCATCGCTTGCCTCCACTGATACTTGCTTTGTTAAATATAATGCTTGCTTTGTCAACTATTTTGCCCGAGGCCAGTCCTGGGCCTTGAGACGCTGGCAGCTTCGCGCGATAAACCGGTATGACACACAGCAAGACCACACTGCGCACGACCCGCCGATCCTTGCCGATCGCCCTCTTGCGCGCCCGTGAAAGCGTGATGGGTCCGATCCGCGACATGCTGGGCGCATCCGGTGTCAACGAACAGAAATGGCGTGTGCTGCGCGTCCTGCACGAGCGTGGGCCGCTCGATCTCAGCCAGCTTGCCTCTGAATCCTGCCTCTTGCAGTCGAGCCTGACCCGGATGATCCAGCCCCTTGAAGACGAAGGGCTGGTCACCCGCCACACGCCGCCCAAGGATCGCCGCAAGACGGTGCTTGGGATTACCGAAGCCGGTGTAGAATTGATCCAGCGCCACTCGGCCCAAAGCGCCGCCATCTTTGACCGGATCGACGCCGAATTCGGCGCAGAACGGGTCGAGCAGTTGCTGGACCTTCTGGAGGACTTGCAGCGTCTGGACCTGCGCCAGAACGGCGCTGCACCCTGAGATCGGGAACCTGGCCTCACAGGACGACGACCGGCGCTATGCCATCCCTGTCACCCTGGCTGCGCATTCAGGGTTCCGTCCGCGATCCAGCCGTCGAAAAGTTCCAGAACCTTATGGCAGAACGCGTCGTCGTTGATATGCGCGTCGATCTCGGACAGGGTGACGGGCGGCCGAATGACGGCCCGGACCTCGGTGATCACCGCGCTCAGCGCCTCGGGGTCATGGAACGCTTCGCCGGGGCGGTCCCACGCCTCGATCCCCTGCAAGGGCATCACGAAATGCACCGGACCGCTGGCCCTTGCCAGACGCGCGCCGATGTCGCGGATCAGCGCCAGGCGTTCATCGGTTGAAAAGCCCGCAGACTTGATCAGACGATTGTGGACATGGAACGGACGGTCGGCATAGGCCGGCGGCACCTCTTGCCAGCCGGCAAGGTCGAAGATGTCGGTGCAGCCCGGGGCCACGATCTGCGGAATCCCTCGCTTTCCCGCATTGGTCAGGCGGTCAGCCCCGGCATGCGCCACGGACCCCACCATCAGGTTGCCCAACTCGGGCAGCGAGAAGTCCATCACACAGGCGAAATGCCCGTCCCGCGCCAGCGCCTCGAAGGCCATTCCGCCCATGCCGGTGGTATGAAACACCGCAACGTCGAACCCTCGCGCTTCCAGCGGGGCCTTGAGGCGCGTCATGTAGCTTAGGCAGGATGAGCCAAGGCTGGTCATGCCGATCAGCGGGCGGTCGCGGCGCAAGGGCATCGCCCCCATTGCCGCGCCCCAGACCGCCCCGGCCGCCTGCGCCAGCGAGGCCTGGCAGATCGCGTTCAGTCCGTAAAGCCCGCCCGCCCAGAGGATCATCTGGATGTCGGGGGCAAGCCGGTCCGGCGAGATCAGTGGCGAGAAACTGACAGTCGAGACAACGTATTTCGGCACGCCAAGCGGAAGGGCCTGCGCGCAGTCAAGGACCAGGTCGGTTCCCAGCGTGCCGCCCAGCCCGATCATCGCATCGATCCGGCCTTCGGCGTGCAGGCGGGCGGTCAGCACCGCCGCCCCGCGCGCCATGATCTGCATGCCGGTATTTTCATCGCCCGATGCGATCACCTGTGCAATCGTTGATCCCGCCGCCGCTGCGACGTCATGCTTTGACAGATCGGTCGGCCGCAAAGGGTCGCCCAGCACGCTGACGTCCATCGTCAGAACCGCGCCGCCCAGGGCCCGGATCCTCTCGGCCACAAAGCGCAGTTCGGCATCCTTGGTGTCATAGGTGCCGATCAGCAGAATGGTCTTGGTCATGGTCGTCTCCTCAGCCTCGCATGATCTTGCCCGCCGGATCGTAGAATGGCGCAAGCTGCGCATCGACCGGATAGTGCTGCCCGGCGATCTGCACGGCAAAGCCGCCCGCGTCGATCCAGTCGCGCGTCACCCCCGCCGCGCGGTGCAGCGTCGCCAGCCCCACCATCGCGCCCAGCCGCCACCCCCACCCGCCCGAGGTCACATGGCCGACCAGTGCGCCGTCCTTCCGGACCGGCTCGTTGTGGATCAGGTAGGGACCGACTTCCGCCGTCGCACCGGGAACGCGGATGGCCACCGTGCGGTCGCGCGTCGCGGCGCCAAAGCTGGCCTTCTGCGACAGCAAGGCCTCGCGCCCGACGAACTCTCCCTTGTCCAGCGCGACGGCAAAGCCAAGTCCGGTCTCGAACGGCGTGTCCTCCTCGGCGATGTCGTGGCCAAAGTGGCGGAATCCCTTCTCCAGCCGGCAGGCGCCCATCGCGAACATCCCGGCATGGCGCAGCCCCCGCCCCGCCCCCTGGCGCAGCAGCGCCTCGTAGACATGGGCGGTGAATTCCACCGGGATCAGCAGTTCATACCCCCGTTCACCAAGGAACGAGCGTCGGATCGCCCAGACCCGGGCATGCCCCAGATCGATCTCCCGCGCGGCCCCGAAGGGAAAGGCCGCGTTGGTCAGATCGTCGCCCGAAAGAGATTGCAGGATCGCGCGCGAGGCCGGGCCATGCAGCGTCAAAAGGCCATAAGCTCCGGTCGCATCGAAAACCTCGAACCGCCAGTCAGGGTCGGCATGCGCGCGGATATGGGCCTGGTCGCGGGTCTGGCTGGGATGGCCGGTGACGACCATGAACTGTTGATCCGCAAGGCGGGTGACGGTCACATCCGCCTCGATCCCGCCGTTGCAGTTCAGGAACTGCGTGTAGACCGAGGTTCCGACCGGCACATCCATCCGCGCACCCGACACCCGGTCAAGTGCCCGCTCTGCGTCCGGCCCCTGCACCAGGATCTTGCCATACATCGACTGGTCCAGAAGCACCGCGGCATCGCGCGCGGCCAGACATTCGTCGCGCACCAGACCGGACCAGTCCTGCCAGCCCAGCGAGGGTCGGTCGGGCCAGCCCTTGCCCGTCGGATCGAAATACATCGGCACTTCCCAACCGATGCGTTCTGACATCGCCGCACCTGCCGCGACCAGCCGGTCATGCAACGGCACCCGCCTGATGCCGCGCACGCTTTCCACCTGACGCCCGGGCCATTGCAGCCCGTAGTGAAAGCCGATCGACTCCGCCGCCCGTTCGGCATTGTAGGCGGCATTGCGCTGGAAGGGATGGGCGCGGGCGGCCAGCAAGGACCCCACGGCGCGCACGGGTTCCCCTTTGGCGATCCAGTGCGCCATGGTCAGCCCGAACCCGCCAGAGTTCAGGATGCCGTTCGAATTCAACCCCGCAGCGATGAACAGCCCCGGCATTTCGGGCGCCGGTCCCAGATAGGGGCGGCCATCGGGCGTAAAGCTTTCCGGCCCGTTGAAGAAGGTCTGGATGCCGGTCTCGGCCAGCACCGGAAAGCGCGCGAACATCAACTCCAGCAAGGGTTCGACATGATCCATGTCGAATGGGAGTTCATCGAACTCGAACCCTGGCGGGATTCCGGCCTGCCCCCAGGCCTTGCCCTGTGCTTCGAAGCCACCCACCAGAAGCTTGCCCGCGTCCTCCTTGGTGTAGATCCGCTCCTCCGCGACAACCAGCGCCGGGGCGGATCGTGCCAGCCCCGACAGCGGCTCGGTGACGATGTAGAAATGCTCGGTCGCGTGCAGCGGCACCGTGACGCCGTGGTCGGCGGCGAACCGGGCGCTCCACATCCCGCCCGCAAGCAGGACCTTGTCCGTCGCGATCACCCCCTGCGCGGTTTGCACACCGCAGACCCGGCCCTTGGCCGTCAGGATCCGCAGCGCCGGGGTGTTCTCGAAGATCAGCGCACCGCGTGCCCTGGCCCCCTTGGCCAGCGCCTGCGTCACATCAAGGGGGTTCACCTGCCCGTTGGACGGCACATGGAAGCCGCCGCGCACGTCCGAAACCCTGACAAAGGGGCAAAGCTCCAGAATCCCGTCGTGGTCCAGCAGCCGTGCCTCGACCTCCATCCGCGCGGCATGGTCGGCCTGCCGCAAAAGCTGTTCCCAGCGCACATCCGACAGCGCCAGATGCAGCGTGCCGTTCTGCTTGTAACCCGTCGCCTGCCCGGTCTCCACCTCAAGCTCGGTGAACAGCCGTGCGGTGTATTTCGACAGGTCGGTCTGCGCCCCGCTTTCGCGCAGCTGCCCGACGATCCCCGCCGCATGCCAGGTTGTGCCAGAGGCCAGTTGCTTGCGCTCCAGCAGCACCGGCGCCGCAACTCCCAGCTTCGCCAGATGGTAAAGCGTCGAGACGCCGATGATACCGCCGCCGATGATGACGACCGGGGCTGAGGTAGGAAGCATCGCGGTCTCCTGATGGTTCAAATAATGGACCTTGTGGTTCTATTTATGATCCTATAACCTTGAGGCACCTGTCAATCCAGCCGCATCGCCGCATCACAGGCGCCGCAAGATGAGCACAGTAGACAAGACCCTGAAATTGCTTAGCTATCTGAAGACCACCTCGCCCGAACTTGGCCTAAGCCAGTTCACGCGGCTTTCGGGTGACGACAAGGCATCGACGCATCGGCGGCTGACAGAGCTGACAAGGGCGGGGTTTCTGGAGCAGGATCCGGTGACCAGGGCCTACCGGCTTGGCGCTGCCCTGACCCGCCTCGCCCTGACTCGTGAGCAGTCTTTTCCCCTGGCTGAAAACGCGCGACGAGTTCTTGAACGACTTTATGAGGAGGTAGGGGAAACGGTTCACGTTTCCGTCGTTCACGGACAGGATGGTCTTAGCACGCTGGCGCATATCGACGATCACAGCCACACAAATCGCGTCTACATCGAGCCCGCCGATCTCCTCCCGTTCCATGCGACAGCTTCGGGGATCGTTACCCTTGCCTTTGCGGACAAGCCGTTCCGCGACACGGTTCTGGCCCGCCGGTTCGACAGGCTGACCAGCGAAACCGAAATCGACCCGACTGTGCTTGCCCTGCATCTGGAAGACGCCCGCCGCAGCGGGTTCGGCCGCTCGGAAGGCGCCTATGAGCCCGATGTGTTCAGCGTCGCCGCCCCCCTGTTTGCCAGCGACGGCACCTGCAAGGGCGCGATTGCCGCAGCGATGCCAAAGGCCCGCTTCACCGCAGGCTCCGAAGGCCGGATCCTGGCCGCCGTCGCCAAGGCCGCCTCGGACCTAACTTCGCATTGGGGCGGCGAGCTGCCCGGCACGCTGAAGGCAACGTGGAAGTGCATAGTCGAATAGCGCCGCCACGTCCCAGGACAGGATCGGGCCGCTATTGGGTGCGCCAGCACTCCACTCTGTCACGCGCGGGGCACACTCGCCGTCCAGACCTGCGTCGCGCAACAGCTCCGCGTCGGGTAGATCGCGCAGGTTTCCACTCCGAACGCGGCCGGGAAAGTCCCTGTTGTCACGAAGGTGTAGGGCGCGCCGCGGCGGGGTTCGCGGGGGCCGGTGGCGAACAGGTCGCGGTCCGCCAGCCGCCCGATCAGGTCGCGGCTAATCTCCTTTCCGAAGATCTCCGTCAGCCCGTCGCGGCTGATCGGCTGGTGGAAAGCGATCGCTGCCAGCACGGCCAGGTCGAACTCCGACAGGTTCAAGGCCTGCCCCCCACATCTGCCGCGGCGCGGATCGCCGGGGCATAGGCCGCGCGAATTCTACGACCGCACCCCACTAAAATTGGGGGGATTAACGTGCCAGCGCATCGTAACTTCGACCTTTTCCAGCAGCTTGCGGAACCGGGCCTGCGTCTTGGTGTGCTGCAAGATCCCGCCCCCCGGCGCGGGGAAGACGAGATCGAGGGCGTTCTTCGGGCAGCGCAGTTTCCAGCGACGAAGGGCGTTCAGCACCATCGGGCCTGCCGGGATGTCGCGGAACCCGGCCCGCGATTTCGGTTCGCCGATCTGGTTGTAGACGTCGACGCGCTGCCGAATGTACAGAAAGCCTTGCTCGAAATCCACGTCCTGCCAGCGCAAGCCCCGCAGTTCGGACGCGCGCAACCCGCCCAAGGCCGAGACGATCAGGTGCGGCGTGAAATCCTCGTCGGCGGCCTCGATCAGGGTGCGGCCCGGTTCGACACGCGGGGGATAGATCCCGCTCTCACGATCAATGCGCGAGATGCCTGTCCAGGACCTCAAGGACATCTCGAAAACTGCACCAACTTGACGGATGTGACCGTTCTTCCTATCGTGAAATCTCGATGCGGGTCTCCATTGCGGCTCTCTCCAGACGATGGGTCACACTGGCTTTTGGTATGATGCTGGGTTTCTGTGCCCGGTTGGACATCGATCGAAGCGTGGTCAGGCCGTCATCAGCGCAGAGGCGACACCCGGATGCAGATTGCCCATCGTTCGATCGACCACAGCGATGATGTGCATCACCAGGAAACGCTTCTGCGCGCCTGGGATCAGGATTACACGCAACTGCAACCCGGCCGTTTCATCGGCTCAGTCGGCACCCTGCGCAATGGGCCGATAGCCCTGTTTCGCGAAGAGATGAACCGCGCCACGTTCCAGATGGGCGCGCTTCCGTCAGAACATCTTGCTTTCGGCCTTTCCTTGCGCGCGAAGGGCAGCGGCCGCCTCTGCGGCGAGGAGGGCGGCGAAGACAGCCTGCTGGTCTTTTCCGGCAAATCGGGTTTCGAATTCCGCTCGCCAGAGGATTTCGAGTTCTACGGGATCGAGATCGACACGAAGGGCTCTGCGGACCCGGTCTTCTGCGCCATGGTCAGCACGTTGTCGCAATTCCTCGCCTCTGGAAGACGGGCCATTCCGCTGGACCGCAAGCGGGCGGCCAGTCTGGGCCAACTCTTGCGGGGGAAGTTGAGCGAGGATGGCATCCATGACCGGCTAGAGGACGTTCAGGACCGCGCCCTGACATTCAACCGCGGTCTGGTCGGAGCCTTGCTCGACATCCTGCCGGCGAGGGGACCCGAAACTCGGCGGCAGCCGATGCGGCACTGGGATACCGTGACCGCAATCCGGCAACTGGTGAAGTATGGCCCCTGCTGTCCAAGTTCGGTGGCCGAACTGACGGTGGAGCTGGGCATCTCTCGCCGCACGTTGCAGAACGCCTGCCAGGAAACGGTGGGGCTGGGTCCGGTGCAGTTCCTGCGCGCGCTGCGACTGAGCGAGGCGCGACGGGCGTTGATCGGGTCGATTTCGGTCACCGAGGCGGCGATGCAGTTTGGCTTCTGGCACCTGGGCTATTTCGCGCGGGGCTATCACGCGATGTTCGGTGAATTGCCCTCGAAGACACTCGAGCGGCATCGAGGCCGGCTGGCCTGATCCGCCCATGCCGGGCAATGGCCCCGGCGAGCGGTCTGCCCGACCGATGCCCACTTCCCCTGTCCTCAGTCGCCGACCAGACCACGACGATGATAGTGCGCCGCCGCCCCTTCCAGGAACAGCGCGATATCCTCGGCCCCATGGTCGCGGCGGAAAAGAGCGGCGCGGTCGAGCAGCGCCTGACGGCTTGCCACCCGGCCTGGCCGCAGCATCTCGTAGGTGTCCATGATCAGATCCTGTGGCGCGCCGACCAGTTCTGCCGCCCGCTCGAAATTCGCCGCCAAGGCGGCACGCCCCGCCGCGCGCGCGATTTCGGCCTGCGCGCGCAACGCCTCGGGCGTGATGCGCAGGTCCTCCATCGTCACCTCGCCCGCCAGTACCGCCTCCAAGGTCAGGCTGTCCAGCGGCTTGCCACGGCCGCCGAGGATACGCTCCGGGGCGGTTTCGGCCAGTGGGAAATCGGTCAGTTTCAGCCCCATGTCAGCCCCCTTGCGCGGCATCGGCAAAACGCAGGACGATCTCTTCCGGTGCGCGGTCCGGATCGGTCAGACCGGTCTCGATGGCGTGGAGCAGGGCCACCTGCGTGTGAAAGCGCGCGCCAAGCGCCTGGCCGTCGGTCGGAACCACCACCGGCTCGGGCCGTGTGCCGCGGGCCCAACCGGCCGCATTGCGGCCCATCGCCTCATAGTGGTCCAGCGTGGTGATCGGCGCGTTGGAGAAGAGTTCGAGATTGCTGTGCGGCATCCGCCCGCGTTGATGGATCACCGCCGTTCCCTTTGCCTGCAGGCCGATTCCGATGCCCGATCCAGCCATCTGCGCCGCCGACAGGCCCAGGAAAGACGTATCGGCGGTGTGGTGCATCCGAAGAACGCGTGGCTTGCCGCCGCCGGTCCTTATGCCGCGCACCAGCGCGGCGAGCACCTGCGACAGGTTGAGACCGCCCGTGGTCTGGAAAAGGTGCAGTCCGAATGCGGGGCTGATACCGATCGCCACCTCCATCGGATCGCTGCCCGGATGCGCCTCGCCCATGGGCAGATAGGTGATCCGTCGCGCCTCGGCCTTGCGGTGCATGGCCTGCGCGCTCAGCACCTCGCTCTGGCCCAGCGTGTCGCGGATATCGCAGATCGCCTCGCGCCGCTCGGGGCCAAGCCGATAGCCGGTGCCCGGCCCGGCATAGTCGTTCGGGTCGTTGACGGCCGACAGGATGCGCCCGTCGCGGATGATCGACGAGGTTTGCAGGTAATCGCCCGACACGCGCAGCTTGACGATCTTGAGGATGTTCTCCGCTTCCTCGGGGAAACCGCGTCGGGCCAGCGCGCGGATCACGTCGATCACGTCGATGCCGCGGGCCTGGATCGTCTCGCTGATCCGTGCGGAGTCTCCGGTCGAGAAGGTCACGGTCTCGCGCGACCCTGAAGCCTGCACCACGCTGGCCTTCATCTCGGCGGTAGGATGGGCAAGGTCCAGTTCCTCGAGCACCGCTGAAACCGCCTCGACCGCGCGGCGGCGCAGGCCCAGCGCCCGCGATTCCGCCATCGGGGTCAGACCGCCGTCAGCCTCGAAATCGCGTTGCAGGACAAGGAAATCCTCCATCTCCTCGCCGTTGAACAGCGACGGGTTGAAGGAGTTGTCGTATTTCAGGATCGACCCGAAACCGGAACAGATCAGGTCGGATCCGGCGATCAGATAGGGCAGGATCTTTGCCCCCACCCTGATTTCGGATTCGGTGGCGCGCGCGTCGTTGCCGCTGGCACATTCAAGATCCAGCCAGACCGCCAGCAGGTTCTCGGCCATCATCTCGCGCATCCCGCCTGCGATGCTCGCGGTGATCGGGGCGCCATCGATGCCACCGTTCTGGGTGCCCTGCACCCCCATGCCACGCTGGAGGCAAAGGCAGCGCGCCTCAAGATAAAGCAGCGACTTCGCCTCGTGATATCCCATCAGCAGTTCGGCCCCGCCGCCCGAGGTGCAGCGCGCCTTGATCCCGCGCGAGGCATAGGCGGCCACCAGAAAGGCCTTGGACCACGGCGTGTCGTCGCCATCGGTAAAGCTGCGTTCGGTGCCATAGACCGACACCGTCTCGGCGTAGGAGGTGAAGCCCGCCATGCCGATGCGCAGTTCCTCGGCCTCTTCCGAAGAGCACTGGAACAATGTGCCCCAATCCCCGACCGATGAGCCGACCAGACAGGCCAGCGCGTTTGACCAGGCGGTACGCGCCACGCGCATGGTGGTTTCCAGTTCATCAAAGCCGAAACCTGCCGCCACCGCCGCATCGGCTGCCAGTTGCAGCGGATCATCCTTGGCATTGGTCACATGGGCCTGGTTTCCCGGCGTCTTGCGGGGGCGCATCTTCGAATAGGCAAACGCGATTTCCAGCGCGTTCAGCCGGCCCACCACGTCAGCCAGCTTGGCAGGGGTCAGGCCACGCGCCAGTCGCACCAGTTCGGCACGGGGCACATGCATGTCCACCAGCATCCGCGCCAATGTGTCGGACTCCATTGCCATCGCCTCGGGTGCAATGGCCGGGTCAAGGTGGTATTCGGCGATGAAGGCGTCGATCATGTCGAAGTCGTGCGCCAGCACGCCATCCATGGCGGCCACACGACCGGAGTCGATGCCGATGCCGGGGCGCGGATCGGCGGGGCTGTGAAAGGAAGAAAAGCCGTTCGCCGGGTCATCGCGCGCGAACCGGTCGAGCCGCAGAGGCCGATCATCCCAGTCCGAATACCTGCGCCAGCGGTTCGGCTGGCTTTGATTTTCCATCACCGCCCCCTGCCGTCAGCCCATCGCATCCAGCGATTCCGGCACAACTTGCCCGCCATCCACCACAATCTGCTGCGCGGTGATGTAGCTCGCCGCGTCCGAGGCCAGGAACAGCACCGCATTGGCCACGTCTTCGACCGTGCCAAGTCGTCCGAGCGGCACCGAGGCGGCCATGGCGGCGAGATACTCGGGTCCGTTGCCATCGAAACCCTCGGTCAGGATGTTGCCCGGCAGCACGGCGTTGATGGTTACCCCGTCGCGCGCCAGTTCCATCGCGGCCGAGCGCATGAACCCTAGCTGTGCCGCCTTTGAGGCGCCATAGTGCGTCCAGCCGCGATAGCCGGTGATCGGTCCGGTGATTGACGAGGTCAGGATCACTCTGCCGCCGCCATTCGCGCGAAAGTGCGGCAGCGCCGCCTTGACCGCCAGAAAGGACGACCGCAGATTGACGGCCATGACATGATCCCATTCGGCCGGCTCCATTTCGGCCATGGTGGTCTGCGGATAGATGCCCGCGTTGGCGCACAGGATGGATAGCCCGCCCTGAGCCGCGGCTGCCGTGTCCACAAGGGCGCGAACCTGGTCCCAGTCGGCGACATCGCAGGTTGCTGCCCGCACTTCGGCCCCGGTGGCGGCAATCTCGGCCCGTGCTGCCTCCAGCGCCTCGGCGCCG
>JBGSNN010000196.1:0-4377 GCA_041739655.1 Albidovulum sp. | reverse complement strand
CTTCGGCGACCCAGTGGCCCTTGCGATAGGCGGCCGCGGCGTCGGGCGGCGCGGAGGCCAGCATGTAGGCGCGATAGGCCGGGTCGCTCTCCGCCCCGTTCGGCACATCCTTGAGCCAGCGATCCCACCAGCGCAACGCCTCCTGCAGGAAGCTGATCTGCGGACCGGGCACCGCGGTATGCGGATACTGATGGACCCAGGGCCCGACGATCCCCTTGACCGGCGCCTTAATGTTTTCAACAAGATGCGCGACGGTGTTCATGTAGTTGTCGGCCCAGCCCCCGATCGAGAGAACCGCCGCGCGGATCGCGCCGTAGTCCTCGCAGACCGAGCCATGCTTCCAGTAGGCGCCGCGCGCCTGCTCACGCGCCCAGACCGGCGCGAGGAACGGCTCGGCCTCAAGCCGTGCCAGCCAGACCGCGCGCCAATCCGGCCGCAACGCCGGATCGGGCGGCCGCGAGGAATAGGACAGCATCACCGCGCCCCAGCCGAAATTCTCGCCGAGCAGGCAGCCGCCCTTGAAATGGATGTCGTCGGCAAACCGGTCGGTGGTGGAGCAGACCGAGATCACGGCCCGCAGCGCGGGTGGTCGCAGGGCGGCGGTCTGCAGGCAGTTGAAGCCGCCCCAGCTCTTGCCCATCATGCCCACCGCACCCGAGCACCAGTCCTGCGCCGCCAGCCATGCGATGACCTCGCAGGCGTCCGACAGTTCCTGCGCAGTATATTCGTCCGCCATCAGCCCGTCGCTGTCGCCGCTGCCGCGCATATCGACGCGCACTGCGGCATAGCCATGCGCGGCAAAATACGGGTGCATCAACTCATCGCGCGGCAGGGTGCCGTCGCGCTTGCGGTAGGGAATGTATTCGAGGATCGCCGGAACCGGATGCAGGGCAGCATCCTTCGGCATCCAGATCCGCGCCGACAGACGGCAGCCGTCGGACAGCACGATGCCCAAATCAGGAGTTTCGACGATCTCGACCGGCGTTGTGCCCACGCCATCCCCCATGACTCGCCCCAGGTTCAATCAAGCCCGCAAACCGGGTCGCCGCGCAACCCTTTTGCGGCGCTCCGTCGGCTGAAAGCGACGCGGCCCCGGAGCGGTGTCGGAAAGCGTCGGTTCAGGTCGCTATCCTCCGGTCAGCGTGACGGCCCTTCCGGCAGCTAGGACCGAGGGACAACCGAACCAGCGGAGGCTGCAGTGTCGCGAAAACCGAATATCCTGATCGTGATGGTCGATCAGTTGAACGGAACCCTCTTTCCCGACGGCCCCGCCGAGTGGCTTCACACGCCGCATCTGAAGCGGCTTGCGGCGCGCTCTGCCCGCTTCGCCACCACCTACAGCGCCTCCCCGCTCTGCGCGCCCGGACGGGCGAGCTTCATGTCCGGCCAGCTTCCGCGCCGGACCCGGGTCTATGACAACGCCGCCGAGTTCTGTTCCGACATCCCGACCTATGCCCACCATCTGCGCCGGGCCGGCTACCGGACCACGCTCTCGGGCAAGATGCATTTCGTCGGCCCCGATCAGTTGCACGGCTTCGAGGAGCGCCTGACCACCGATATCTACCCCGCCGATTTCGGCTGGACCCCCGACTACCGCAAACCTGGCGAGCGGATCGACTGGTGGTATCACAACCTCGGCTCCGTCACCGGCGCGGGTGTCGCGGAAATCACCAACCAACTCGAATATGATGACGATGTTGCGCATCAGGCGGTGCAGAAGCTCTACGACCTTTCGCGCGGTGCCGATGACCGGCCGTGGTGCCTGACCGTCAGCTTCACCCACCCGCACGATCCCTTCGTGGCGCGGCGCCGGTACTGGGACCTTTACGAGGAGTGCGGCCATCTCCTGCCGGAGCGGGCCGCCATTGCCTATGGCGATCAGGATGCCCATTCCCGGCGCCTGATGGACAGTTGCGACTGGCGCAACTTCACCATCACCGAAGAGCACATTCGCCGCGCAAGGCGCGGATATTTCGCCAATATCTCCTATATCGACGACAAGATCGGCGAGATTCTCGCGGTGCTGGAGGCGACCCGGCAGGAGGCGATCGTGGTCTTTACCTCGGATCACGGCGAGATGCTGGGCGAGCGCGGACTGTGGTTCAAGATGAACTTCTTCGAGGGCTCGGCACGGGTACCGCTGATGATCGCAGCGCCCGGCCTCGCCCCCGCCCGCGTCGATGTTCCGGCCTCGACCCTCGATGTGGTGCCGACGCTGGCCGCGCTCGCCGGCATCTCGCTCGACGAGGTCCTGCCCTGGACCGACGGCCATAACCTCTTGCCGGTTGCGCGTGGCGCGGCGCGCGGTCCGGTGCCGATGGAATATGCCGCCGAAGGCTCGATCGCGCCGCTGGTCTGCCTGCGCGATGGCGCGTGGAAATATCAGGCCTGTACCGCCGATCCCGACCTGCTCTTCAACCTCGACACCGACCCCGAAGAACGCCACAACCTGGCCGCCGACCCGGCCCATGCCGCGACGCTTGCGAGGTTGCGCGAGGCCGCTACGGCGCGCTGGGACCTTGCCGCCTATGACGCCGAGGTGCGCCAGAGCCAGGCCCGCCGCTGGGTGGTCTATGAAGCACTGCGCAACGGCGCCTATTTTCCCTGGGATTTCCAGCCGCTTCGCGCTGCCTCGGAGCGCTACATGCGCAATCACATGGACCTGAACGTGCTCGAGGACAGCAAGCGCTTCCCGCGCGGCGAGTGACCTAAGCCACACCACCGCCGTCAAGCAGCGCAAAACCGTTCGGTCCAAGGCGCAGGCCGCCGCGGACTGCCGCGCAGTCCTGCGACAGCAGCGTCTTCCCTCCCGTCAGCGGCACGTCGACCGTCGCCGGCGACAGGTTGAAGAGGCAAAGCGTTGCGGCGCCGCGACGGAAGCCGAGAAGCGGCTCCGCCAGGTCGAAGAACTCTGTCGCCCCGGTCATCAGATCGCCCCGTGACTTTCGCAGCGCCAACATTTGCCGGTAGAAGTCCATGACCGAGCCCGCGCCCTGCGTATCGACCGCAACCGTCGCCTGCGCCGGCTTGACCGGCAGCCAGCACCGGTTCGCGGCCGAGAACCCCGCGTTCGGTGCCGCCGCGTCCCAGACCATCGGCGTCCGGCAGCCGTCGCGGCCGCGCTCCTCGGGCCAGAAGTTGATCCCTGCCGGATCGGTGAGCTCCTCGAACGCCAGATCGGTCTCGGTCTGGCCAAGCTCCTCGCCCTGATAGAGACAGACCGAGCCCTGCATCGACAAGAGCAGCGCCGCCGCCTGCTTCGCCAGCGCCTCGCGATGCACCGCATGATCCATCCAGCGCGTCACATGGCGGTTCACATCATGGTTGGAAAACGCCCAGCAGGGCCAGCCCTCGGGCGCGCCCCGGAAGAAGCCTTCGATCTTGGAGCGGAAATGCCGCGGCGAAAACTCGGTGCCGAGCATCTCGAAGGAATAGCATTGATGGACCCGGTGGCCCGAAGTGTACTGCCCCATCAGCTCGATGGAATGGTGGCTGTCACCCACTTCGCCGACCATCATGCGGGCCACGTACTCATCGGTCAGCGCACGCATTTTCGACAGGAAATCAAGGTTTTCCGGCTGGTTCTTCGAGAAGAGATGATACTGCATGTTGTAGGGGTTGGCGTCGGGCCGGGTCTTCACCCGGAAGTCGGCCGCATCATCCCTGAGCAACCGGTCATGAAAGTAGAAGTTGATCGTGTCGAGGCGAAAGCCATCGACCCCGCGCTCAAGCCAGAAGCGCATGTTGTCGAGGTGCCAGGCCTGGACTTCGGGATTGTGAAAATTGAAATCCGGCTGCTCGGCCAAGAAGTTGTGGAAATAGTACTGATGCCTGCGCGCTTCCCATGTCCAGGCACCGCCGCCGAAGATCGCCAGCCAGTTGTTGGGCGGCGTGCCATCGGCCTTCGGGTCGGCCCAGACGTACCAGTTGGCATAAGCGTTGTCCCGGCTCGCCCGGCTTTCACGGAACAGCGGATGCTGATCCGAAGAATGCGAGATCACCTGATCGACGATGATCTTTAGCCCGAGGTCATGCGCGCGCGCCACCAGAACGTCGAAATCGGCCAGCGTCCCGAACACCGGGTCGATGTCGCGGTAATCCGAGACATCATAGCCCATGTCCTTCATCGGCGAGGTGAAGACCGGCGACAGCCAGACCGCATCGGCGCCAAGATCGGCAATATGGCCGAGACGCCGGGTGATGCCCTTCAGATCGCCCACGCCATCGCCGTTGTCGTCCTGAAAGCTGCGCGGATAGACCTGATAGGTTACCGCCCCGCGCCACCATTCCGTCGCCATGCCCGCCCTTTCATCTTGGCCCAAATACCTCGGGGTCCGGGGCAGCGCCCCGGCGCGCGCCTCAGGTCACCCCATCCCG
>JBGSNN010000144.1:0-6949 GCA_041739655.1 Albidovulum sp. | reverse complement strand
CAAGAGATGGGCGTTGGTCTCGACCGGACCAAGATCGTTGATCGCGATCACCTCGATATCGGTGCGACCCGATTCCACAATCGCCCGCAGAACGTTGCGGCCGATCCGACCGAACCCGTTGATGGCAACCTTGACTGTCATGGCTTCTCCCTCCGACTGGGTTTCCGCCCGGCAACGGGCAATGTTGGCGCTAACATCGGCAATTTGACCGCGAGGTCAACAGCAGAGTAGCGACCCTAACGCCAGAAGGCGAGATATTCGACGAAGAGCGCAAACTGCCGGGCGAGAAAGAGCCCGGCGCCGAGGTGCAGCACCAACTGGTCCGCCACAAGGAAGGCGACGACCATCATGAGCAGCGCGATGGCGATTCGGTTGGTCATGGGTCGGGGCGAAGCCCCGATGCTCCTTATTGCAGGAGACGCCCCATCGCCCCGGCCACATCGGCCATCCGGCAGGAGAACCCCCATTCGTTGTCATACCAGGCGAGCACGCGCACCGTGCGCTTGCCGACGACCTTGGTCTGGTCCGGCGCGAAGATAGAGGAATAGGGCGTGTGGTTGAAGTCGATCGAGACCTTCGGTTCGGGGTCATAGGCAAGGACCATGCCCATGTATCCTGCCGCCGCTTCCCTGACCACTTCGTTGACATCGGCCACAGTCACGTCGCGCCCCGCGACGAAGGTCAGATCCACCGCCGAGACATTCGGCGTCGGCACCCGGATCGCGGTGCCGTCGAGCCGGCCGGCAAGTTCCGGCAAGACCTCGCCAAGCGCCTTCGCGGCACCGGTCGAGGTCGGGATCATCGCCATCGCGGCGGCGCGGGCGCGGTAGAGATCCTTGTGGCGGCGGTCGAGCGTCGGCTGGTCGCCGGTGTAGCTGTGGATCGTCGTCATGATGCCGGACTCGATGCCGATCTTGTCGTTCAGCACCTTGGCGAGGGGCGCGAGGCAATTCGTCGTGCAGGAGCCGTTCGAGACGACATGATGATCGAGCTTAAGCTCGCGGTGGTTGACGCCGTAGACCACCGTCTTGTCGGCGCGCTTCGCGGGCGCCGAGACCAGAACCCGCTTCGCCCCGCGCGTCAGGTGAACGGCGGCCTTGTCGCGGTCGTTGAACTTGCCGGTGCATTCCAGCACCACATCGACGCCGTCCCAGTCGAGCTCTTCGGGGTCGTAAGTGGACATCACCTCGATCGGGCCACGGCCAAGGTCGATGGTGTTGCCAGCCACCTTGACCGGCCCGCCGAAGCGGCCATGGACCGAATCATACTTGAGAAGATGCGCATTGGTCTCGATCGGTCCGGTCGCGTTGATCCGCACCACCTGAACATCATTGCGGGCCGCTTCCGAGATATGCGCCAGCGTGCAGCGTCCGATGCGGCCAAAGCCATTGATCCCGATGGTGACAGTCATACCGGTTTCCCCTGAGAGGTTTGCGTTGGGCAGGGCTTAGCAAAGCTTTCTTCGTGATAAAATACGTAATTTCAATATGTTAGCGGAAACAGAGCGGTGTTAGCGACAACAGGCTGAACAATCCGGCGCGTCGGGCTGTGACCGTCCCGAAATCTGCGCCCTTGTCTTGGCATCGGCAGTCTCTACCTTGCTGCAAAACACGGGATGGGCAGGCATGAGCGGACTTCTGGCACTTCTGGACGATGTGGCGGCGATCGCCAAGGTCGCGGCGGCGAGCGTGGACGACGTCGCGGGCATGGCCGCCAAGGCGGGTGCGAAGGCCGCAGGCGTCGTCATTGACGATACTGCGGTGACACCGACCTACGTCCACGGCTTCGAGGCCCGGCGCGAGTTGCCGATCATCTGGAAGATCACCAAGGGATCGCTGTTCAACAAGCTTGTCATCCTGCTGCCCGTCGCGATGCTGCTGAACGCCGTCGCGCCCTGGCTCATCACGCCGTTGCTGATGCTCGGCGGCGCCTATCTCTGTTTCGAAGGCGCCGAGAAGATCCATCACAGACTTTTCCCCCATGATGCTGAGGTCGAGTCGGATCTCGCGGTCGGCGACCCCGCGCATCTTGAGGAGACGCGGGTGCGGGGCGCAATCAAGACCGACTTCATTCTGTCGGCAGAGATCATGACGATCGCGCTGGCCGCCATTCCGCAGGGCGCGCTCTGGATGGAGGTGCTGACGCTCGCTGTCGTTGCGGTCGGGATCACCGCGGCGGTCTATGGCTCGGTCGCGCTGATCGTGAAGATGGACGACATCGGCCTTTTCATGGCCGCGACTGCGCGGACCGGCGTCGGTCGGGGGATCGGAACGGGTCTGGTGAAAGGCATGCCAAAGCTGATGTCGCTGCTGTCCACCGTCGGCACGGCGGCGATGCTCTGGGTCGGCGGCTCGATCCTCATCCACGGCCTTGATGTGGTCGGCTGGCCTGTTCTCTACGACTGGATCCACGATGTCGCCGGGGCGGTGGTCCATGGCATGACGGGACCGGCGACGGGCTTCATCGAATGGCTCATCACCGCGCTCTTCGATGGCGTCCTCGGTCTGGCCCTTGGCATGATCCTCATTCCGGTCGTGACGCGGCTGATCGCACCGCTTTGGGCGAAACTGACTGGAAAGGGATCGGTCGCGCATTGAAAAAACCGCACCCAGCGGGGCGCGGCTTTCACACCTTTGTGGCGCTGGCCTTTCAGACCATCGCCTGAACCTTTTCGACGACGGCCTCGGCGGTGATCCCGAACTCCGCATAGAGCCGTTCCGCCGGCGCGGATGCGCCAAAACCCGTCATGCCGACAAAGGCCGCCTTCTTCTCGGCGCCGCGCTCGCCCAGCAGGAAGCGGTCCCAGGGCTGGCGCACCGCCGCCTCGATCGCGACACGCACCGGACCGGCCGGCAGCACCTTCTTGCGGTAGCTTTCCGGCTGCGCGGCGAAAAGCTCCATGCAGGGCACCGAGACGACGCGCGTGCCGATGCCCTTGCCTTCGAGGATCTCGCGCGCGGCCAGCGCGATTTCGACTTCGGAGCCGGTGGCCATCAGGATCGCGCGGCGACGCGCGTCCGCCTCGCGCAGCACATAGGCGCCCTGCGCGGTCAGGTTTTTCGCGGTGTGAAGGGTACGCACCGTCGGCAGGTTCTGGCGCGAGAGCGCCAGCACCGAAGGCGTCCGTTCCGAGGTCAGCGCCAGTTCCCAGGCCTCGGCCGTTTCCACCAGGTCGGCGGGACGGAAGGTCCAGGTGTTCGGCGTCGCGCGGCAGATGGCAAGGTGTTCGACCGGCTGGTGGGTCGGGCCGTCCTCGCCCAGGCCAATGCTGTCATGTGTCATCACATAGACCGTGGGCACCCCCATCAGCGCCGACAGGCGCATTGCGCCGCGCGCGTAGTCGGTGAAGCAGAGGAAGGTGCCGCCGTAAGGCCGCACGCCGCCGTGTAGCGCCATGCCGTTCATCGCCGCTGCCATGCCGTGTTCGCGGATGCCGTAATGGACATAGCGGCCGGCGCGGTTCTCGGGGTTGAAGATGCCGAGATCGCCGGTTCTGGTGTTGTTCGAGCCGGTCAGGTCGGCCGAACCGCCAATGGTTTCCGGCATCACCGGGTTGACCACCTCAAGCACCATCTCGGACGCCTTCCGGGTAGCCACCTTCGGCGTGGTCTCGGTGGCCTGCTTCTTCAGCGCGCGGATCGTCGCGGCAAGCTTCTTCGGCGCCCCACGCGACATCTGACGTTCGAACTCGGCCTTCTTCGCCTCCGACAGCGCGGCAAGTCGTGCATCCCAGTCCTTGCGTGCCGCAGCACCCCTCGTGCCGACCTTGCGCCAGGCGTCGAGCACATCGGCCGGAATCTCGAAGGCGCCGTGCGGCCAGCCGTAGATTTCCTTGACCGCCTTGATCTCGTCGGACCCGAGCGGCGAGCCGTGGGCGCCCGCCGTGTCCTGCTTTTTCGGGCTGCCAAATCCGATATGGGTCTTGCAGTCGATCAGGACCGGACGATCCGAGGTCTTGGCCGCCGTCATCGCGCGGTCGATATCGACGGGGTCGTGCCCGTCGCAATGCAGCACCGTCCAGCCCGCCGCCGTGAAGCGCGCACGCTGGTCGGTGATGTCCGACAGGCTGACCTTGCCGTCGATGGAAATGCCGTTGTTGTCCCACAGGACGATGAGCTTGCCGAGCTTCTGCATCCCGGCAAGGCCGATCGCCTCGTGGCTGATACCCTCCATCAGGCAGCCATCGCCGGCGATGACCCAGGTATGGTGATCGACGATCTTCCTGCCGAACCGCGCGCGCAGCGATTCCTCCGCGATGGCAAAGCCGACGGCGTTCGAGATGCCCTGGCCGAGCGGGCCGGTCGTCGTCTCGGCCCCCGCGACATGGCCGTATTCGGGGTGGCCGGCGGTCTTGGAGCCCCACTGGCGAAAAGCCTTGACCTGATCCAGCGTCATGTCCTTGTAAACGGTCAGGTAGAGCAGGGCATAGAGCAGCATGGAGCCATGTCCGGCGGACAGGATGAAGCGGTCCCGGTCGGCCCAGTGCGGCGCGGCGGCATCGAATTTCAGATGGTTCGAGAAGAGCACGGTGGCGACATCGGCCATGCCCATCGGCATCCCCGGATGGCCCGAATTGGCGGCCTGCACCGCGTCCATGGCGAGCGCCCGGATCGCGGTGGCTTTCGTCCAGTGCTCGGGGTGCGTTTCGCGCAGCGTCGCAATGTCCATCATTTGTCCTTCCCTCGGGGTCGCGGCTGCCGCGGTGATAGCAGCATCGAAGGCAAGATCAAGCGCAGGCGCTAACCCTCTGGCACGAAAGGGGGCAGAATTTCCGGCGCGCTTTGGTCTAAACTCGGGGCGAGAGGCATCCGTCCGATTCGCCGCGCTGAGACGGTAGAGCGGGTGCCGGTGCGCGCAGACCGTGCACCGCGGATAGAAATGGGGGGCCCGAGCCATGAACGATATCGCAGAGCTTGAACGGCGCATCACCCTGGCGCTGGAGCGGATCGGGGCCGGCCTCGACATGCTTGGCACCGCCGGTGCCGGACCGTCGGCGGCGGCGGTCGAGCCTTCGGACGCCGAGGCCCGGATCGTCGCGCTTGAGGATGCCCTCGAAACCGAGCGGACGACCAATGCGCAACTGACCGAACGGGTGCGCGCGATCCGGGAAAAGCAGGAGACGATGGTCAGCGCGCTGGAAACCAAGGTCGCCCGCCTGACCCGGCAGGTCGATGCCGCGACCCTGGAGGTTCAGCGCCTGAGGCAGATCAACGAGGATCTGAGCGACGCCAATCGCGCGCTCAGCCTCGCCGCGGCCGAGGGCGTGGCGCAGCCTGAACTCATCAACCACGCGATGATGACAGAGCTTGATGCGCTGCGCGCGGCGCGGGCCGCCGACCTGGCAGAGATGGACGACATCCTGTCGGAACTGAAACCCCTGATCGGCGAGGTTGCCTGATGCCTGAGGTGAAGATCTTGATCGGCGGGCGCGAATTCGAAGTCGCCTGCCAGGACGGCGAGGAGCATTTCCTGCGCTCGGCCGCAAAGCTTTTGGACAACGAGGCGCAGGTTCTGGTCAGCCAGATCGGCCGCATGCCCGAGACGCGGATGCTTCTGATGGCGGGGCTGATGCTGGCCGACAAGGCCGCGGGCCTCGATGATCAACTGCGCATGGCCGAGGAGCGCGCGGCGGTGGCCGAACGCGTCGCCGCCGATGCCCGCGCCCATCCCGAGCGGATCGAAGTGCCGGTGATCCCCGCGATCGTGACCGACACCTTCAGCGAGATCGCCGCCCGCGCCGAGGCGCTTGCCGACCGGCTCGACGAGCGGATGCAGGCCTGATGCTGCGCGACGCCCTCGCCCTCATCGCGCTGAGTTTCGGCGTTGCCTTGCCCGCGAGCGCGCAACTTGACCTGACGGGCGGCACCTATCTCTGCGACCGCGGGGTGGAGGTGCCGGTGTCCTATGTGAACGGCGCCGATGACTCGGTTGCGATTCTGTATCTCGAAGGCCGCCTCATCACCCTGCCGATCGGCGCGTCGGCTTCCGGCGCGCGCTACGTCTGGCCCTCTGACGGGTCGGGCTATGTCTGGTGGACCAAGGGCGACGCGGCGACGCTTTACTGGCATGACGGCGCAACCTCGCAAGAGGTCACGCTCTACGCGGGCTGTACGCTCAAGCCGTAGATCAGGCGTTTGCCGCGCGGATCTTTTCGGCGGCGTCCTTGTCGTAGGTGATGCCCTTGGCCTCGAACAACTGGTCGAGTTCGCCTGACAGGGTCATCTCGGTCACGATGTCGCAGCCGCCGACAAATTCGCCCTTGACATAAAGTTGCGGGATCGTCGGCCAGTCGGAGAAGTCCTTGATCCCCTGGCGAATCTCGGCGTCCTCAAGGACGTTGATATCCTTGAACTCCACTCCCATGAAGTTGAGCACACCCGCCACGCGGCTTGAAAAACCGCATTGCGGCATGGTCTTGGTGCCCTTCATGAAGAGAACGACATCGTTGCTGGAAACGGTGCTGCGGATCTGGTCGGTCGCGGTGGTCATCTGGCTTACTCCGGTGCCTTTGTGGTCAGCGCGAGGGCGTGAAGTTCGCCCCTCGTGCCGTCCATTTTGCCTTTGAGCGCGGCATAGACCGCGCGTTGCTGCTGGACGCGGTTCATGCCGCGGAAGCTTTCGTCTTCCACGAAGGCCGCGAAATGCTGGCCGTCGTCGCCCTCGACCTCGATCCGCGCTTTCGGAAAGGTCTCGCGGATGAGGATTTCGATTTCTTCGGCGCTGATCGGCATCGTGCTCTCCTGACTTGCGGCAAATGTAAGCCGCGCGGCGCCGCGCCGCAAGGTCGCGCGGGTGGCGGGTGCGGGCGCCTCCGGCGGGCGTATTTGCGGACAGAAAGTGGCTTGGTCTGGCCTATGCGACGGCGGCTGCGAAGGCGCTTCGGTAGAGGGCCGAGAGGTCGGCCAGTGCGGCGGTGGCGGTGCCGAAGCTGATCTCGCTGCCGCCGAAC
>JBGSNN010000127.1:0-24879 GCA_041739655.1 Albidovulum sp. | reverse complement strand
TATTCGCGGCCACCGCCGCCCGAGCGCGCGCCACGCGGGCTTCCTGTTCAGCCGGATGCAGCGCCGCCAGTTCCTGACCCCTGGCCACGGCATCGCCGGCATCTGCCGAAAGGGTGACCAGCGCCGCCCCCACCTCGAAGCCGACCCGCGACAGCACCCGCGCCTCGACCGTGCCAAGGCCGTAGAGACGCAGGGGGACGTCTGCCTCCGGTATCACCGTGGTCACCGAGAGCGGCCGTTCGGTCAGGAACAGTGCGCCGGCACCGATCGCCGCGACCGCTACAGCTCCGAGCATCCACGACTTGCGCATGGCTTGGATCTCCCTCAGCCCTCTGCGCGGCGCATCCGGTTGATCAGCCCATCCTTCAGGACGAACTGATGGTAGACGGCGCCCACGACATGCAGCGCCACCAGCGCAAGAAGAACGACCTTCAGGATGTTGTGTCCTTGCGCCGCCACCGTAACCCCGCCGAACCAGGCGACCGATCCGCTGACCGGCATCAGGATCATCAGCGCGTAGAGACCGAGGTGCGTGGCCTCCGCCAGCGCCCGCTGCACGGGGCTGTCGCCCACCAGTTCGGGCGTATCGCGGCCCGCCTTGATCGACAGGCGCCACAGAGCAAGGGCCAGCACCAGCGCGCCACCCGCGACATGCGCAAGGACCAGCGGGTTGAAGGCACTTTCCATCCCCTTGGTCACGTCGTCCCAAGCGGTCGAGATGGCATCCTTGAACAGATATTGCTCCAGGATCAGCAGGGCGGCGATCCAGTGCAGCGCGATTTGCAGGCGGGTGTATCCTTTGGGGGGCGTCATGGTGTGGTCTCGCGTTCGACTCGGCTTGATTTTCGTGGATCATATGTTAGTGTGCAATCACTTACAAGGGGTCCACATGCTTCGCCGCAAGCCAGCCGAAGACCGCAAGACCGAGATCGTCGAGGCGCTTCTGGATCTCGCCGACCGCATCGGGCCGGACCGGCTGACCACGAACGACATCGCACGCGAGGTCGGCGTGACGCAGGCCGCGATTTTCCGTCATTTCCCGACCAAGGCCGAGTTGTGGTCCGAAGTGGGCGCCGTCATCAATGGACGCCTGGAGGAGGCCTGGCAACAGGCGCTGGCGTCGGAAACGATGCCCAAGGGGCGGCTGCGCGCCCTGATCGCGGCTCAGATGAGGCAGATCGAGATGGCCCCGGCCTTACCCGCCATCCTGCATTCACGCGAGTTGAACGTCGACAATGCCAAACTGCGCGACCGCTTTCGCGGGCTGTTGGCGGTGTATCAGGGGCATCTCGTGGACAACCTCAAAGGCATGATCGCGGACGGGTCGATGACGCGGCTCGTCCAGCCGCGGGACGCCGCAGTGCTGCTCACCTCGCTTGTCCAGGGAATCGCGATCCGGTGGAGCCTCGGCTCGCGCAGGTTTTCGCTTCAGGCCGAAGGGCTGCGGCTTCTCGACGTGCAACTGGCGCTTTTCGCCTGCAGGGAGGGAGCGCGATGACTGCACGGCATCTGGCCGATGGCGCTGCCGTGGCCTTCGGGCTTCTGACGCTGGCGTCGGGCGGCTCGGCGCTGATGGGCGCGGTCGACATGGGCGCGGTGGTGCCCTTCGTCCTCTGGTTCAACTTCCTCGCAGGCTTCGCCTACGTCATCGGTGGCGTCCTGCTGTGGCGCGGCCACCATCTCGCCCTGCCCGTGGCGCTGGCGATCCTGATCGCGACCGCCGCCGTCTTCGCGGCCTTTGGCTGGCGGGTCGCCACGGGCGGCGCCTACGAGATGCGAACCGTCGGCGCCATGACCCTGCGCACTGCCTTCTGGGCCGTCATGGCCTGGGTGGCATGGAAGACCGGAACCGAGGGGAGGACCACATGAGAGGGACCATCGTCACCATCCTGGCGGCGGCGTTCGTGGCCCTTGCCACCCCGGCCGAGGACTAGACCCGGCAGCTTCTCGGCGTTGGCCTGCGGCGTAAGGCCGAGCCGCTCCCGGCATAGCTGCTTCGGTTGATTGGAACAGGCTCCTGAGTTTTCCAAGTGGCTCGGGTGTTGCCTTCGCGCACCTCGGACCGTGTCGATCTCAGGCGATCAAAAAAGATCAGCAACCTGGCGCCTCGGCCGCTATATCGCCATTCGGAATGAGCGCTATCCGGGACCACGCCTGCACTAGTCATGACGGCATTCCTTGATCGCTTATTAACATAAACATTACAAGGTGTTGTATGAGATTCTGGAGAACATACCCGATGTCAATGATTGGCTATACGAGAGTGTCCACAGCGCGACAGGCCGAGAAGGGCGAGAGCCTCGACACGCAGGTGGATCTCCTCCGGCAGTTTGCCGCCGAGAATGGGTTCGATGTGCCGCTGATCTTCCAGGACGCAGCCTCGGCATCCGGCGCGAGCAGCTTTCTTAGGCTGGGCGACCTACGCGCTGCGGTCATCGAAGCTCGCAAGCGCGGCGTGCCGCTTCTCGTTGCACGCCTTGATCGGCTGGCGCGAGATGCTTCCACTTTGCGGCATCTGGACGGTCATGGTCTCGAGATCTACTCGGTCGCGGACAATGGTCGCGTCGCCCGGAAGCAGCTTCACAGCGCCATCCGAAAAGCTCAACGTGAGGCCGAGGGTATCTCCCGGCGGGCGCAAAAGACTTGGAGGCAAGCGGCGACCCATGGTCGGTTCAGGAAGATCCCGGGTCCGTCGAAGGAGCAACGGCGATCCGGAGCCATCGCAAACATGCTCCGGGCTGAGCGGAAAGTGAACGACCTCGCTGACTTTCTCGAACGTAATCCAGACTGGAGCCAGGCTAGGCCGAAGGGCCTCGCCGAACATCTGAACGGACTCGGCCTGTGGAACCTCGTCAGCGAACGCGACGACATTCGCAAACCCTGGACCGAGGATTCGTTGCGAAAGCCTCTGAAGAGGGCACGCGAGCTCCTGGCTGTCCGGGCCGAGGATGCTGACGACGACGATTTCTTCCGCGGCTTCGACCACGTCGAGCTGACCGATCAGGCGCCTCAAACTGAGAGCGTTCCTTCCCGGCCCGATATGGAGGCCCGCGAGCAGGGACAAGATGCGGCGGATACTAACGGATCCGGGGACTAAAAAAGCGATCCCCGCTTCGGCATGTTCTGATCGGTCTACGGTGAAACCTGGCGGCCTCGTCGTAGCCTGCCGGCCGAGGCAGACTGGCGCCTCACAGCACTCTCGCGTAGTTGCCGGTGACGAAGCGAACGACTGGTGCCCTGTGGTGTCGCCGGACTCGCTGAGCGAGCCGCTGACAGGGTCTACGCCTCCGGCAAGGGGGTTTGCGGCTGAACGAGCACAACGCCGCCCTGTGACTCTCTCCGGCGCTCTACGGGGGGGCATTGAAGTTCGCGGCTCGGGAACTGGCCGTCACTCGTTCGGACGATCCGCCGCGACGTAGCGTTGCTCGATATCCCGGACCATCTCCGCCATGCTGACGCCCACCCCGGCACTCAGCGCCGCCAAGGCCGTCAGTGTCGGCTGCCGCCGGCCCGTTTCCAGGAACGACACATACCTGGCAGAGACGTCGGCGCGCTCGGCCAGATCCTCCTGGGTGAGACCGGCGCGTTCGCGCCGCTCGCGCAGGACACCGGCGAACGCGGCGACCAATCTCTCATTGCTCCGTTCCATGCGGACAGCCATCCCGTAGGGATTGACAGGTCGCCACGAACAGTTGTTCTAGTTGCACAAGCGAAAGTGCATTTCGCCGAATCCACAACAAGATAGGTGAAGAGTGAGCGCTCTCGGAAAACTGCCCTACGCCGTGACCGATCCGAAGACCGACCCTGGCATGCCGGGAAAGGGCGATGCCGTCGTCGTGTGCCGGGCCGACGGCACCACCAGCTTCTTTCTCCTTGATACCGATCACAAGGCTCTGCTCAGGAAGCTGTCGATCGACGGCGAACTCCCCGCCGACGAATTTGGTCAACTGGAGGCAGCGACCCGGGCGATGACGCTGTGGTTCGCCAGCCAGAACGAGAAGATCATGGAGGCGCTCACCGCGGCGATGAACGCGCCGGGATCCCTCGGCGACGTAGAGTTTGCGAACCTCAATTAGCAATCCGTTAACAATACTCCGGCAATCGGTTTTTCATGACATATGCATCCGCGACGATTGGCTCCGTCATCGACGACGTGAACCGCAAATACTTCCTGCCGGCCATCCAGCGACCCTACGTGTGGACCGCGCGTCAGGTCATCACACTCTTCGACTCGCTGATGAAGGGCTATCCGATCAGCAGCTTCATGTTCTGGGCCGTGGACCACGACACCAAGCGCGAACTACTCATCTACCGGTTCTTCGAGGATCACCGGCCCGGCCGCCAGAACGAGGCGGTGTCACCAGACGGGCGTAACGTCGTGCTGGTCCTCGATGGCCAACAACGCCTGACCTCATTGATGATCGGATTGCGCGGCACCTTCGCCGAGAAGGCTAAGCATGCCCGGGTCAACAATCCGGATGCCTGGACTGAGAAAACGCTCTACATCGATCTTTTCAAGGATCCCGAGGGTGAGGTGGATGAGGACGAGGCAGAGTTCGGCGTCACCTACGGGTTCCACTTCCTCGGCACGCCGCCGCGGAACGATCACCGGCAGCACTGGTTCAAGCTCGGCAAGATCCTCGATTATCCGCGCTCCGAAGACCTGCAGCGGCTGATCGACGAGGTGCTGGGCCAGATGCACCACGGCGCCACACAGTTCGAACGCGATCTGGCATCGACGACCCTCCGGCGCTTGCACTCGGTTGTCTGGGTCGATGATGTCATCAATTATTACACCGAAGCGGACCAGTCGGTGGACCGGGTGCTCGACATCTTTGTGCGTGCGAACGATGGCGGCACGAAGCTGTCGAAACCCGATCTCCTCATGTCGATGATTACCTCGAAGTGGCCGGCCGGGTCGGCGCGGGACGAGGTCTTCGGCTTTGTCGACTTCGTCAACAAGTCGCTGCAGCTGCCGAATGCGATCACGCGCGACCTCGTCCTGAAGGCTTGCCTGGTGCTCTGCGACTTTGATGTCAAATACAGCGTCTCGAACTTCACCGCTGAGGCGATCGCCCAGATCGAGGCGCGGTGGCCCTCGATCAAGCAAGCGATCGAGAATACCTTCCGGCTCATCAACCGCTTCGGCATTTCCGGCGAGACGCTGACCTCGCTCAACGCGATCCTGCCAATCGCCTACTACCTCTTCCGCACACCGGAGTTCAGCTTCCGCGGCTCGACCGAGTTCGAACGCGTGAACGCTCGTGAGATGCAGCGCTGGCTGATCCAGAGCCTGTTGCTCGGCGTCTTCGCGGGGTCGTCGGACCGGACGATCTCGCTGGCGCGCGGCGCGATCCGCGAAGGACTGCGGTCGGATCGCGCGTTTCCCTCGGCACGACTCTACGATGTGCTGGCAACGAACGGGCGGATCGCGCGTCTGGACGCCCGGGCGATTGAGGATCTCCTTGAACTCGAATACGGCAAGGCCAAGACCTTCCTGGCGCTCTCGCTCCTCTACGACGGTCTCGATTGGTCCACGGGTGCGTTCCACGTCGATCATATCGTGCCGCAGGTGCGGGCCGGGCGTCGGGTTCTGCAGGGCATGAATATTCCCGAACACCGGATTCGCGAGATCACCGACAGTGTTGACCGGCTTGGCAATCTGCAGCTTCTGCCTGGCCCCGAGAACATCGAGAAGAGCGATCTGCCGTTCGATGCCTGGATCACCAGCCGTGACCGCGACTACATGGATCGCCACCTGATTCCGGACCGTCTCGACCTCGCCAATGCCCAGATGCTGCCGGAGTTTGTGCGGGAGCGAGAAAAGGCGATCCGGCAGCGGCTGATGCGCTATGCCTCGATGGTAGCGGCATGACGGTCAAGGCTTTCAATCGCGACGATCTGAAGCGTGCCTGCCTTGCGGCGCTCGACGCAGTTGCACTGGAGCATCCCGCCGGGCACCAGGGCAAGCTGGCAGCGCGCTACGTCCTGCACACAAGGCGCAGCGAGGCCATCGAACTCATGTTCGAGAAGGGGCCGAAGACGCCTGCGCATCTCTGGATGGGTCGGGAAGCTGGCGAAGCTATCCGCCGCACAGAAGGCCGAGGTGCACACGATGCGGGACGAGGAGCTGCGGCCCCTGCCCGAGATCGCGCTGCTCTTCCGTATCAGCGCGAAGACAATCCGGCGAGCGTGAAATAGAAACGCAGCCCGTAGGCTGCGCTCTGATGTGGTGCTCTGTCGAACTTGTTAACGGCTCGACCGCGGTTTCTGAACAAGCAGACGATGCCCCCAAGAGTTTTCGCCGTCAAGCCGCAACTATCCACTCTTTTTGGGGCGGGCTAATTCAAGCCCGGTGTGGACGCGGAGCTATGGCTGAAAATGGGAGATCGGTCCTGAGACGCCGGCGTATCGTGGCAGGGGTCGAAGCCAGCTAGAACTTCCCGAAGGAGCGATACGCCATGGCAGACGATACCACGCTCAATCCGCTTCACCAACCCGGATCGATCATCGATCCGCTCACCGACATTGCCCGCGAGGGCGCGCGCCGTGCCGCCCGAACTGGCCGTGGGCGACGGCGCGCTGGGGTTCTGGAAGGCAGTCGACGAGGTCTTCCCCGGCACCCGTCACCAGCGCTGCTGGTTCCACACGGTAGCCAACGTCCTGAACCACTTCCCGAAATCCATCCTGCCCGCCGTCACGGCGAATCTGCGCGAGATCTCCCACGCCGAGACCCGTGCCGCTGCCTTCGCGTCCATCGGGACCTTCAAGGAAAAACATGCTGCCAAGTATACGCGCGGTGTCACCTGCCTGACGAAGGATGCCGAGGCCCTGCTGGTGTTTTACGACATCCCGTCCGAACACTGGGACCAGCTGCGAACATCGAACCCGATCGAGAGCGTGTTCGCAACCGTCCGTCACCGCACCGTCCGGACCAAGGGCGCGTTTTCGCAGAAGACCGCCAAGCTCATTGTGTTCACCCTGGTTAGGGCGGCATCGAAGAAATGGCGCAAGTTGAACGGCACGAACCAGTTGCCTCGCGTTGTCCAAGGCGTCACATTCACCAACGGTGTCGCCCAGCAAAGCGACGACCGGAACTGCGTCGAGTGATCAAGCCGCGTCACCCAAAATCGGCCATAGCTCTGGACGCGGGAAAGCAACCGAGTCAACATTGCCTAACTATACTTATAAATTTGAGGTCTTTTGCGATGCTGCGACTTGGTCTGGATATTGGCACAAACTCTATCGGCTGGTGGCTTTACGAGATTGCCAAGGGCCAGCCGACAGGCGTGATCGACGGCGGCGTCCGGATATTCTCGGATGGGCGCGACGCCAAGACCAAGGCGTCGCTGGCGGTGGCGCGGCGCGATGCGCGGGCGATGCGGCGCAGGCGAGACCGCTATCTGCACCGGCGCGCGACGCTGATGAAGCGGCTGTCGGCGGCAGGATTGATGCCCGCCGATCCAGATGCAGCGCAGGCTTTGACGCTGCTTGACCCGTTTGCATTGCGGGCGCAGGGGTTGGACCGCGCCTTGCCGCTGACCCATTTGGGCCGTGCCCTGTTCCACATCGACCAGCGGCGCGGCTTCAAATCCAATCGCAAGACCGATGGCGGCGACAATGAGGGTGGCAAGATCAAAGAGGGCAGCGCGCGGCTGGACCAGGCGATGATGGCTGCGGGCGCGCGCACCTATGGCGAATTCCTGCACAAGCGCCGTGCCGCTGCCGAGGACGCGCGCGACGTGCCCGCCGTGCGCACAAGGCTGATGCTGCGCAAAGGTGAGGATGGCAAGGACGAAGCGAGCTATGATTTCTACCCCGACCGCCGCCATCTGGAGGGTGAGTTTCACAAGCTGTGGGCCGCGCAGGCGTCGTATCACCCCGAGCTAACGGATGAGTTGCGCGATGTGCTGTTCGAAACAATTTTCTATCAGCGCCCGCTGAAAGAATCCGCCGTTGGTCGTTGCCTGTTCTTCCCCGAACCGCGCCTTGCCAAGGCCCACCCATTGACCCAGCAACGCGTGCTGTATGAGACTGTCAACAACCTGCGCATCACCGCCAATGGTCGCGCTGCGCGCGCGCTGACCTTGGAAGAACGGGATCAGCTAATCACCGTGCTGAACGGCAAGATGCCATTGAAATCGCCGAGCGGGACCAAGCTAACACTGGTGGCTTTGGCCAAGGAGTTGAAGCTGAAGGGTGAAAAGTTCACGCTGGAGACCGCCGCGAGGGATTCCATCGCTTGTGATCCAGTGCGGGCCAGCCTTGCCTTTGCCGATCGGTTCGGGCCGCGGTGGTCGGCCCTAACGTGGGAAAGCCAATGGGCGCTGATCCAGAGCCTGCAAACTGAGGAAGATGCCGGAAAGCTGGTGGACTGGCTGATGGAAACCCATGGGCTGGACCGCGCCCATGCCGAGGAAACTGCGAAAGCCCCCTTGCCAGACGGCTATTCCCGGTTGGGTCTGACAGCGACCCTGGCCATTCTGGATAAGCTGAAATCCGGCGTGCTGACCTATGACAAGGCCGTCGCCGCCTGCGGCCTGCACCACTCCGACAGCCGCACTGGCGAGGTGCTGAAGGCCCTGCCCTATTACGGCGAAGTGTTGGAACGTCACGTCATCCCCGGCAGCCAGAATCCCGGTCATGACGACATCACCCGCTTTGGCCGCATCACCAACCCTACGGTCCACATCGGCCTCAACCAACTTCGGCGCTTGGTCAACCGGATCATCACCGTTTACGGCAAGCCGGATGAAATCGTGGTGGAACTGGCGCGAGAGCTGAAACAAAGCGCCGACCAGAAGGCCGAGGCCGAGCGGACGATCAAGAAGAACACCGATGCCGCAATTCGGCGCGGTGCCAGCCTTCTTGACCTAGGTCAACCCGATAACGGCGCGAACCGTGCCATCCTGCGGCTGTGGGAGGAGATGAACCCCGACCCGATGAACCGTCGCTGCCCCTATACCGGCACCTTGATCTCTGCCGGGATGTTGTTCACCGGCGAGTGCGATATAGACCATATACTGCCGTATTCGCGCACCCTTGATGACAGCGGCTCCAACAAAACCCTCTGCCTGAAAGAAGCCAACCGCGCCAAGCGCAACAAATCCCCCTCCGAGGCCGCGCAAGATGGCATGCGGATATGGGCGCTGGAGGGCGAGAACCTGAAGCACGTCCCCGAGAATAAGGCTTGGCGCTTCAAACCCGACGCGATGGCGAAATTTGAGGGCGAGCGCGATTTCCTCGATCGCGCTTTGGTCGATACCCAGTATCTGTCGCGGATCGCGCGGGAATATCTGGACCGGCTGTTTGCCGAAGGCGGGCATGTCTGGGTTGTGCCAGGCCGCCTGACAGAAATGCTGCGCCGACATTGGGGGCTGAACAGCCTGCTACATGACGATCAGCGTGACGTCTCCAAACCTAAGAACCGCATGGACCACCGCCATCACGCCATCGACGCTGCAGTGATCGGGGCTACCGACCGTAGCCTGATCAAGCGAATGGCCGATCAATCGCAGATTGATGCAGGACGCGGGCTGGACGACCTCGCCTCTAGGGTGCTGCCGCCGTGGGAGGATTTTCGTAATGCCGTTAAAGCCCAGATCAACAAGATGATTGTCAGCCATCGTGCCGATCATGGCCGAATCGACCCCGCCGCGCGGGCGAAAGGCGCTGATACCACGACGGGACAGTTGCATAACGACACCGCCTATGGCCTGACCGGGCAGACCCTGAATGGCGTGCCCCTGGTCGTGACCCGTAAACCCTATGCCAGCCTGACCCCAGCAATGGTGGAAAAGCTCCGTGACCGCGCGTTGGCCGAAGCTCTGGCTTTGGTCACCAAAGGCAAAGACGGCAGAGATTTTCAGGCGGCCCTGCGCAACTTCGCCGCCCGCCCGGGTCCCTACCACGGAATCCGCCGCGTCAGGATCATCGAGCCGGTGGAGGTAATCGAGGTCAAGGATCAAAACGGCCTAGCCTACAAGGGCTACAAGGGCGACAGCAACCAGTGCTACGAGGTCTGGCGGCTGCCGGATAGCGGCTACAAACACGTGATCATCTCGACCTTCGATGCCCACCGCGACATCGATCACCGCCCGCATCCCGCCGCCAAGCGGGTGCTGCGCCTTTTCAAGAATGACATGGTGCGGCTGGAGGATAGCCCATTTGGCCCCGTGGTTGCGACCGTCGAAAAGTTCAGTTCGACCGGCACCGTCGAAATGGTGGCGCATAACGAAGGCAACGCCGATCAGCGCTATCGGAAAGACAAAGAGAGCGTCTATATCCGCAAAAACGCCCCGTCACTCATGAAATCCGGCACTCGCCGCGTCATCGTTGATGAAATGGGCCGCATGAAGGATCCCGGCCCGCCCAAGACCGCCTGAAAATCGCCAAAAATTACCGATAGGTTAAAGAAATTGATTTATCGGTGCGACATTGGACCAGATCATAGACATTGCCCAGGATGGCCGCCATCTGTCGCGGGATCGCGGCTTCTTTACGGTCGAGGAAGACGGCGAGATCATCTGCCGTGTGCCGCTTGACCAGATCGCCGCCGTGATAGTGCATGCGCACGGCGTCACCTGGACGAACTCCCTTCTTGTCGAGCTGGCCGAACGTGGTGCTCCCGTCGTTCTTTGCGCGGCCAACCACCAGCCGCGCGCCCTCTTGCTTCCACTGGAGGGCCACCACGCCCAGGGCGCCCGGATGCGCGCGCAGTGGACCGCCGCCGAACCCCTGCGCAAACAAGCGTGGAAACGTGTCGTCGTCGCCAAGATCAAGATGCAGGCGGCCGCGCTGGCGGCCATCGGCCAACCCCGCGCACCACTTGATTACATTTCCCGCAGCGTTCAGTCCGGCGACAGCACCAATGCCGAGGCGCAGGCGGCGCGTCTTTACTGGCCGCTGTTTCTGGGGCCGGACTTCCGCCGGGACCCGGACCGCCCTGATGTCAACGGTCTTCTGAATTATGGCTACACCGTTCTGCGCGCCGCCACCGCCCGTGGCATCGTCGCCGCTGGCCTGCATCCGACCATCGGCATCTTTCACAGCAACCGCGGCAATGCATTTGCGCTTGCCGATGACCTGATGGAACCCTTTCGCCCGTTGGTTGACCTGACGGCCCGTGCCATCCTGACCCAAAGCGGCCCCGAGGTGACAACTTCCGCCAAACGGGCCTTGGCGCGCCTGATTGCGCTTGACCTGCCCCTGACGGGTGAGGTCAGCCCCGTTTCCGTCGCCCTTACGCGCCTGGCCACATCGTTGGCGCAAAGCTTCGAGACGCGAAAGCTGGCCCTTGCCCTGCCCGAGCCGCCAGACGCCGCCATTCTCTCCGGCCTCGGCCAATGAACGCCCCCTCCCCTTTTCTCAGCGGATATCGGCTCATGTGGATCCTTGTGATGTTCGACCTTCCTACCGAAACCAAACCGCAGCGCAAAGCTGCCGGTGATTTCCGCAACTTCTTGCTGGATGAAGGCTACGAGCGCTGCCAATTCTCGATTTACGCGCGCTTTGTGAACGGCAAAGAGGCTGTTGAGACGCGAATCAACCAAATCGAACGGGCGCTGCCCGCCTCGGGCGACGTTCAGATTCTGAACTTCACCGACCGGCAGTTCCGCGATATAGTTCATTTCTCGGACCAGGGCCGACGGAACCCGCGAAAAAATCCGGAGCAATTGGTCTTGTTCTGACGGTGATTCGAATGAAATTTCAAAACGGGAACGCCGCAAAACGCTCTCTTATCAGAGCGTTGCAGAGCAGTCGATCTTAGCTGTTCAGAAACCGGGGTCCAGCCGCAACGAAAGCCGGTCGGTGATGTCGAATGAGACAATCTTAGCTGTTCAGAAACCGGGGTCCAGCCGCAACTACGGCGACGTCATCAGCGAGAGCGAGAACATCTTAGCTGTTCAGAAACCGGGGTCCAGCCGCAACTCCGGGTTCGTCGACATTGGCGATCAGGGCATCTTAGCTGTTCAGAAACCGGGGTCCAGCCGCAACTGCGTGTTGCTGTTGCCGTCACCCGCCAGGATCTTAGCTGTTCAGAAACCGGGGTCCAGCCGCAACTCCGGGCTTGTCGTCGCGTTTTCCGCAAAATCTTAGCTGTTCAGAAACCGGGGTCCAGCCGCAACTGAGCGTTATCGACGGCCAGTTGAAGCCGCATCTTAGCTGTTCAGAAACCGGGGTCCAGCCGCAACTGTTCGGAGTGCGAGATGACAAAGTCCGTAATCTTAGCTGTTCAGAAACCGGGGTCCAGCCGCAACTATTGGTTCTAATGTTGCCGCATGACACTGATCTTAGCTGTTCAGAAACCGGGGTCCAGCCGCAACCAAACCACACCCGGCCCGAGGCAACGCTCGATCTTAGCTGTTCAGAAACCGGGGTCCAGCCGCAACTACGAGGACGTGCGGGAGGTTCTTGTTGATATCTTAGCTGTTCAGAAACCGGGGTCCAGCCGCAACCTGGTGGCTGGTAGCCTGTTATGCGCGCCCATCTTAGCTGTTCAGAAACCGGGGTCCAGCCGCAACCCTTTGCCGGAAGTCTCGACGCCTGCGTGGATCTTAGCTGTTCAGAAACCGGGGTCCAGCCGCAACCCCTTAGACCGCCGCCTGAATGATGATATCATCTTAGCTGTTCAGAAACCGGGGTCCAGCCGCAACGCTATCGGCAGATGAACCCGCTGGACTACCATCTTAGCTGTTCAGAAACCGGGGTCCAGCCGCAACTTCCAGATCATGTCAACATCGTCCCGTGCAATCTTAGCTGTTCAGAAACCGGGGTCCAGCCGCAACTCAAATTGTTCAGCATCTGAAACTGTTCAGATCTTAGCTGTTCAGAAACCGGGGTCCAGCCGCAACCGCGGTTGACGCAGGCCCTTCCTGCGCTCTATCTTAGCTGTTCAGAAACCGGGGTCCAGCCGCAACCGCTTGTCCTCGTTGATGTGATGGACGTGCATCTTAGCTGTTCAGAAACCGGGGTCCAGCCGCAACCCTTCATAGAGAGGTATATCCGCATCCCGATCTTAGCTGTTCAGAAACCGGGGTCCAGCCGCAACGGAATGTCAATCTCGACACCGGTCAGGTGTATCTTAGCTGTTCAGAAACCGGGGTCCAGCCGCAACTGAAACACCCGCGATGGTGAATGCACGTCGATCTTAGCTGTTCAGAAACCGGGGTCCAGCCGCAACAGGGCAGCGTGACCGTGACGGGCGGTGGCGATCTTAGCTGTTCAGAAACCGGGGTCCAGCCGCAACTAGCAGCGGGCGCGGATGATCTTCGCGCCAATCTTAGCTGTTCAGAAACCGGGGTCCAGCCGCAACCCGTTTGTTGCTCTTATATTCAGTCTCGCGATCTTAGCTGTTCAGAAACCGGGGTCCAGCCGCAACGGTGGCCGATACGACAAAACGGCGGCGGTTATCTTAGCTGTTCAGAAACCGGGGTCCAGCCGCAACCAACCTGTCGCGGCACTACCCAGCATTGTCTCCAGCGGCACCGGCGGACGGCCACATTTCGGCCCGGCCTTGGGGTAATGCGGTGCAATCAACCCCAGCAGCCGACCCCACGGCACCACCGAATCCATCTCCGCCAGAACCAGCTCCCGCCACGTCTGCTTTTTCTTCATCGCGTCGCGCAAGCCGGGAAAGGCGGGCTGTTTCGGCGTCGGCAAGCCTTCTCATGGGGATGCCCGGACCTATCAGATCAGACGGAAAGTGGCAGATTTTTCAGGGGTTCCTTTGAAAAAGCATAAGAAAGGAATTGATCTATGGCGCGCGCCTTTGCCATGGTTGTTACGTCCCCATACTCATCGCCCGCCGTCCGGCCTGCATGTCCCTGAATGGCGTCGATCACGCGCGAGTCGATACCCAATTCGCTGGCCTTGGTCTTGAGGCGGTGCCGCCATGCGTGGTTCGGTTGATCAATGTCGTCTGGTATCGCCCCGCTCTTGCGAAGCCAGTCGGCGATCTGATTTGAGATGCGCTTAGCCTTCGCTGCGTAATCCTTGGGAACAGTGCCGCCGTGAAAGAGAGGTCCGGCGGCAGCCGCCTTCACGAAGTCGATAAAGCCGAGTTCCACGATCTGCTGGTGAAGCGGCACGTCGCGGTAGCCGCCCGCCTTCACGGTGCCAGCGTCGGGCGTGATGCGGATGATCCAGCGATCACCTTCCTGCCGCACGTCCTCTTTCCGTAGCTGCGTGATCTCGCTAATCCGCGCGCCGGTGAAGGCGCAAAGGATCGGCGCCCATCGCTTCGCCGCAACGAGATGCGCCTTCTCTCGGACATAGCCCCACTGATCCGCATTCGGTTCATAGGACCGTGAGAGCCGCAGAACGGCCAGCGCCTCGTCGTCGGTAAAGCCCTTCTCCCGGCTGCGGACCTTGCGCGGCTTCGGCTGCCTTACAGTCGCGGCCGGGTTCTCGATCAGGCGCTCATTGTCAACCGCCCACCCGAAGAGCGAGCGCACGCTGGACAGGTGGATGTCGCTCACGGTCTTGGCGGTGAGCGAGGTCATCAAGTGATCGCGCCACGCCAAGAGGTCTTTCTTCGTCACGCGGTTCGCGTCGTCGTGCTTCAGGAAGGCGCGCAGACTGTTGATGACCGGCGCCTGCCGCCTGCCGCCGTCGCGCATGAAGCCGGCTTGGGTGCGGCCCTTAACGTAGTCATCCCAAAGCCCCTTGAGGCTGACCGGCGCCTTTACCTCGGCCGCGTCGGTTGCCGCGTTCGCGAGCATCGGGTGCTCAGTCTTGCCGGCGAAGTCGCCTTCATCACGTTCGGCCGCTCTTGCCAGTGCCTCGTATTCCGAGACACAGAGCGCGCGAGCGACGGCTCTCCACTCATCGGTGCCCTTCGTCACGTCGGTGTTGCCCAGATGCCGATAGTGCGCGATCCGCTCACCTACCAAAGCCTCAAGGCGATCGTCGGACAAACGACCGGCCATGCCCTCCCGAAGCTCCCGGACAAGCAGATCATTGATCCCGACACTGGCATAGCGCGGATCGTTCCGAAGCTCGTCATCGAAGGCGAGGCGAGATTGATAGTTCGACCACGCGATCTGATCGGGCGCCAGTGGGTAACGTGCAGGGCGCGATCCGGGGCGCGTGGCAACTACCTTCCGCTCGGCGAGGGCGATCTGGTGCTGAAGCTCCGCGACCGCGCCGGGGAGCAAGCGGAGCGCCTGCCGGTAGTCACCGCCGAGCGGCCGGCGCAGTTCGGTCTTGTCGCCGAGTGCTGGCCGGAGGTCTTTCGGGACCACGATCCGCGCGTGATAGCGCCCGGAGCGATTCACCAGATGCCTGACCTTGCCTGCCATGTGTCACCTACAGTTTGTAACCAAAACTGTAACCACAGAACGGCACAAAGCCCTTGATTACAAGGGTTTTCTTTTGATTCAAAGGGTTGGGATGGTGGGTGATGAGGGATTTGAACCCCCGACATCTTCGATGTGAACGAAGCGCTCTACCACTGAGCTAATCACCCCCGCATCGTGGCGGACGTAATAGCGAGTTGCGCCGGAGGCTTCAAGCACCCTCCTCAGGCAAATTCGCCTTGGGCATCAGAGCCGCGTCGCAGGGCGTGATTGATCGCATTTCGTGAACGATGCGTTTCCGCGATCAACGGAAACTTCGTAGTCACGCCATAGTTGAGCCAAACAATCGGACGGGGCGCCCGGCATTGTCACCATGCCCGAGGTCTATCCTTCGGGCGGAAGCGGCCGACGACCTGCCGCGCCCTGGACGTTGTGATGTTGAAGCGAACACTGGTCCCGCTGTTGCTAGCCGCGACGCTCTGCGCCGCGTCCGCGCCTGCGCGGGCGGTGACGATTCCTTGGGCGACCGACTCCGGCCCGCGTGCGGGCCACCTCGATCTCCCGCTCAGCCTGCGGTCGCTGTCGGATGCGCTGGCGTCGGCGGGCACCTCCAGTTTCGGCGGGCTGTGGACTGCCCGGCCGCAGGCCGGCTATGCCGCCCTCGCGGCGCTGGTCCATGCTGCGCTAGACAAGATGCCGTGGCTTGCGGCTGAAGGCCGGGCGAACGGTCTGTGGACGTGGCGACGCAATGTCACGGCCGGGGTGGCGATCTATGGGCCGGGGGCCGGCGGCTACAATTCCTTCTCGTGGACCCGGCGGACCGACACGCCTGAGCCTGGCCTGCAAATGACGACGGGGCTGCGCCCGGTGCTGCCTGCGATGACGGCGCCGCAGCAGCGACCAGGCGGCGGCCCTGGAGGCTTGACCCCGGTCCCCCTGCCCCCGACGGCACCGATGCTCGTCCTGGCACTGGCGTTGGCCGGGATGGCACGCCGGCGCCGCGTGGCCAGAGGCGATTAGCCCGAACGCTGCGCGAACGCAGTCGCCGCGACGAATAGCCAAGACGGCAAAGGGCGCGGCTGATGCCGCGCCCTTTTTTCGCCCGTGACGGCTGGGGTCAGTGCGCCATGGCCGAGGCGCTGTCGCCCTTGTCGGCCCGTGCGGCACTGGCCGCCGCCTCCTCGGCTTCGGCATCCCAGACGATGGGCTCGGGCATCCGGACCAACGCCTGGCGCAGAACCTCGCGCACATGCGCCACCGGGATGATCGTCAGCCCGGCTTTCACGTTCGCGGGGATTTCGGTCAGATCCTTTGCGTTCTCTTCGGGGATGAACACCGTCTTGATGCCACCCCTGAGCGCCGCCAGAAGCTTTTCCTTCAGCCCGCCGATCGCCAGCACATTGCCGCGCAGGGTGACCTCGCCGGTCATGGCGATGTCCTTCCTGACCGGAATCTGGGTCAGCACCGAGACGATGGAGGTCACCATTGCCACCCCGGCACTCGGCCCGTCCTTCGGCGTCGCCCCTTCGGGGACGTGAACGTGGATGTCGATCTTCTCGAAGACCGTGGGCTTGACCCCAATCTCGGGGCTGATCGCACGGACGAAGGACGACGCGGCCTCGATCGATTCCTTCATCACGTCGCCAAGCTTGCCGGTGGTCTTCATCCGGCCCTTGCCGGGCAGGCGCAGCGCCTCGATCGACAGAAGTTCACCCCCGACCGAAGTCCAGGCAAGACCGGTCACGACACCGATCTGGTCCTCCTTCTCGGCCAGGCCGTAACGGAACTTCTTCACCCCGAGGAAGTCCTCAAGGTTCGCCTCCGTCACTTCGACCCTCGCCGCGTCTTTGCGGACGATCTTGGTCAGGGCCTTGCGCGCGATCTTGGAGATCTCGCGTTCAAGGTTCCGCACGCCCGCTTCGCGGGTATAGGTGCGGATCATCTCCTGCAGCGCGCCATCGGTCAGCGTGAACTCGGCCTTGCGCAGGCCGTGGTTCTTGACCTGCTTCGGGATCAGGTGCTGCTTGGCGATCTCGCGCTTTTCGTCCTCGGTGTAACCGGCCAGAGTGATGATCTCCATCCGGTCCAGAAGCGGCCCAGGCATGTTGTAGGAGTTCGCCGTGGTGATGAACATCACGTTCGACAGGTCGTATTCGACCTCGAGATAGTGGTCCATGAACGTGTTGTTCTGTTCAGGGTCGAGCACTTCGAGCATCGCCGAGGCCGGATCGCCGCGGAAATCCTGGCCCATCTTGTCGATCTCGTCGAGCAGGATCAGCGGGTTCGTGGTCTTGGCCTTCCTCAGCGCCTGAATGATCTTGCCGGGCATCGAGCCGATGTAGGTCCGCCGGTGGCCTCTGATCTCGGATTCGTCGCGCACCCCGCCAAGCGAGATGCGGATGAACTCGCGCCCGGTTGCCCGTGCGACCGACTTGCCAAGCGAGGTCTTGCCGACGCCCGGAGGGCCGACGAGGCAGAGGATCGGACCCTTCATCTTCTGGCTGCGCTGTTGCACGGCCAGATATTCGACGATCCGCTCCTTGACCTTTTCCAGACCATAGTGATCGTTATCAAGGACTTCCTGCGCTTTCCTCAGATCCTTCTTGACCCGGGACTTGACGCCCCAGGGAAGGCTCAGGAGCCAATCGAGATAGTTGCGCACCACCGTCGCCTCGGCCGACATCGGCGACATCGACTTCAGCTTCTTCAGTTCCGCCTCGGCCTTGTCGCGCGCTTCCTTCGAGAACCGGGTCTTGGTGATCTTCTCGGCCAGTTCGTTGATCTCGTTCTGGCCATCCTCGCTGTCGCCGAGTTCGCGCTGAATCGCCTTCATCTGTTCGTTCAGATAGTATTCGCGCTGGGTCCGCTCCATCTGCGACTTGACGCGGGACTTGATCTTCTTCTCGACCTGAAGAACCGACATTTCGCCCTGCATCAGGCCAAAGACCTTCTCCAGCCGCTCGGCAATGTCGAGCGTCTCGAGAAGCGCCTGCTTCTGGCCAACGTCGATGCCGAGATGGCCCGAGACGAGATCGGCAAGCTTGGCCGGTTCGCGCGCCTCGGAGACCGCCGAAAGCGCCTCTTCCGGCACGTTCTTCTTGATCTTGGCGTAGCGTTCGAACTCTTCGGCGACCGAGCGCAGGAGCGCTTCGACCGAGGCGCTGTCGCCCGGAAGTTCGTTCAGGGCTTCAGCTTCGGCCTCGAAATAGGCTTCGTTTTCGATGAAATTCGTGATCCGCACGCGCACCTTGCCTTCGACCAGAACCTTGACGGTTCCATCGGGCAGCTTGAGCAGTTGCAGGACATTGGCCAGAACGCCCGCGCGATAGATGCCGTCCGTCGTCGGATCGTCAACCGTGGGGTCGATCTGCGATGACAAGAGGATCTGACGATCTTCGCGCATCACCTCTTCCAGTGCCCGCACGGATTTTTCGCGCCCGACGAACAGCGGCACGATCATGTGGGGGAAAACCACGATGTCGCGCAGCGGCAGGACCGGGTAGCTGGGAGCGAGTTTCTGTGTCATTCGGGTTCCTTCACATCAGCGAGGCCGCCCCGGCCCCGTCTCTCGGCAGCCACTGTCGGTCTCCGTTCAGGGATCATATCTAGGCGGGCGTGGGCGCAGCTTCAACCTCGTCCGCCCTAACGCGTTCCAGATCAAGATGCCGCCGCCGCGTCGCGCGCGCAAGCGCACTTTGATCGCCCGGCGCCGCAGGAGCGCAAAGCGGCTTCAGATGAGGCCATAGCCCGCCGCGCAGGAGACAGCCTGCGATGCGGTCTTTGCGTTTAGTTTTTCCTTGGCGCTGCGGATCCGCTGCTTGATTGCGCCTTCGGTCACCCCCAGACGTCCGGCGATTTCCTTCAGCAGCAAGCCATCGCGCATCATCGACAGCGCCTCGATCTCGCCCCGGGTCAGGTTCGTGGGCGGCGTCGCGGCAATGTGCAACTCGGCGACACGGGCGTGCAGCTCGCTCGCCTCGGCATCGGTAAATTCGCGGTCGCTTCGCGCAAAGGTCGCAAAGCTGCGCTGGCCAGTTTCCTGCGCGGGCGAGCATGAGACCGCCACACCGAAGCGCATCCCGTATTCCGCCGCCTCGCGCAGAACGCCGCGCGGATCAGAGAGGTCGATGGCGCTCCACCGGATCGTGCCGGCATTGCCATAGACCCAGCGAACCACCGGATCGTGCACCAGATGGCCAAGCCGCGTGTAGCGGTCGATCCAAGCCTGCGGCATGGTGTTGCGTTCGGCAAGCGGCAGGATGAAACCCACTCTTAGCGCGAGGTAATACCCGGCGGGTGCGAGACGCTTGAAGATGCGTTCTTCGTCAAGGCCAGCCATGCTTTCCGTCCCAAACAATAGGTATTTGCCGCCATCGACGCGCCCACGGGCTTGTCCTGCGGGCGGCGGTATGACACGGAATGCTTCTGGGTGAAAGACGGGTGCAGTAAGAGTGGTCACGGCAGCAACACGGATCGGGAACCTTGTCGAATCCTTGTGCGAGTCCGGCCCTGCCGGGTTCGCAATCGGACTGCATCTGACCTATACCTCACCGCGCTACATGCTTCAGTCCTATCCGGCCGCCTGGCAGCAACTCTATGCGCGCAACGGCTATGTCATGCTTGACCCGACGGTCCATTGGGGGCTTGCCAATGACGGCTGGATCGGCTGGTCCGACCTCAGCGGCAACGATCCCGACGGCATTCTGGCCCGGGCCGCGGCGCATGGAATGGCGCATGGCGTAACCATCGCGGTGGCCGAACGCGGCTCGCGCAGCATCGCAAGCTTTGCCCGCGCCGACCGCGCCTTCACCGCGTCAGAGGCTGGCACCATACGAATCCGCGTCGCCGATCTGCATGATCTGACCTTCAGCATCCATGCGCTGCCGGCGGCGCTGCACGATCTCTTGCGCCGCCTGTCGATCATCCTGACGCAGGGCTAGCCGGGGGGTCAGAGCGGCGCGATGTCGCCCTCGGCGCGCAAGGCATGAAACTCGGCAACGAAGGCGCCGATTCGGTCGGCCGCGATGGCCGCGCGCAGTCCCTGCATCAGTTCCTGATAGTAGTGCAGGTTGTGCCAGGTCAGGAGCATCGCGGCGATGATCTCCCCGGCCCGGAAGACGTGATGCAGATAGGCGCGGCTGTAGGACCGACACGCCGGACAGGTGCAGGCCGCGTCGAGCGGGCGCGGGTCGTCCATGTGACGCGCGTTCTTGATGTTGACCTGGCCCCTGCGCGTCCAGGCCTGCCCGGTGCGTCCGGACCGCGACGGCAGGACGCAGTCCATCATGTCGATGCCGCGTTCGACCGCGCCGACGATGTCATCGGGCTTGCCGACGCCCATCAGGTAGCGCGGCTTGTCGGCCGGAAGCAGGTCGGTGGCATAGTCGAGGACCGAGAACATCGTCTCCTGCCCCTCGCCAACCGCAAGGCCGCCGATGGCATAGCCGTCGAACCCGATCGCGGTCAGCGCCGCGGCACTTTCGGCACGCAACTCTTCGGTGACACCGCCCTGCATGATGCCGAAAAGCGCATGGCCCGGCCGGTCGCCGAAGGCATCGCGCGACCGCTGAGCCCAGCGCATCGACAGGCGCATGCTTTCGGCGACCCGTTCGACCGGCGCCGGCAGCGCCGGGCATTCGTCAAACGACATCACGATGTCGGAGCCGAGGAGCCTCTGGATCTCCATGCTGCGCTCGGGCGAAAGCAGGTGACGCGAGCCGTCGATATGCGAGGCAAAGCGCACCCCCTCTTCGCTCAGCTTGCGCAGATCAGCCAGGCTCATCACCTGAAAGCCGCCGGAATCGGTCAGGATCGGCCGCTCCCAGTTCATGAAGCGGTGAAGTCCGCCGAGCCGCGCGATGCGCTCGGCCGTGGGCCGCAACATGAGGTGATAGGTGTTGCCGAGAAGAATGTCGGCGCCGGTCGCCGCCACGCTTTCGGGCAGCATCGCCTTCACCGTGGCGGCGGTGCCCACCGGCATGAACGCGGGTGTGCGGATCTCGCCCCGGGGCGTGTGGATCGTCCCGGTCCGGGCCTTGCCCGTTCTGGCGTGGAGCGTGAAGGAAAAGCGCTGTGTCATGGGGGCGATATATCAGTTGCGCCGACCGTGCCAAGCCTGCTGGCGCCGACAGGGCCAGAGACCGGCGGCGGATCGCATCGGCGCCGAATGTCGCCGCGTTCGCTTTTGCGACCAAGTGACTGATTGTACCGTCGCGGATTGCGGTGGTCCCGAGGTCGCCACCCTTTGACGTGCCACCGACGATGTCGCATTGGTCTTGAAATCTGCGACAATCGCCGGGGCAAGCGCCTTCTTGCGGACTGCGGGTTCAAGGGTGGTCTGCGCGTAGTCCGGGTCGGTGGGTGGTGGGACGGTGAGTGGTGGGTGGTGACGAATAACTGGATCAAGCCTACCTCCGGGCTGACGCGTTCCGAAGACACGACTGCGGGATCGAATCGTCATCTGGCGTGATCTCTGCGCATCGAGGCCGCGAACCGCAGCGCAACCCCCTCAAAAACAACGGTTACCTCAACGCCGCCAGCGCGCGGCAAGGCGCCGGGCCGCACGCGAACGTGATGCCGCCCATGCCGTTCGGCGCACTCCGCCCCCCGCGGTCGTAACGCTGGGCTGGACCTTCGGCACGCAATCCTTATATATTCGCTCAGGAACAAGTCGAGGCAGTCATGAGCGTGGAATCAGCAGCACCGATCGAGGGCACCCCTCTCATTCAACCATCGACCACCGACCACCCGCTCTACGACAGCGTGGTGGAGGCATGCCGGACGGTTTATGACCCCGAGATCCCGGTGAATATCTTTGACCTCGGCCTGATCTACACGATCGAGATTTCCCCCGAGAACGAGGTCCGGATCGTGATGACCCTGACCGCGCCTGGTTGCCCGGTCGCCGGCGAGATGCCGGGCTGGGTGGTCGATGCGGTCGAACCCCTGGCGGGCGTGAAGCAGGTCGATGTCGAGATGACCTTCGATCCGCAATGGGGCATGGACATGATGTCTGACGAGGCGCGGCTGGAACTGGGGTTCATGTAGCAAAGCCGGATGGGCTGCCTGATCGGGGTGCGTCGGCGACTTCGCAACCAAATCAGGATGCGAACTATGAAAAGCACCCAATTCAGGTTGCATTTTGTTCGCGCAACCAGTATTGGTTGCGGATGAATAGTTCCCGCCGAATTGCGGTTCTCACCGGAGACCTCGTGAACTCCGGCAACCTTGGCGCAAGCAAGATTGCCCGCGCCTTTCGCGCGCTCCAATCCTGCGCCGAAACACAGCGCGCATGGATGGGCGCTGACCTCCATTTCAGCAGACACCGAGGCGACGGCTGGCAGGTGGTTCTGGCTCGCCCCGAGATGGCACTGCGTTCGGCATTGGCATTCCGCGCGGCGCTACGCGCCGAAGGGGAAGAGTTCGACAGCTACATTTCAGTCGCCGAAGGCCCTGCGCCAGACAGCATCGCCCCCGACCTCAATACCCAAACCGAAGAGGTTTTCGCCAGTTCTGGTCAGGGCCTTGACGATCTGAAAAAAACCAGGCTTCCGGTTCGCATGGGACACAGCAGCTTCGGTCCCATTGACGCGGCAACCATCCTTGCCGACCGGCTGTCACAGGGCTGGACCCGGGTGCAAGCCGCGGCAATCCTCCCGACGCTCGCCCCGGATCACGATGGCACCATCACAGAGATTGCAAGGCGGCTCGGAAAATCCCGTCAGGCCGTGAGCAAATCCCTCGCTGCTGCGGCGCAGGAGACGGTCATACTTGCCCTCGAAACACTCGAACGAAGCAAGCGCCCATGACCGAGACCTTCGCCGCCCTGCTCTGCGCCCATGTCTTCGCCGACTTCGTGCTGCAGACCGGCTATATCGCGGCGAACAAGGCACGGCCTCGGGTTCTTCTGCTTCATGCCGCGATCGTCCTCCTGACGGCGCAGGCAGCACTTGGCCGCGTCGACGCCTGGGAACTGCCCGCGCTGGCCCTTCTGCACGCCGCAACGGACTGGCTGAAGTCGCGTCTCCGCGCTCCGGGCCTCGCCGCCTTTCTGGCCGATCAGGGTGCCCATATCGCGGTGCTGGCCCTCATCGCGGCGCTGCGGCCCGCGCTTTGGGCCGGGAGTCTCTGGTCCGGGCTCGACTGGCTGCCGGGCCTCATGGCGGCTGTCGCCGGGGCGATCCTGACCACCCGGGCGGGCGGCTTTGCGGTCGGGATGCTGATGCGGCCGTGGTCGGATGTGGACCTGCCGACCGGTCTGCCGAATGGCGGACTGCTGATCGGTCTTCTCGAACGGGGCCTGATCTTTCTTCTGGTCATGGTCGGCCAACCCGCCGGGATCGGCTTTCTGATCGCCGCGAAATCGGTCCTGAGGTTCGAGACCACATCGAAGGACCAGCGTGCCGGCGAATACGTCATTATCGGCACCCTTGCGTCCTTCGCCTGGGCGCTGGCGCTCTCATACGCGACGCTGCGATTGATCGAGGCATTGCCGCCGCTTGGAATCCGCGCGGGTCGGCCCTAGATTGATTCTCAGGAATCGGAGACTCTGATGTTCGGCATTCCCGGAAAATCCCCAGTGACCCTGACCCCGCGCGCGGTCAGTCAGATCACCCGCCTGATGGCGCGCGACAAGTCCTATGGCCTGAAGCTCGGCGTCAAGAAAGGCGGCTGCGCCGGCATGGAATACACCATGGAGTTTGCCGCCGAGGCCGGCCCGATGGATGAGATCGTCGAGCAGGATGGGGCGCGGGTGATGATTGCCCCTATGGCGCAGATGTTCCTGTTCGGGACCGTGATCGACTACGAAAGCTCGCTTCTCGAAGCCGGGTTCAAGTTCAACAACCCCAATGTGGTCGAAGCCTGCGGCTGCGGCGAGTCGATCAAGTTCGCCGAAAGCTGATGCCGGTCCCGGTCCGGGCAGCGACATGAGCGTGTCGGATGCCGATGCGGCCTTTGCGCAGGAGCTTTTCTCCGGGCTCGGTGCCCTGACCGCGCGCCAAATGATGGGCGGGCTCTGCCTCTATGCAGGCGGCACCATCTTCGCAATCCTGCAGTCGGACGGGTCGATCTGGCTCAAGGGCGCGGGCGCCTTCGCAAATCGGGCGGCCAGAGAGGGCTGGACCCGCTGGACCTATTCCCGCGAGGGCCGCAAGATCACGGCGATGCCGTACTGGCAGCTACCAGATGCCGCACTTGACGATCCGGCGCTTGCCTGCATGCTCGCCCGCGAGGCGTTGAGCGAATTGTGAGGGAAGCAACGATGCGCAGAAAACTGGCGGCGGGAAACTGGAAGATGAACGGCACGACGGCGAGTCTTGCCGAGATTTCGGCGCTCGCGCGGTTGCATCCCGCGCCAAGGTCCGAGGTGCTGATCTGCCCGCCCGCGACCTTGATCGCCCAGATGGCGCTGGCCGCCAGGGGCAGTGCCATCAGCGTCGGCGGGCAGGATTGTCACGCGCAAGCCTCCGGCGCCCATACCGGCGATATCGCGGCCGCGATGCTGGCTGATGCCGGCGCGTCCCACGTCATCCTCGGCCATTCCGAACGCCGGGCCGATCATGGCGAGACCGATGCCGTC
>JBGSNN010000098.1:0-2447 GCA_041739655.1 Albidovulum sp. | reverse complement strand
GAGCCGCCGGTATCGGTGCCGGTGGCGCCAAGGCAGAGCCGTGCCGCAACCGCCGCAGCCGAGCCGCCCGAGGACCCGCCGGGGGTCAGTGGCGTCGCATCGTTGCTGCGCCGCCAGGGGTTGACGGCGTTGCCATAGCATGAGGTCTCGTTGCTCGATCCCATGGCAAATTCGTCCATGTTGAGCTTGCCGAGCATGACCGCGCCGGCGTCTGCCAGTTGCTGGCTGACGGTCGATTCGTATTCCGGCCGGAAGCCCTTCAGGATGTTCGATCCGGCCTGGCTCGGCACGCCCTTCGTGCAGAAGAGATCCTTGATCCCGATCGGGATGCCGCACATCGCCGGTGCCGCGCCCGCCTTCAGCCGTGCGTCCGACGCCGCCGCGCGTTCGCGCGCGATCTCCGGCGTCTTGTGGACGAAGGCATTGAGCGCGCCCGCGCCCTCGATCGCCGAAAGGCAGACTTCCGTGAGTTCGGCGCTCGTGACCTCGCCCTTCCTCAGCGCGTCGCGCGCCGCCGCGATCGTCAGTTCATTGAGCCCGCTCATTCGACCACCTTCGGCACCGCGAAGAAGCCTTCCCTTGCGTCCGGCGCGTTCGCGAGGATCTGCGCCTGGTTATTGCCGTCCGTCACCACATCCGCCCGCCGCTTCAGCCGCATCGGCGTGACCGAGGTCATCGGCTCCACGCCCGACACATCGACCTCGTTCAACTCTTCCATGAAGGCCAGAACGGCGGACAACTCGCCCGCAAGGACCGGCAGGTCCGTCTCCTTGACGGCAATCCGCGCAAGATGCGCGACCTTCCGCGCGGTCGAAATATCGATGGACATGGCGCTATACTCCGGCCGTTGATGGCGGCAGGGTTTACCCGCGCGCGGCCCCAGCCGCAAGGGCACGGGGCCATCCCGAAAGAAGGAGACTGAGATGAAGATCATCTGGCTTGGCCATTCCGGCTTCCGTATCGAGATCGAAAGGGCGGTGATCCTGATCGACCCCTGGCTGACCGGCAACCCGATGTTCCCGGCGGAGCGGCGCGCCGAGGCGGTCGCGGGCGCCACCCATATCCTCGTCACCCACGGCCACGGCGACCACAGCGGCGACGCGGTCGCCATCGCAAAGGAACTCGGCATCCCGGTCGCGGGAACCTATGACCTCATCTCGCACTGGGAGGCGAGCGAAGGCATTGCCGGCATCGGCTTCAACAAGGGCGGCACGATCGAGATCGGCGGCGCCACCGCGACGCTCCTGACGGCGGCGCATTCCTCCTCGCTCTCGGGGCCCTCGGGGCCGATCTATGCCGGGCGCGAGGCCGGCTACATGATCGCCGGCGAGGGCCACACGATCTATGTCTCGGGCGACACCACGGTGATGGCCGACATGGGCTGGATGGGCGAATATTTTGCCCCCGACATCGGCATCCTCTCCTGCGGCGGCTACTACACGATGGACATGAAGATGGCGGCCTTCGCGGCGCGGAAATACTTCGCCTTCAAGACCGTCATCCCCTGCCACTACCGCACCTTCCCGGCGCTCGCCCAGAACGCGGACGCGCTCAAGGCCGGGCTACCGGGGGTGGATGTGATCGAGCCTGAGGTGCTGGTGCCGATCGTGATCTGATCCGCCCGGCTTCTTCTTGGCCGAAATACTCCGGGGGTGTGGGGGCAGCGCCCCCACCGGCACGCCCTCACAACTCCCACCAGTTGCGGCCCCGGGGCACTGGCTCAAGGCCGATGTCGCGCCGGACCCGGTCGGGCAGATCAGCCTCCGAGGCTTGCACCAAGTGCAGACGGGGCCGGGCCACCAGCGCCGCAAGCGCCAGCGCCACCCGGACGAGCCCATGTTCCGCGACCAGCGCCTGCACGGCGGCCGCGGGCGTTGCGACGTTGCGATTCACGTCTGCATTCATCTTGTCACACAGCCCGGGACCGTCATGGCCCGAGGCTCCCAGTTCTGGTTGGATGAAATGCCCCAGCGACCGGCGAAGGCCGCAGTCAGGCACAAGGGATCAGAAAGGGAATCGGATCGGTCGGTGCCGGATCATCTTCCCGAAGGGCGCGAGGCTCAGGCCCTGGCGCTGATGACGCGCAGGCCCGCCCTTGCGGATCGGCCTGCGGCTGTCGCGCCATAGGCCATGCCAGCACCGGAATGGAGCGCCGGAAAGTCATGGATTGTCATCGTGCGCCTCCTTCCTTTGTCTATCGGGACGGGCGCACAATACAGCCCACGCACCGAATCCAAAGCGCCAAATTGTGTCGGTCCGATCTGCTCTATTGTATGTGTCGCACCGGACACAATGTCGCAGGTCACTCGCGCCGGTCGCGGAAGAACGCGCTGAGAAGTGCTGCCGCCTCCGCCGCCGCGATCCCGTCATAGACCTCGGGCGCATGGTGGCATTGCGGGTGCGCGAAGACCCGCGCGCCGTGGGCGACGCCGCCCGATTTCGGGTCC
>JBGSNN010000093.1:0-25828 GCA_041739655.1 Albidovulum sp. | reverse complement strand
GTAATGGGTTCACTGCCAGAGGCATGTACATGCACCCAGGGCACTGACACCACCAACTCGCCTGAGCAGACACTCCTTTGAGCAGCTCAAAGGCACACACTGCAGTGCAGCTGCCCTCAGCGAGGCATCAGGCGGAGTGGCAAGGGCGGCGCCGGGCGCGACGGCCAGAAGAGCTATGAAGAGGCCGCGCCGCGCCCTCATTCCGCCGCTCCGGTCACTACGCGGCCGAAATCCGGCGCAGAGGTATCCTGACCGGCCTCGATGATCCCGCGACGGATCGCACGGGTCTTGGTGAAGTAGTCGAACAGTGCCTCCCCGTCGCCAACGCGGATCGCGCGTTGCAGGACGAAAAGCTCTTCGGTGAAGCGCCCGAGAATATCCAGCGTCGCCTCGCGGTTGGTCAGGAACACATCGCGCCACATCGTCGGATCCGATGCGGCGATCCGGGTGAAGTCGCGAAACCCCGAAGCCGAATACTTGATCACCTCGGTTTCGGAGACGCGCCGAAGATGGTCGGCCACACCCACCATGGTGTAGGCGATGAGGTGCGGCGTATGCGACACGACGGCCAGAACGAGGTCATGGTGCGCGGCGTCCATCTCATCGACATTCGCGCCGAACCCCTCCCAGAGCGCGCGCAACCGCGCCACGGCTTCGGGCCGCGCGTCACCGGGGACGAGAAGGCACCAACGATTGCGGAACAGTGTGGCGAAACCTGATCTTGGGCCCGAATGTTCAGTGCCCGCAAGAGGATGCGCCGGGATGAAATCGACGCCTTCCGGAATATGCGGACCGACCGCGTCGATCACCGCCTGCTTGACCGAACCGACATCGGTCACGGTGGCCCCCGGTTTCAGATGCGGTGCGATCTCGGCGGCGATGGCCCCCATCGCCCCGACCGGCACGGCAAGCACAACAAGGTCGGCGTCGGCCACCGCCTCGGCAGCGGTTGCGAAGACCTCATCGCAAAAGCCGATCTCCAGTGCGGCGGCCCGCGTCGCCTCGGTCTTGGCATGGCCCGCAATCGTGCCGGCGAGTCCATCGTCCTTCATCGCATGGGCCATCGAGGAGGCAATCAGCCCAAGCCCGATCAGCGCGACGCGGTCATAGATTGGCGCGCTCATCTCTGCCCCTTGAACTGGCCGACGGCATGGGCAACGCGGCGGCACGCCGCCTCGTCCCCGATGGTGATGCGCAGGCAATGCGGCAGGCCGTAGCCCGCCACGCGCCGCACGATCAGGCCCTGCGACTGCAGGTAGTCGTCGCAGGCCTCGGCCTCTTCCCGGCTGGCAAAGCGCGCGAGGATGAAATTCGCGGTCGAGGTATCGGAGGGAATGCCAAGCTCGGCAAGCGCCTCGGCCAGCCAGACCCGCATGCGCGCATTCTCGCCCCGGCAGCGGGCGACATGCTCCTGGTCGCGCACCGCAGCCTCCGCCGTCTCAAGCTGTGCGTTCGAGAGGTTGAAGGGGCCGCGGATCCGGTTCAGCACATCGATGATGTGGCGCGGGCCATAGCCCCAGCCGATCCTGAGCCCGCCAAGGCCATAGATCTTCGAGAACGTCCGCGTCACGAAGACATTGTTCCGCGCCGTGGCGATCCCGGTGCCACCATCATAGCCATCGACATATTCTGCATAGGCGCCGTCGATCACCAGGATCGCCTGCCTTGGTAGCCCGGCCGCCAGACGCTCGATCTCGGCCGGGCCGATCATGGTCGCGGTCGGGTTGTTCGGATTGGCGATGAAGACAAGCCTTGTATTCGCCCGGCAGGCGGCAAGGATCGCATCGACATCGGTGGTGCGGTCGCGTTCCTTCACGACGACAGGCCTGGCCCCGGCTGCCAGCGTGTAGATGCGGTACATGAGAAAGCCGTGTTCGGTGAACACGACCTCATCGCCCTTGCCGGCATAGGCGTTGCACAGCAGCCCGATGACCTCATCCGATCCGGCGCCGCAAATGATCCGGTCGGGGTCGAGGCCATGAACCTCGCCGATCGCCTGACGCAGCGCCGCGTGATCGGTCGCGGGATAGCGGTGCAGCTTGTGAACCGCGCGCAGGAAGGCGTCCTTGGCCTTGTCGGACGGGCCGAAGGGGTTTTCGTTCGACGACAGTTTCACCGCATCGCTGCGCCCGGCGACATGGGCGGCGCCGCCCTGATAGAGCTCGATGTCCAGAATGCCTGGCTGCGGGCGGATGAACTCGGTCATGGCGGTGACTCCGACAAACTCCGGGCTTTCTAGCGGGCGGTCCGGCGCAAGACCAGAGGTATCCGCGAAACGAAAAGGGCCGCGGCGGCGCCGCGACCCCTGAAAGGTCCTGCCGCTGAGGGCGGATCAGTTCTTCGCGTAGAATTCGACGACGAGATTGGGTTCCATCTGGACCGCGTAGGGCACGTCGCCCAGGGCCGGCTGGCGCACGAAGGTCGCCGTCATCTTCGAATGATCGGCCTCGATATAGTCGGGCACCTCCCGTTCGGAGAGACCGACGGCTTCGAGGACAAGGGCGAGTTGGCGCGACTTGTCGCGGACCGCAACCACATCGCCTTCCTTGACGCGATAGGAGGCGATGTTGACGCGGCTCCCGTTCACGGTCACATGGCCATGGTTGACGAACTGGCGGGCGGCAAAGATCGTCGGCACGAACTTGGCGCGGTAAACCACGGCGTCGAGACGACGCTCCAGCAGGCCGATCAGGTTTTCACCGGTGTCGCCCTTGACGCGCTCGGCCTCGGCATAGATGCGGCGGAACTGCTTTTCGGTCAGGTCGCCGTAGTAGCCCTTCAGCTTCTGCTTGGCGCGCAGTTGGGTGCCGAAGTCGGAAAGCTTGTTTTTGCGGCGCTGGCCGTGCTGGCCGGGGCCGTACTCGCGCTTGTTCACCGGGGATTTCGGACGGCCCCAGATGTTCTCGCCCATCCGACGGTCGAGCTTGTACTTGGCAGAGGTGCGTTTCGTCACCGCTGATCTCCTTCATTGTTCGGCCCCGGCGGGGCCATGGGAAGGGCGTTGTCCTTTTCCCGTTTCCGGGCGACAGGCATCCCCTTGCGGGGTCCACCAACACCAAATGAAATGCCCCGGCACTTTCGTCCCGGGACGGGCGGCTTATACAGGGTGGAACGGCAGAGTCAACGCCCGACGCCATGGTACCTCGCGCACCGGCCGCTATGCCGGCGCGAAACGCAGGAGTGCCGCCTCGGGCGCGGTCAGGGCGCGGCGCGCGAAGCCGCCATAGGCAAAGGGATCGCGATCAAGGTCCGGCGCCACCGCAGCAAGCGCGGCCCGCTCGCCCGGTGCAATGCGCGCAAGATCGGCGCTGGCGGGGTGGAAGGTCTCGGCTTCGACCCCGTTGGCCCGAACGATCTCGTGCCGCGCGGTCATCAGGTGAACATAGGTCACGTCGCGCAGACCCGCGACCGGCCGGATCATGCTGTCATCGACAAGGTGGCGCGCCGCGACCAGCACCTCGGTGTCGTTGAAGAGATCGCGCGCGCGCCTGCCGGTCAGCAAGAGCCGGTGTTCGGGCGAAACGAGAAGATCGCCCTCGGGCCGGTCGTCTCCAAACGCGCCCGAATGGATGCGGATCGGCCTGAGATGCGGCATCGCGAAAAGCCGCGCGCCCGAGAGGCGTTGATGACCAGTCCAGAGCACCTCCTGCGCGCCATTGTCGCGGGTCGTGACCCGATCGCCGGGCCGGAAAGTTTCGACCGGGCGCACGCCGTCGGGCGTGCTGAGATGCGCGCCGGCGACAAAGCAGATGACACCGCCGATTGCGGCGTTTTTCGGTATCTGGCGCGCAAGGCCCGGGCTTTTCTCGGTCACAACGAGATCGGTGTCCCGCGGAGGCAATGGCCCCGCAATCGCGATGAGCCTGCCTTCGCCCGCCAGCGTCAGCCGATAGTTGGCAAGGCCGTCGGTGACGGTGAGGCCAGAACCAGGTTCTATCGTCCCACCCCGCACGGCGCGCGGCAGGTGGCGGACCGACAGATCACCGAGAAGGCGCCGCACCGACCGCCCGGCGCGCTGGCGCACGTCCTCCTGCCCCTCGGCTCCGTCGAGCGTCAGAAAACCGTCCGGCCCGTCGATCCGTGTCGCCGCCCCCCACCAGCGAAGCTGCGATCCGACAAAGATGGTGGCGGCCGACGCGCCGCAAAACCCGTCGATTTCAACCTGATCGAGCGGAATCACGAATATGCCGCGAGAGAATCCGCCTGATCGCTGCCTGTCGCCTGTCATCTTGCCATATGTTGTCATTGGGCCTGCCCGCCCTTTCACCAACGCTAGCATGGACGCCTTCGCCCGTGAATCCCCCGCTTGAAGGGCCAAGACCGCCCTGTTGCGCAAATGACTCCCCGCCGCACTGAGACCGCGAAACCCGGCGAAAGTGCCGCAGCATGGCCCGAAACAAGCCGCTGGCCCTTGCAATCGCGCACATGTATTCACTATTTTGAATGTGACATTCAGCAAGGAGCAATCACATGTCTCTCGACCGCACTGTTCTGGCCTTTGCCGGCATCATGGTTCTTCTCTCTGTCGCGCTGACGGCTTGGGTTTCGCCCTATTTCGTCTGGTTAACGGTGTTCATTGGCCTCAACCTGCTGCAATCTGCCGTCACTGGCTTCTGTCCGGCTGCCGCGATCTTCCGCAAGCTGGGCATCAAGCCGGGCTGTGCGTTCTGACTCTGAGGAAGGCTCCTGCCATGCGCGCCGTACTTCTCGCCATCGCCCTTCTCGTCGCGGCACCCGCGCTGGCGGAGACGATCACGCTGAAGCCGATCCCGGTGACCGAGTGGAAATCGGTCTATGGCACGGTCGAGGCGCGCGAAACCGTACCCGCCCGTGCCCGGATCGGCGGCACCGTGCAAAGCCTGGCGGTGACCGAGGGCGATTTCGTCACGGCTGGGCAAGAGATCGCCCTGATCCACGACGACAAGATCGCCTTCCAGATCGCGGCCTACGACGCGCAGATCGAGGCGCTGCAATCGCAGCTTGCAACCGCGAAATCCGACCTCGACCGCGGCCAGACGCTGGTGGACCGGGGCGTGGCGACAGTCCAGCGGCTTGACCAGTTGCGCACGCAGGTCGATGTCATCACCGGCCAGATCACCGCGACCGAAGCCCAGCGCAGGATCACGATGCAGCAGGCCAGCGAAGGCAAGGTGCTCGCCCCTGGCGACGGGCGGGTGCTGACGGTTCCGGCAACGCCGGGCGCGGTGCTTCTGCCGGGCGAGCCGGTCGCCACCATCGGCGGGGGCGGGTTTTTCCTGCGCCTTGCGGTCCCGGAGCGCCACGCCGGGTCGCTGACGCAAGGTGCCGCGATCCGCATCTCTGCGGCCGGAACCATGGTCGCGGGCAGCATCGCCAAAATCTATCCGCAAATCGAGAACGGCCGCGTCGTCGCGGATGTGGATGTCGCGGGACTCGACACCGCCTTCGTCAAGGCCCGTGTCCTCGTCGAACTGCCGATCGGGTCACGCGACGCGCTCGCCGTTCCGCAAGCGGCGGTGGTGACGCGCGGGGGTCTGGATTTCGTCCGCGTCATGGAGAATGGCGCCGAGGTCGAACGCACGATCGTCACCGGCGATCCGGTCGAGGCGAACGGGACCGCGCTGATCGAGGTTCTGACCGGGCTTGAACCCGGCGATGAGGTGGTGACGCCGTGAGCGACGCGAAACACCCGATCGGCATCGCGGGTGCGCTGACCCGCGCCTTCATCACCTCGCCGTTGACGCCGCTCTTTCTGATGGCGGCCTTCGTCTTCGGGGTGGTCGCCCTGCTGTCGCTTCCGCGCGAGGAGGAACCGCAGATCTCGGTGCCGATGGTGGATATCCACGTCGCGGCCAGCGGGCTGAAGGCCGAGGATGCCGCCAAGCTCATCACCGAACCCTTGGAGACCATCGTCAAGGGCATCGATGGGGTCGAGCATGTCTATTCCCAGACCGCCGACGACCGCGTGATGGTCACCGCGCGCGTCCTCGTCGGCACGTCGTCCGATGCCGCCGTGCTGCGCGTCCATGACAAGGTGCGCGCCAATCTCGACCGTATCCCGGTGGGCGTGCCGGAGCCGCTGATCGTCGGGCGCGGCATCGACGATGTGGCGATCCTGTCGCTGACCCTCAGCCCGACACCCGAGGCGGCGGGCCGCGTCTCGGCCAACGATCTCACCCGCGTCGCCCGCGAACTGCGGACCGAAGTCGCGAAGATTCCCGATGTCGGCCTGACCTATCTCGTGGGCGAACAGAGCGAGCGCCTGCGTATCGCGCCGAACCCCGAGAGGCTGGCGCTTTACGGCGTGACGCTGCAACAGCTCGCCGGCAAGGTCCAGGGCGCCAATACCGCGTTTCCGGCGGGCCTCGTCCGCGACCAGGGTGACCAGATCCAGCTTGTTGTCGGCGAAACCTTGCGCTCGCCGGCCGAGATCGGCAACCTCCTGCTGACCACCCGCGACGGCCGCCCGGTCTATGTCCGCGACGTGGCCGACGTTGCCTTCGTCGGCGGCGGTGAGGAGAATATCGTCTCGACCGTCACCCGGACCGACACTGGCGACCTGCGCGCGCCCGCCGTGACCCTTGCCATCGCCAAGCGTGCAGGGTCGAACGCGGTGACCGTGGCCGAGCAGATCCTCCACCGCGCCGAAAGCCTCGAAGGCACGCTGATCCCCGAGGATATACGGGTCGAAGTCACCCGCGACTACGGCGAAAGCGCCAACGAGAAGGCGAACGAGCTTCTCTATCACCTCGCGCTCGCCACCGTGTCGATCATCGTGCTGGTCTGGGTCGCCATCGGCTGGCGCGAGGCCCTGGTTGTCGCCATCGTAATTCCGGTGACGATCCTCCTCACGCTCTTCGCCTCGAACGTGATGGGCTATACCTTGAACCGGGTCTCGCTCTTCGCGCTGATCTTCTCGATCGGTATCCTCGTCGATGACGCCATCGTGGTGATCGAGAACATCGCGCGGCATTGGGGGATGACCGATGCGCGCGACCGCAAGACCGCCGCCATCGACGCCGTGGCCGAGGTCGGCAACCCGACCATCGTCGCGACGCTGACCGTGGTCGCGGCGCTTCTGCCGATGCTTTTCGTCTCGGGCCTGATGGGCCCCTACATGAGCCCGATTCCGGCCAACGCCTCAGCCGCGATGATCTTTTCCTTCTTCGTCGCGGTCATGGTGACGCCCTGGCTGATGCTGAAGATCGCGGGCCGCGCGGAGATGGCGGCGCATGGCCATGGCGAGGCCTCCGGCGACCATCCGGGCGGCGCCCTCGGCAGGGCCTATGCGGTCGTCGCGCGGCCGATCCTGAAGTCGAAGGCGCGAAGCTGGCTCTTCATCGGGATCGTGCTGGCCCTGACCATCGGCTCGCTCGGGCTTTTCTACACCAAGCATGTGACGGTGAAGCTTCTGCCGTTCGACAACAAGTCTGAGCTTTCGGTCGTCATCGACCTGCCCGAAGGCGCCTCGGTCGAGGCGACAGATGCCGTGGCGCAGGCCGTCGCGACGGAAGTGCTGGCCCTGCCCGAGGTGCTTTCGGTCCAGACCCATGCCGGCACCGCCTCGCCGTTCAACTTCAACGGCCTCGTGCGCCACTACTACCTGCGCGCCGCGCCCGAGATGGGCGAAGTGGCGATCAACCTGACGCCGAAGGGCGACCGTGACCGCACGAGCCATGAGATCGCGCTCGACATCCGCGACCGCATCCTGAAGCTGCCAGTGCCAGACGGAACGCATCTGAAGACTGTCGAGCCGCCTCCCGGCCCGCCGGTCCTGTCCACGCTTCTGGCGGAAATCTACGGACCCGATGCCGCAACCCGGCGCGCGGTCGCGGCACGGGTCGAAGAGGCGTTCCGCGCCGTCCCCTACATTGTCGATGTCGACAATTCCTGGGGCGTGCCGGCACGCAAGATCCGCGCGACAGTCTCGACCGACAAGGCTGAGTTCTTCCAGGTCCAGGAGTCCGACGTGTTCGACACGATCGGTATCCTCAACGGCGGCACCACCATCGGCTATTCGCATCGCGGCGAGGGACGCCCGCCGATCCCGATCCGCGTCGAACGCCCGAAAGGCGAACGCACCGTGGACGAGGCCTTTCTCACAACGCCGATCCCGGCCAACGTCCTGCCGGGGGCGCGCGGTGTTGTGGAGCTTGGCGACGTCGTCGATCTGGGCGAGGAACAGGCTTCCTACCCGATCTTCCGCCACAACGGCCGCGCCGCGGAAATGGTGACCGCCGAACTGGCCGGAGCCTTCGAGGCGCCGCTCTACGGCATGCTCGCCGTGCAGGAGGCCATCGACCGGATGGACTGGACCGGCCTCGAAAAGCCCGTCATCAGCCTGCATGGCCAGCCCGAGGATGAGCGCCACCCGACGCTGCTCTGGGATGGCGAATGGGAAGTGACCTGGGTCACCTTCCGCGACATGGGCGCGGCCTTTGGCGTGGCGCTGCTGGGCATCTACATCCTTGTCGTGGCGCAGTTCCATTCGTTCAAGGTGCCGCTGGTGATCCTGACGCCGATCCCGCTGACCTTCATTGGCATCCTCGGCGGCCACTGGCTTTTCGGGGCGCCATTCTCGGCCACCTCGATGATCGGCTTCATCGCGCTGGCGGGCATCATCGTGCGCAACTCGATCCTGCTGGTGGACTTCATCCGCCACGCGCAGGGCCCAGACCGGCCCTTGACCGAGGTGCTGATCGAGGCTGGCGCGATCCGTTTCAAACCGATCCTGCTGACCGCGCTTGCCGCGATGATCGGCGCGGCGGTGATCCTGACCGATCCGATCTTCCAGGGCCTTGCGATTTCGCTTCTCTTCGGTCTGGCCTCCTCGACATTGCTTACGGTGCTGGTGATCCCGGCGGTCTATCGCGTGCTGCGGACCTGACCCGGGCCGCGCGCGAAACGCGAAACGCAGTCCCGGTCCGGGACTGCGCTGCGTGTGACAGAGAGTGAACGATCTTCAGATCGGGCGCATCAAAGGCGCCCGAGCCGCCCCCTACACCATCCGTTCGACCATCAGTTTCTTGATCTCGGCAATCGACTGCGCCGGGTTCAGACCCTTCGGGCAGGTCTTGGCGCAGTTCATGATGGTGTGACAACGGTAGAGTTTGAACGGATCCTCAAGCTGATCGAGCCGCTCGGGCGTCGCCTCGTCGCGGCTGTCTATGATCCAGCGGTAGGCGTGAAGAAGTGCGGCCGGGCCAAGGTAGCGGTCGGAGTTCCACCAGTAGGACGGGCAGGACGTCGAGCAGCAGGCGCACATCACGCATTCATAGAGCCCGTCAAGCTTCTTGCGGTCCTCGATCGACTGGCGCCATTCCTTCGCCGGGCGGTTGGTCTTTGTCTCCAGCCAGGGCATGACGCTGGCGTGCTGGGCATAGAAATGGGTGAGGTCGGGGATCAGGTCCTTGACCACCGGCATGTGCGGAAGGGGATAGATCTTCACGTCGCCCTTCACTTCGTCCATGCCGTAGATGCAGGCAAGCGTGTTGATCCCGTCGATGTTCATCGCACAGGAGCCGCAGATCCCCTCGCGGCACGACCGGCGGAACGTGAGCGTCGGGTCAATCTCGTTCTTGATCTTGATGAGCGCGTCCAGAACCATCGGACCGCAGGTGTCCATGTCGATGAAATAGGTATCCACGCGCGGGTTCTCGCCCGTGTCGGGGTCCCAGCGGTAGATCTGGAACTTGCGGATTGCCTTGCCATCTGGGCGCGGCCAGGTCTTGCCGACCCTGATCTTCGAATTCTTGGGAAGCGTGAACTGAACCATGACTTATCCCTTCCAGTCGGGGCGGGTGTAGAGCGGCTGCCTTGGGAGCCGGCCGGTCTTGCGGGTGACGCAGGCGTTGTAGAGCGCCGCAGGGTCCTTGCCGGACAGATAGTCCGAATTGATGTCGATCTCGATGGCGCCCTCAGCCCCGCCCCGACCGATCCCGGCCTCGATGAAGCCGGTCGGATGGGCAGCACCACGGGCGCGTTCAAGGCACTCTCTCTCGGCCTGTTCGACCGACATCGGACCGCAGGCCGCGAGTGCGGGCAGGATCGCCGCCAATGAAATCGCACCCCGCATCAATCTGCCTGCAACGATGAACGGATGGTGGAGCCGTCTTCGAGGAACTGCCGCGCCCTTTCTTGCTGCGCGGGCGTCAGCGACAACCAGAGCTCCTCATCGCCCGGCAGAAGCGGATAGCCCGAGGGAAGCGGCATCTGGCCACGCCGCATCTTCCGGGTCCTGCGCTCGACGACCGGGGCCGCGACGACGGCCCCCGTGCCGGTGCCCCCTTCCAGATAGGAGCCGCGATAGCCAGCGCCCCCCGACAGCATCGCCGCGCCCCGCTTCTTCGCGGTATAGCGCGGTGTTCCCGCCGCCGCTGCGGCCGTGCCGGACGGGGCGGCGCTGGTTTCCTGCACTGGCGTCGTCATCGCGCCGAGGGTTTTCTTCCCGGAGGCCTTTGCCCGAATGCAGGCGTTCAGGGCATCCGCTTCGGCCTGCGTGCCGCCCTGATCGGGCGTCACCACGGGCACTTTGCGCCCGGCGGCGTAGGTATAGTAGCCCTTGGGTTTCAACTCGACCTGGCATTGCTGCGCATAGTCGGCCTTTGCGCGCGCCACGGCAGGCCCGGCCGCAGGCAGCATCGCCGCCGCAGCGACAACAACCGCCAATGCCGCGGGCCTGTGCATCAGTACACCCGCTTCTTCGGGGCGATCTTTTTGGGGTCGATGCCGCCGTCCTCAAGCCGCGTCAGCGGCTCGGTATGCACCGGCCGGTAGCTGAGCGTCACCTTGGCGCCATCGACATGGGCGATGGTGTGCTTGCGCCAGTTGGCGTCGTCGCGATCGGGGTGATCCTCGCTGGCATGGGCGCCGCGGCTTTCCTTGCGCGCCTCGGCACCGGTGATCGTGGCCAGCGCATTCGGCATGAGATTGGTCAGTTCCAGCGTCTCCATCAGGTCAGAGTTCCAGATGAGCGAACGGTCGGTGACCTTGAGGTCACCCATCTTGGCGGCCACAACCGCCATTTTCTCGACGCCCTCTTTCAGGCTCTTGTCGGTCCGGAACACGGCCGCATCGTTCTGCATCGTGCGCTGCATCTCAAGCCGCAGGTCGGCGGTGGCGATGCTGCCCTTGGTATGGCGCAGGGCGTCGAACCGGTCGAACGCCTTGTCGATGGACGCCTGGTTCAGCTCCGGGTTCGGGGCGGCGGCATCGACCACCTGCCCGGCGCGGATCGAGGCAGCGCGGCCCAGCACGACAAGGTCGATGAGGCTGTTGGCGCCGAGCCGGTTGGCCCCGTGAAGCGACGCGCAGGCGGCCTCGCCCGCCGCCATCAGCCCCGGCACCACCGCATCGGGGTTGTCCTTGGTCGGGTGCAGCACCTCGCCCCAGTAGTTCGTCGGGATGCCGCCCATGTTGTAATGCACCGTCGGCAGCACCGGGATCGGTTCCTTGGTGACATCGACGCCAGAGAAGATCCTGGCGGTCTCGGAAATCCCCGGCAGCCGTTCGGCCAGCATCTCGGGCGGCAGGTGGCTGAGGTTGAGGTGGATGTGATCCTTGTTCGGACCGACACCGCGGCCTTCGCGGATCTCGATCGTCATGCAGCGGCTGACCACGTCGCGCGACGCCAGATCCTTGAAAGTCGGCGCGTAGCGTTCCATGAACCGCTCGCCTTCCGAGTTGGTGAGGTAACCGCCCTCGCCGCGCGCGCCCTCGGTAATCAGCATCCCCGGTCCGAAGACGCCGGTCGGGTGGAATTGCACGAACTCCATGTCCTGAAGCCCGAGGCCCGCGCGCGCCACCATGCCGCCGCCGTCGCCGGTGCAGGTATGGGCCGAGGTGCAATTGAAATAGGCCCGGCCGTAGCCGCCCGTGGCCAGCACCGTCATCTTGGCCGAAAAGACATGCATGGTGCCGTCGTCAAGCTTCCACGCGACGACGCCCTGGCATTGGCCATCCTCGGACATGATGAGGTCGGTGGCGAAATACTCGACGAAGAACTCGGCGTTGTTCTTGAGAGATTGCCCGTAAAGCGTGTGCAGCATGGCGTGGCCGGTTCGGTCGGCCGCGGCGCAGACCCGCTGCACCGGCACGCCATCACCATATTCGGTGGTATGGCCGCCGAAGGGGCGCTGGTAGATCCGACCTTCCTCGTTGCGCGAGAAGGGCACGCCGTAATGCTCAAGCTCATAGACCGCCTTCGGCGCCTCACGCGCGACGTATTCGATCGTGTCCATGTCGCCAAGCCAGTCCGACCCCTTCACGGTGTCGAACATGTGCCACTGCCAACTGTCGGGGCCCATGTTGCCCAAGGATGCCGCGATGCCACCCTGCGCCGCGACGGTGTGCGAGCGGGTCGGGAAGACCTTGGTCACGCAGGCGGTGCGAAGCCCCTGTTCGGCCATGCCGAGCGTGGCGCGCAGGCCAGCACCTCCGGCGCCGACGACAACCACATCATATTCATGCGTTTCATAGGGATAAGCGGTCATCGTATCAGTCCTTCAAAGCGCGAGCCGGATCAGCGCGTAAAGCCCGGTGGCGATCACCGCATAAGACAGGCAGATCGTCCCGACGATCAGCGCCTTGCGGGTGAAGCCTTGGGCGTAATCCTCGATCATCACCTGCGCACCGTTCTTGAAATGGGTCATGCCGACAAGGATCGTCAGCCCCGCGATGAGCGCCGGGAAGGGTCGGCCGAAGTAGGCGACGACCGTCTCGTAGGGCGCGCCGACGACGCGCCCGAAGGTGAAGATGAAGAGCGGCAGCAGGATCGCCAAAGCGACGGCACTGACCTGCATGTGCCAGAAATGTTCGGTCCCGGACTTGGCAGAGCCAAGACCGATGGCGCGCTTGCGGTCTGTCAGATAACGCATCGGCCGCCCCTCCTAGAGAATGGTGATGGTGAAGAGGGTCAGGATCACCGACCCCCAGATGACACCCCAGCCGAGCTTTTCGGCGGTCGGAATGTCAAGCCCGCGGCCGCTGTCGAAGTAGAGATGCCTGAGCCCGGCCAGGAAGTGATACCAGACCGCCCAGATCGAACCGAGGAAGACGAGCTTGCCGAACCATGAGGTCACGACGGCATTGGCGACGGCGAAATAGCCCGGGCTGGTGGCCGCAGCCAACAGCCACCAGACGATCAGCACCGAGGCCACGATCAACGCATTGCCGGTGATCCGCGCCAAGATCGAACTGATCGAGGTCAGCTGCGGACGGTAGACCTGAAGGTGCGGTGACAGCGGACGGTTGCCCCGGTTCATCTCAGCCATGAACTTTCCCCCTGGATGCTGCGCCCCTCTTGCGAATGGGCCAAGGGGCGCCGGTGCCTCTGTCATAGCGCAATTCGCGCGCATGTCACGCCTGGAATGGGAAAATCTCCGGCGTTTCCACATGTGATGGCGAAAAAACTTGACTTTGTGATCACGATTTTTTATGCCGTGATCACAAATTTGCCCGCCCCATATCTCCGAGCGCGCGACGGACGACTCGCCCGAAGCGTGCGTCGGTGCAGTGGCCGCCCCAGCGCTTCTAGCGGCTGAGCAGCGTAAAGTCGAAGGACACACCGGCAACGAGAAGCGCGTCGGTATCGTCGGTCTCGTAATACCGCAGATCGAGCGAGGTCGTGTCGTTCATCGCGTAGTTCACGCCGAGATCCCAGTAGTTGTGCGACAGCGCCTCGTCATAGCCATAGCTGCCCGAAACCGACCATGCGTCGTTGATCGCGTAGGAGGCGCCGACGGCCGAGGCGAGCGTCTCTGCCTCGGGATCGTAGGCGAAAACCGCGGACAGACCCACCTTCTCGCCCAGCGGATAACCAAGCACCACGTTGAACTCGCCGCAGCAGTCGCCGGTGTCGTCGAAGGTGAACCGTGCATAGTTCAGGTCATAGCTGAACCCGCCCTGGGTCTCGCCGCGGTAGCCGATGTAATAGTCCACCTCGAAATTGTCGGTACCACCGGGACCGAAATCGACGTTGGAGCCCCAGAGGCCGGCATAGAAGCCGTTCAGCTCGACTTCGACGTAGGGCTGCACCGCGGGTCCGTCATCGGAAAAGGTGACGCCCCGGAACACATAGTTCGAGGTCACCGTCACGCCCCCGTAAACGGTCACGTCCTGCGCCCGCGCAGCCGACGCGCCGAGAGCTGCCGCAAACCCCGCGCCCGCCAGTATCGCCAATGATTTCATGTCGTCCTCCCATCCCTTGAGAAGACGCTAACATCGCGGTCAATCACCGGGGATCAATCCGGCACACGTTCGCGTCACCGCGGCGTGAGCGCCCAGTAGTCGAGATCGAGCAGCACCTCGGGCAGGTATTTGCCGTCGTCGCCCTTCAACGCGAAGTCCGGCGCGCCATGCTTCACCGCGACCAGCCGCAAGCGGAGCGCGCCGACGCCGGGCGCGTCGGTCACGGCCTTGTCCAGAACCTCGGACCAGGCGCGGACCGTGTCGCCCGCAAAGCAGGGGTTGGCATGGGCACCCGCGTTCAGCGCGACGATCATCTGCGCGTTCGCCAACCCGTTGAACGACAAGGCACGGGCGAGCGAGATCACATGCCCGCCGTAGATCAGCCGCCGCCCGTCCTCGCGCATCGTCGCATCGAAATGGACCTTGGCGGTGTTCTGCCAGAGCCGGGTGGCAAGCATGTGCTCGGCCTCCTCGACCGTGACGCCATCGACATGGTCGATCCTTTCGCCCACGGCATAATCGCCCCAGCGGTGCGGCTCGCCGGCAAGCGCGAAGTCGTAGCGGGAGAAGTCCAGCCCCTTCGGCACCACCAGATCGCCCGCCGCCACCGCTGGCTTCAGATCCGGCACAACCGCCGCACGCGCGGGCGCGGCGCGGCCGCGCTTGCGCACCATGACCCAACGGACATACTCCAGAACCGCCGCGCCGTGCTGGTTCAGCCCGCGCGTGCGAACATAGACCACCCCGGACGTGCCGCTTGAGTTCTCCTTCAGGCCGATCACCTCGGAGTCTGCGCGCAGCGTGTCGCCCGGCCAGACCGGCAGGAGGAACCGCCCCTCGGCATAGCCAAGATTGGCGACCGCGTTCAGCGAGATGTCCGGCACGGTCTTGCCGAAGACGGTGTGAAACGCGATCAGATCATCCAGCGGCGCCGCAGCCAGCCCGCTCGCACGGGCGAAGTCATCCGAGGAATTAAGCGCATGCCGGGCCGGATAGAGCGCGTGGTAAAGCGCCCGTTCGCCGCCCGACAGGGTGCGCGGTACGGCATGGGCGATCACCTCGCCGAGACGGTAATCCTCGAAGAATCGGCCCGGATTGGTCTTCATGTGTCCCCCTGCGTCAGATCGCGCCCGCAGGCGCCCGGCGGTCCTTCGGCCTCATCCATAGGTCCCCTGGAACGGGTTGTAGCCGAGCCACATGTGGATTCCCGCGATGATCCCGTAGAGTACGAGCGCGATCACGACGGCGATCACATCGCTGCGCACCCCGCCCGGCGCCGGGCGCACCCATACCTCCTGCGCGTTGATGAGAAGCATCGACACGACCGCCCAGAGACCAAGCCAACCGAAGAGGACGACCGACGCCTGATCGCCGTTCACCAGCAGATGCGCGATGGCCCAGAGGATGACCGAGGTCAGCATCGGATGCCGGATCATCGCCTTGACCCGCCCCTTGCTGTGCGACACGCCGAACAGGAACAGCGCAATCAGCATCAAGAGGTTGTTGAGATGCCCCATCCCCGGCAAGGGCGTATAGACCGGCACGATCTCGGCACGCCGGTAGCCCACCACCATCAGCGCGATGGCGGCGAGCGACAGCACGGTCACGAGCATCTTTCCCGGGGCTTCGCCAAGTTTGGCGCGCAGGCCCGGCATCAGCCGCTTGAACAGATGCGATACGGTCCAGAGACAGAGACCAAGGATCAGGATCGGCATATCGGCACTCCCTATTACGATCGCGCGCGAGTGTGGCTTATTTCGCCCGCTCCGCAATAGCTTCTGCCCGCGCAATCGTCTGCCGGGCGGTCGCGACATGGAGATTCTCGACGATCCTGCCATCGACGACGGCAACGCCCTGCCCCGTCGCCTCGGCCGCCGCGAAGGCCGCGATCTGGCGGCGCGCCAGGTCGATTTCGGCTTCGGAGGGCGCAAAGGCGGCATTGGCGATCCCGATCTGCGCGGGGTGAATCAGTGTCTTGCCGTCAAAGCCCATGTCACGCCCCTGCGCGCATTCGGCGGCCAGCCCGGCCTCGTCCTTGAAGGCGTTATAGACGCCATCGACGATGATCCGGTCATGTGCCTTGGCGGCGAGCAGACAAAGGCCAAGGCCCGTGATGAGCGGTGCGCGATCGGCACGAAAGCGGGCACCGAGGTCCTTGGCAAGGTCGTTGGTGCCCATCACCAGGCCCGCCAGACGCGGATGCGCGGCGATCCCGGCGGCGTTCAGCATCGCGACCGGCGTCTCCATCATCGCCCAAAGTGGCTGCGCCGGTGCCAGAGCCGCGACCGCGTCCAGATCAGCCGCCGAACCGACCTTGGGAATGAGAAGCGCGTCGATCTTCGCGCCCGCGAAGGCCGCGATATCGTCACGGCCCCAAGGCGTATCGAGCCCGTTGACCCGCACGATCCGCGCCCGCCCGCCATAATCGTGCCCGGCCAGAACCGCCGCCAGAAGCGTGCGGGCGGCGGGCTTTTCCTCGGCCGCGACGGCATCCTCCAGATCGAAGATGATCGCGTCCGCCGACAGATCGCGGGCCTTTTCCAGCGCCCGTTCCTTCGACCCGGGAATGTAGAGCACTGAGCGATAGGGGCGCAGGCGGTCAGCCGACATCAGATTCTCCTCGCAACAATATTTCGCCAATGACCATATTCCCGGCATATTCGGCAAGCCGAAAATTTCCGCACCGCAGCAAAACTCGGCCGAGCACCCGGTTCGCGGTTTGTTGAACCCGCGTCGGGACGATGAGGGCATCACTTTTGCGGGGGGCCACATGGCACGCGAACTGTTCGGATTGTCACTGGGCTTCGCGGCCCTGATCCTGCTCACCGCCCATGCTCAGGGCGCAGCCGACAGGGGCCTCATGCTCCGGCCGCTGCCACCCACAGCAGCCGCAGCGACACCGCCAGAAGCGCCCAGGTGACAAGCTGGAAAAAGCGCTTCTCCGGCAGGATATTCACCAACCGGACCCCGGCGAAGACGGCGGCAGCGGCCGGAAGCATCAGCACCGCCGCGACCTTGAGATCGGCAGGCGTCAGGGTCCCGAGCGCCCAGTAGGGAATCAGCTTCACCGCGTTGACATAGGCGAAGAGCACGGTGGAGGTCCCTGCAAAGACCGCCTTTTCCAGCTGGAGCGGCAGGACATAGACCTGATAGGGCGGCGCCCCGGCATGGCTGACAAAACTGGTGAAGCCGGTGAGGATGCCCCAGAACGCTCCGGGTGCGACCGCCGCCCGTTTCGCGGGCGGGGGCGGGCCGCGCCGCAACAGCAACCGCGCCGCAAAAACCGCTCCGATCAAGCCGATCACCCCGGTCACCCCGCGTTCCGGCACGAGCGTCGCCGTCGCCCAGCCAAGCGCGATCCCGAGCGTCGCGGCGGGCGCGAGAATCGCGAGCACGCGGCGATCGAACGCGTGGCGATAGGCGTAAAGCCCGAAGGCGTCCGACACGACATAGACCGGCAGCAACAGCCCCGCCGCTGCGACCGGCGGCATGACCAGCGCCAGCAGCGGGACCGACAGCATCGCCACCACCGGCAACCCGCCCTTCGACAGCCCGACCAGCGCCGCGGCGATGATCGCGACGGTCCAGAATCCGATGCCCTCCATGACGCGCGACATCTCCGAAACCCGTTACCGCTAGCGACATAGCAAAGTGCGCGGCGACGGCAAGCGCAACCGCCTTGCCGCATCGCAGCGCACTTGCGCGACGGGCCGAGAGGCTTTAACCCAAGCCGCGTCACTCATCAGGAGCCGGAGACACATCATGGCCAGACCCAAGATCGCCCTCATCGGCGCGGGACAGATCGGCGGCACCCTCGCCCATCTCGCCGCGATCAAGGAACTTGGCGACGTCATCCTCTTTGACATCGCGGAAGGCACCCCTCAGGGCAAGGCGCTCGACATTGCCCAATCGGGCCCGGTCGAAGGGTTCGACGCCGCGCTGAAGGGCGCCAACAGCTACGAAGACATCGCCGGCGCCGATGTCTGCATCGTCACCGCAGGCGTGCCGCGCAAACCGGGCATGAGCCGCGATGACCTCTTGGGCATCAACCTCAAGGTGATGAAGTCGGTCGGCGAAGGCCTCAAGGCGCACGCGCCGAACGCCTTCGTGATCTGCATCACCAACCCGCTCGATGCCATGGTCTGGGCGCTGCAACAGTTCTCGGGCCTGCCCGCCAACAAGGTCGTCGGCATGGCGGGCGTTCTCGACGCGGGCCGCTTCCGGCACTTCCTGTCGGTAGAGTTCAACGTCTCGATGAAGGACGTGACTGCCTTCGTGCTCGGCGGGCATGGCGACACCATGGTGCCGCTGACGCGCTACTCGACGGTTGCGGGCATCCCGCTGCCCGACCTCGTCGCGATGGGCTGGACCACGCAGGAGAAGCTTGACGCCATCGTTCAGCGCACCCGCGACGGTGGCGCCGAGATCGTCGGCCTGCTCAAGACCGGCTCGGCCTTCTACGCGCCCGCCGCCTCGGCGATCGAGATGGCGGAAGCCTATCTCAAGGACCAGAAGCGCCTCCTGCCCTGCGCAGCCTGGGTTGATGGCGCCTTCGGCCTCAACGGCATGTATGTCGGCGTCCCGACGATCCTCGGCGCCGGCGGTGTCGAGCGCGTCGTCGATATCAAGCTCAGCAAGGACGAACAGGCGATGTTCGACAAATCCGTCGAGTCCGTGAAAGGCCTTGTCGCGGCCTGCAAGGCCATCGACCCGTCGCTCGCCTGAGCGTCAATCTCTTGGGGCGCGTGGCTTTCCCCGCTTCATTGCGACCGACCGAAGCGCGCGAACACCGCGCGCTTCGTGTCGAACAGCCAGCGGTCATGGCATTGGCCGCGGCCGAAAGATCGCAGATCGGGAAGATACCGCGGCAGGCATCGGCGGGGCGCAGGATCAACGGTGTCGGCGCATCCGCCGTCGTCACGATCCCCCGGCGCGGCAAATCCAAGGGCTGTTTCCTTTCGCATTCGCGGCAAAATCCGGTTGGCTGGTGGCGCCCGGCAAGGTCAACCGCCCGCTGATTCGCTCGCTTTGCCGATTTTTGTGATCACACCCTGAAATCGCGTGATCACAAAATGCGGGTTTTCGTCGCCTCTTGGTCCCTTCACGCATTTAGTCGTTCAAGCGCGGGGCCGCTTGTGCCATGACCGGGCGGAACCCAACGGACAGGGACCGATGCGATGAACATCCACGAATATCAGGCCAAGGCGCTCCTGCGCAGCTACGGCGCCCCGGTTTCCGACGGCCGCCCGGTGATGCGCGCCGAAGAGGCCAAGACCGCGGCGGGCGAGCTTGACGGCCCGATCTGGGTCGTGAAGGCGCAGATTCACGCCGGCGGCCGCGGCAAGGGCAAGTTCAAGGAGGCCGAGGCCGGCGAAAAGGGGGGCGTCCGCCTCGCCAAGTCGGTGGAAGAGGCGGCGTCGCTCGCCAAGCAGATGCTGGGCCGCACCCTTGTTACCCACCAGACTGGTGCTGCGGGCAAGCAGGTCAACCGCATCTACATCGAGGACGGCAGCGAGATCGCGCGCGAACTCTACCTCGCCGTGCTGGTCGATCGCGGCACGAGCCGCATCTCCTTCGTCTGCTCCACCGAAGGCGGCATGGATATCGAGGAAGTGGCGCACAAGACGCCCGAAAAGATCCTGTCCTTCTCGGTCGACCCGGCCTCTGGCCTTTCCGATTTCCACGGCCGCCGCGTCGCCTTCGCGCTCGGGCTTGAGGGCAATCAGGTCAAGCAATGCGTGGCGCTCATCAGGACGCTCTACAAGCTCTTCGTCGAGAAGGACATGGAGATGCTTGAGATCAACCCCCTGATCGTCGGCACCGACGGCAATCTCAAGTGCCTCGACGCCAAGATGGGCTTCGACAACAATGCGCTCTACCGCCAACCCGATATCGCCGCCTTGCGCGACGAGACCGAGGAGGACCCGAAGGAGCTTGCCGCCTCGAAGTTCGACCTCAACTACATCGCGCTTGATGGCGAGATCGGCTGCATGGTCAACGGCGCGGGCCTTGCGATGGCCACGATGGACATCATCAAGCTTTACGGTGCTGAGCCCGCCAACTTCCTCGACGTCGGTGGCGGCGCGACCAAGGAGAAGGTGACCGAGGCCTTCAAGATCATCACCTCTGACCCGAACGTGAAGGGCATCCTTGTCAACATCTTCGGCGGCATCATGCGCTGCGACATCATCGCCGAAGGCATCATCGCCGCGGTGAAGGAAGTCGGGCTTCAGGTCCCGCTGGTGGTGCGGCTCGAAGGCACCAACGTCGAGAAGGGCAAGGAGATCATCGCAGGCTCGGGCCTGAACGTGATCGCTGGGGACAACCTCAGCGATGCGGCGCAGAAGATCGTCAAGGCGGTGAAAGGCTAAGAAAATGGCAGTCCTCGTAAACAAGAACACCAAAGTCATCTGCCAGGGCCTGACCGGCTCGCAGGGCACCTTCCACACCGAACAAGCCATTGCCTATGGCACGAAAATGGTCGGCGGCGTGACGCCCGGCAAGGGCGGCACCGAACACATCGGCCTGCCGGTCTTCAACTCGGTCCATGAGGCGGTGGCAAAGACCGAAGCCAACGCCTCTGTCATCTACGTCCCGCCACCCTTCGCGGCGGACAGCATCCTCGAGGCGATCGACGCCGAGGTTCCGCTCATCGTCTGCATCACCGAGGGCATCCCGGTTCTCGACATGATGCGCGTCAAGCGCGCGCTTTCGGGCTCGAAGTCCCGCCTCATCGGGCCGAACTGCCCCGGCATCATGACGCCGGACGAATGCAAGATCGGCATCATGCCGGGCAACATCTTCAAGCGTGGCTCGGTCGGCGTCGTGTCGCGCTCGGGGACGCTGACCTATGAGGCGGTCAAGCAGACGACGGATGTCGGCCTTGGCCAGTCCTCGGCGGTCGGCATCGGCGGCGACCCGATCAAGGGGATGGAGCATCTTGACGTCCTGGAAATGTTCCTCGCCGATGACGAGACGCAGTCGATCATCATGATCGGCGAAATCGGCGGCGCGGCTGAGGAAGAGGCGGCGGAATACCTCGCCGCGCAGAAGAAGAAGGGCCGCTGGAAACCGACCGCGGGCTTTATCGCCGGCCGCACCGCGCCGAAGGGCCGTCGGATGGGGCACGCGGGCGCCATCGTCGCCGGCGGCAAGGGCGACGCGGAATCGAAGATCGAGGCGATGAGACGCGCCGGGATCATCGTCGCCGACAGCCCCGCCACGCTAGGCGAGGCCGTCCTGAAGGCGATCAAGGGCTAAGACGCGCGTGTGCGCCCCGGGTCCATCCGGGGCGGCCGCGAGGGAGGACGCAGAAGGCGATGCCGATTTTCCGCATCAACGACACGCTGCACTATTACGCGCATGTGCCGAAATGCGCCGGCTCGTCGGTCGAGGCTTACCTCGTCCGGCGTTTCGGCCCTTTGGCCTTCGTCAACACCCGCTTTCTCGACGACCCCGAGGCAAGCCGCTGGACGAAATCCTCGCCGCAGCACCTGCCGATCGATGCCTTCCACAAGCTCATCCCCGCGGACTGGATCGCGTCGTCCTTCGCGGTGGTGCGCCATCCCCTGAAGCGGCTCATCTCGGCCTTCCAGTTCCAGGTCGAGGTCGAAAAGACGGTGGCGCCGCTCTGGACCATCGACGAATGGTTCGACGACTGGCTGAAACGCAAGGACGCCGAGCCCTTCCGCTATGACAACCACATCCGGCCGATGGCCGACCTCGTCCCCGAGGGTGCCGTCTGGTTCCAGATGGAACAGGGTCTGGCGCCGGTTGTGGCCCATCTTGATCGCCTTGCAGGCAATACCGAGGGCGAACGCTCCATCGCGCCCGAGAATGTCCGCAAGAAGAAGATGCCCGGCGACGCCCAGCGCCTGACGCCCTCGCCAGAAACCCGCGCCCGTATCGCCGAGTACTACGCCGAGGATTTCCGCCGCTTCGGCTATGATATCGACTCCGTGCCGAAATCGGCCCATGCCGCGCCGAAGCCATCGGGCCTCAAGGCCCTTGTCGGCGCCCTGACCGGGTGGCGCGGATGACCTGCCGCACCGGACGACCCGACCGCCCATTCCAACCCGTCGCCAACCCCCAAGAGGTGACCCAATGACCGACCATCCCCAGAACGACCAGTTCCACGCCTCTAGCTTCCTGCAGGGCCACAACGCGGAATATGTCGAACAGCTCTATGCCCGCTATGCCGCCGATGCGAACGCGGTCGATGCAAGCTGGGCCGCGTTCTTCCGCTCGCTCGGCGACAGCGAAACCGATGTCCGCAAGGAGGCGCAGGGCGCGTCCTGGGACCGGGCCGACTGGCCGCCGGTACCGGCCGACGACCTGACTGCGGCGCTGACCGGCGAGTGGCCGCAGACGAAAGAGGTCAAGGGGGCCGGCGACAAGATCCGGGCCAAGGCCGCCGAGGCGGGCGTCGCCCTCACTGACGAACAGGTCAAGCGCGCCGTGCTCGACAGCATCCGGGCGCTGATGATCATCCGCGCCTACCGGATCCGCGGCCATCTCGTCGCCGATCTCGATCCCCTGGGGATGCGCGAGGACAACCCGCACCCGGAACTTGATCCGAAGTCTTACGGCTTCACCGACGCCGACCTTGACCGGCCGATCTTCATCGACAACGTCCTTGGCCTCACCCATGCCTCCATGCGGCAGATTCTCGACCTCGTGAAACGCACCTACTGCGGCACCTTCGCGCTGCAGTACATGCACATCTCCGACCCGGCGCAGGCCGCTTGGCTCAAGGAGCGGATCGAGGGCTACGGCAAGGAAATCACCTTCACCAAGAACGGTCGCCGCGCCATCCTCAACAAGCTCGTGGAGGCCGAGGGCTTCGAGAAGTTCCTGCATGTGAAATACATGGGCACCAAGCGCTTCGGCCTTGATGGTGCCGAGGCACTGATCCCGGCGATGGAGCAGATCATCAAGCGCGGCGGCAACCTCGGCGTGCAGGAGATCGTCGTCGGCATGCCACACCGCGGTCGGCTCTCGGTTCTTGCCAACGTGCTGGCCAAGCCCTACCGCGCGATCTTCAACGAGTTTCAGGGCGGCAGCTTCAAGCCCGAGGATGTCGATGGCTCTGGCGACGTGAAATATCACCTCGGCGCATCCTCGGACCGCACCTTCGACGGCAACACGGTGCACCTCAGCCTGACCGCGAACCCGTCGCACCTCGAAGCGGTGAACCCGGTCGTTCTCGGCAAGGTCCGCGCCAAGCAGGACCAGCTTGGCGATCAGGCCGAGCGTCGCGCCGTGCTGCCTATCCTGCTTCATGGCGACGCGGCCTTTGCCGGTCAGGGCGTCGTCGCGGAATGCTTCGGGCTTTCGGGCCTGCGCGGCCACCGTACCGGCGGCACCATGCATATTGTGGTGAACAACCAGATCGGCTTCACCACCGCGCCGCATTTCTCGCGCTCATCGCCCTACCCCACGGACATCGCCCTGATGGTCGAAGCGCCGATCTTCCACGTCAACGGCGACGATCCCGAGGCTGTCGTCCACGCCGCCAAGGTCGCGACCGAGTTCCGCCAGATGTTCGGCAAGGACGTGGTCATCGACATCTTCTGCTACCGCCGCTTCGGTCACAACGAAGGCGACGAGCCGATGTTCACCAACCCGGCGATGTACAAGACCATCAAGACCCACAAGACCACGTTGCAGCTTTATACCGAGCGTCTGGTCAAGGATGGCCTGATCCCGGAGGGCGAGATCGAGGACATGAAGGCCGCCTTCCAGGCCCACCTCAACGAGGAATTCGAGGTCGGCAAGAACTACAAGCCCAACAAGGCCGACTGGCTCGACGGGCGCTGGTCGCATATCAATCGCGAGGGTGAGGAATACACCCCGGGCAAGACCGCGATCACGAAGAAGACCATGGCCGAGATCGGCGCCGCGCTGACCCGCATCCCCGACGGCTTCGACATCCACAAGACCGTCGCCCGCCAACTCGACTCCAAGGCAGAAATGTTCAAATCCGGCAAGGGATTCGACTGGTCAACCGCCGAGGCGATCGCATTCGGTTCGCTTTTGACCGAGGGCTTTCCGGTGCGCCTGTCCGGTCAGGACTGTACGCGCGGCACGTTTTCCCAGCGCCATTCCGCCCTGGTCGATCAGACGACCGAGGAACGTCACTATCCGCTCAACCACATCAAGGCCGGCCAGGCGCGCTACGAGGCCATCGATTCGATGCTCTCGGAATATGCCGTCCTCGGCTTCGAATACGGCTATTCGCTCTCCGAGCCAAACGCGCTGGTGATGTGGGAGGCGCAGTTCGGCGACTTCGCGAACGGTGCCCAGATCATGTTCGATCAGTTCATCTCGTCGGGCGAATCCAAATGGCTGCGCATGTCGGGCCTCGTCTGCCTCCTGCCGCATGGCTTCGAGGGGCAAGGGCCGGAGCATTCCTCGGCCCGCCTCGAACGCTTCCTGCAGATGTGCGCGCAGGACAACTGGATCGTCGCCAACTGCTCGACGCCCGCCAACTACTTCCACATCCTGCGCCGCCAATTGCATCGCAGCTTCCGCAAACCCCTGGTCCTCATGACGCCGAAATCGCTGCTGCGGCATCCGCTCTGTATCTCGGACGCCGCGGATTTCACCACTGGATCTGCCTTCCACCGCGTTCTCTGGGACGACGCGCAGAAGGGGCATTCCGGCACCAAGCTCGTCGCCGACAAGAAGATCCGGCGTGTGGTGATCTGCTCCGGCAAGGTCTATTTCGACCTTCTGGCGGAGCGCGACGCGCGCGGGCTCGACGATGTCTATCTGCTCAGGCTCGAACAGTTCTACCCCTTCCCGGCACAGTCAGTGGTCAGGGAGCTTGAGCGCTTCAAGCAGGCCGAGATCGTCTGGTGTCAGGAAGAGCCGAAGAACCAGGGCGCCTGGACCTTTGTCGAACCGAACCTCGAATGGGTGCTCGGCCGCATCGGCGCCAAGACCGCGCGTCCGGCCTATGCGGGCCGGTCTGCCTCGGCCTCGCCCGCAACGGGTCTGGCGTCAAGGCACAAGGACGAACAGACAGCGCTCGTCAACGATGCTCTCACCATCGGAGGCGCGAGCCGATGACGACCGACGTCCGCGTCCCCACGCTCGGCGAAAGCGTGACCGAGGCCACTGTCGCCACCTGGTTCAAGAAGCCGGGTGACATGGTCGCGGTAGACGAAATGCTCTGTGAACTTGAAACCGACAAGGTCACGATCGAAGTGCCCGCACCCGTCGCAGGGCGGCTCGCCGATATCGTTGCCGCCGAAGGCGCGACGGTCGGCGTGAACGCGCTTCTCGCACAGATCGCAGAGGCCGGCGACGCCGGTCTCGAGAAACCACTCCCCAGAAAAGGCGCCGACACCGCGCCGCAAGCCGATGAGGGCAAGATGGCTGGCAAGAACATCGACGTAATGGTTCCCACGCTCGGCGAGAGCGTGACCGAGGCAACGGTTTCCACCTGGTTCAAGAAGCCGGGCGATACCGTCGCCGTGGACGAGATGCTGTGCGAGTTGGAGACCGACAAGGTCTCGGTCGAGGTGCCCTCGCCCGTCGCCGGCGTCCTGAGCGAAATCATCGCGCCCGAAGGCGCGACGGTGGACGCCAAGGCGCGGCTTGCCATCGTGACCGAAGGCGCCGCGGGCGCCGCCCCGGCCGCCAAGGCCGAGGCCGC
>JBGSNN010000469.1:0-1985 GCA_041739655.1 Albidovulum sp. | reverse complement strand
GTCCCCCGCTGGCGCGGGCGAGACGCTCGGGGGGCGCTATTTGGCCGCTGTCGCGTCCGCGGGCGCCGCGGTCCCGTTCTGGCTGGCGTCCTTCGCGGCCGGATACACCAGACCTGCCGAGATCACCAGCTTGGCCGCATCCTCGACCGACATATCAAGGAAGATCACGTCGCGCTTCGGCACATAGAGCAAAAATCCCGAGGTCGGGTTCGGCGTCGTCGGCAGAAACACTGTCATCACCTCGTCATGCGGCAATTTCTGCAGGATCTCGCCCTTGGCCACGGTCGAAACGAAGCCGATGCCCCAGACACCCGGGCGCGGATATTGGATCATGCAGGCCTTGTCGAACTTCGCTTCGGTCTGGTTGAAGACCGTCTCGGCGACCTGCTTCAGCCCGTTGTAGACCGATCGCACGACCGGCGTGCGGTCAACCAGACGTTCGCCCCAGGCGATCAGCGAGCGCCCCATGATCCCCTTTGCGACCCAGCCGACGACGACGGTGAAGATGAGGAAGACGACGACACCGATGCCGCGCAGATGGATCGCGTCTGGCTGGCAGTAGAACGGTAGGCCGGTCGGGTCGCTGAGGTCGCAAAAATAGGTCCGGATCAGCGCGTCGGGCCGGTAGGCGCTCGGGATGAAGGGCCAGACCCAGCTGTCGATCCAGCCGGTCACCGTCCAGATCAGCCACAGCGTCAGGCCGATTGGGGCGATGACTACCACCCCGGTCAGGAAATTGGCCCTGATGCGCGCCAGTACGCCGCGGCGGCGCGGCGCGGCATGTCCGTGATCCTGCGTGTCGCGTTCCGCGCTCATTGCCTACCCGATCCCCATCGACCGCGCTGAATGTAGGGGCTGGCTTTCGTGCCCACAATGGGCTGTGGTCATCGCTCGCGGGCTTATTTCGTGCCGCAAAGGGCGGCGGCGATGGCTGCGGCGAGACGGGCATTGTTGCGCACCAGCGCGATATTGGCATCGAGCGAGCGGCCCTCGGTCAATGCGAAGATCCGGGCGAGCAGGAAGGGTGTGACCGCCTTGGCGGCGACGCCTCGGGCGGCTGCCTCGGCCAGGGCCGCCTCGATATGGGGCAGGATGATCTCTTGCGGAATCTCCGCCGCGGCCGGGATCGGGTTGGCGACAAGCTGGCCGCCCATGAGGCCGAGCCGTCCGCGCATCCGGTGGGCGGCGGCGATCTCGGTGGCGCTGTCCATGCGCAGCGGGGCGGGCAGGCCAGAGGTGCGCGACCAGAAGGCCGGAAGTTCGTCCTGTCCGAAGGCGATCACCGGCACGCCCAAGGTTTCCAGCACCTCAAGCGTCTTCGGCAGATCGAGAATCGCCTTGGCCCCCGCCGCAATCACCGTGACGGGCGTGCGAGCCAGTTCTTGCAGGTCGGCCGAGACATCGAAACTGGTCTCCGCGCCGCGGTGGACGCCGCCGATGCCGCCGGTGGCAAAGACCTCGATCCCGGCGAGATGGGCGGCGATCATTGTCGCCGCGACCGTCGTGGCGCCGGTGCGTCCCGAGACCAGGCAGGCGGCGAGGTCGGCGCGCGAAAGCTTCATTGCATCGGCTGTGCGGGCGAGACGTTCGAGCGCGTCGGCGCCCAGCCCCGCATGAATGCGACCGCCCATGACGGCAATGGTTGCGGGCACGGCGCCGGCAGCACGAACCTCGGCCTCGACCTGTCGGGCCGTTTCCAGATTCTGCGGGAATGGCATCCCGTGGGTGATGATTGTCGATTCAAGCGCAACGATCGGCGCCCCATGCGCGCGCGCTTCGGCAACCTCCGGGGACAGGGTCAGGGGCAGGGTGGTCATGATCCGAAATCTCCTGAAACATACTGCGCGGCTGCATTGAGTGCGGCCTGAAGGGCATCGGCACGGCCCGCGCCGCGGCTTTCCGCGACGATATGGGTGGCCATGAAGGTGTCGCCCGCGCCGGTGACGCGGCGGACAGCGACCGGGGGCGGGCAACCCGAGACGAGG
>JBGSNN010000080.1:0-4768 GCA_041739655.1 Albidovulum sp. | reverse complement strand
TGGTCCGGCGCGCGCGGGCGGAGGCGGCACTCTATGACTGGGGCGGCGGATTGGTCTGGCTCCTGCTGCCGGCGGGCAGCGATCTCAGGGCGCGGCTCGGTGCCTTTTCCGGCCATGCGACGCTGATGCGCGCCGCGCCTGAGGTTCGGGCGCGGATTGCACCGTTTCAACCCGAGCCCGCGCCTCTGGCGGCGATCTCGGCGGCGCTCAGGGCGCGGTTCGATCCGAGGGGCATACTCAATCCGGGACTGATGGGCTGATGCAGACGACATTCACCGACGAACAACTGCGCGATCCCGGAACCAGGCGCGCCAACGAGATACTCCGGGCCTGCGTGCATTGCGGTTTTTGTACCGCGACCTGCCCGACCTATCAGGTTCTGGGCGATGAGCTCGACAGCCCGCGAGGGCGCATCTACCTTATCAAGGACATGCTTGAGAGCGGGCGGCCAGCGGATGAAAAGACCGTCAAACACATTGACCGCTGTCTGTCCTGTCTGGCCTGCATGACCACCTGCCCGTCGGGCGTGCACTACATGCATCTGGTCGATCATGCCCGCGCTTATATCGAGAAGACCTATCGCCGTCCCTGGCGCGACCGCGCCCTGCGCTGGGTTCTGGCGCAGGTGATTCCCTATCCGATGCGGTTCCGGCTGGCGCTTCTCGGTGCGAAGCTGGCGCGGCCGTTCGTGCGTTTGCTGCCTGACGAGCGGCTCCGCGCGATGGTGGCGATGGCGCCGAAACAGGTGCCTGCGGTCAGCCGCAACGACGATCCGCAAACCTTTGCGGCCACTGGCCCGCGGCGGTTGCGGGTGGCGCTGATGACGGGCTGTGCCCAGAAGGCCCTGAATACCGATATCAACGACGCGACGATCCGGCTCCTGCGGCGGCTTGGATGTGATGTTGTGGTGGCCAAGGGTGCGGGCTGCTGCGGGGCCTTGACGCATCACATGGGGCGTGAGGCCGAGGCGCATGCATCCGCCGCAGCGAATATCCGGGCCTGGATGGACGAAAAGCGGGCGCACGGGCTTGATGCGATCGTGATCAATACCTCGGGCTGCGGCACGACGGTCAAGGACTATGGCCATATGCTCCGCACCACGACGCTCGCGGCGGATGCGGCCGAGATCGCAGGCCTGGCGTGCGACGTGACCGAGCTTCTGGCGCGACTGGCGCCCGAGGCGCGGGCGCCTGAGGCCTTGCGCGTGGCCTACCACTCCGCTTGTTCCCTGCAGCACGGGCAGAAGGTGACGGTGGCGCCCAAGATGCTTCTGAAAGCGGCGGGGTTCGAGGTGGTGGAGCCGGCCGACGCGCATTTGTGCTGCGGGTCGGCGGGGACCTACAACCTTCTCCAGCCCGAGATTTCGGGCGCGTTAAAGCGGCGCAAGGTGGCGACGCTGGAGGCGAAGGTGCCCGATGTGATCGCGGCGGGCAATATCGGCTGCATGATCCAGATCGGGTCGGGCACCGGCATCCCGGTCGTCCATACGGTCGAGCTTCTTGACTGGGCGACGGGGGGACCACGGCCGCGTGCGCTGGGTGAAAGAAAATCCACAGCCGTGACGGTGGGGCCTTAATCTCGCCCAAACCCGGCGCTAAGACGGGGCAAATGCGGGATGGGTCGATGCGGGCGGTTCTGGCTTTTCTTCTGGCGGTGCTTTGGCCGCTTGTCATGGTGGCTGAGGAAGCGCCGTTGCGGTCGCTTGCGACCGCCGATGCAACGCGTGGGTGGGAGGCTGTCGGCCGGATCGACATCGGCGACAAGGGCTTTTGCACCGGCGCCCTGATCGCGCCGGACCTGGTCCTGACCGCCGCGCACTGCCTTTTTGACCAACAGACGCGGCAGCCGATCGCGGCCTCAGAGTTCCAGTTCCTGGCGGGCTGGCGCAATGGTCGCGCCGTGGCCTATCGCGGTGTGCGCCGCGCCATGGCGCATCCCGACTATGTCTTCGAGGGCCGCGACCGGATTGATCGTGTGCCCTACGACATCGCCTATCTGGAACTTGACCAGCCGATCCGGTTGCCGTCCGTTCAACCCTTCAACATCGGCACCGATCCGGTGGCGGGCGATGCGGTCGGCATCGTCTCCTACGCGCTGAACCGGTCGGATGCACCGTCGATCCAGGATCTCTGCCATGTCCTTGGCAATGAGCCGGGGATGACCATCCTGTCGTGCGATGTCGACTACGGGTCGTCCGGCGCGCCGGTGTTCCAGATGATCGACGGCGAGCCGAAGATCGTTTCGGTCGTCTCCGCCAAGGCGGAAATGGGCGGCAAGAAGGTCGCGCTCGGGGCCGAGATGGAGCGACCGCTGTCGGAGTTGCGCCGCGCCTATGCGGCCAGCGGTTCGGGCTTCGTGCGGGTTTCGCCGGGCGGGGGCAGCAGCGTCTTCGGCGCGACGACGAAGAGTTCGGCCAAGTTCGTCAGGCCGTAGATCGCCGCGAAACCGGGCCGGTGGGGCAACCGTCGGCTTTCGGGATGTTGGGCGCCGGTGGCGCGAATTTCCTCGGGCTCTGAGGCGGCTTACGACCCTTGACATGGGCCCCGGGCAGACACATCTCAGGACCTGCCGGGGGGCCATGACGGACCCCGGTGTCCGAACCGCCCGTCCCGAACCAGGGAGGGCAGACCTGAACATCGCTCACTGGAGGATGATCCATGCGAACCTATGATTTTTCCCCGCTCTATCGCGCCACGGTCGGCTTTGACCGCATTGCCGATCTGATGGACCGTGTGCTCTCGGCCGATGTGGCCCAGCCCACCTATCCGCCCTACAATATCGAAAAGATCGATGAGAATGCCTACCGCATCTCCGTCGCCGTTGCCGGCTTCTCGGGCGACGAGTTGACCGTCGAAGTGAAGGACGGCGCGCTGATCCTCGCCGCGCGAAAGGCCGAGGAGGACACCGCCAAGACCTACCTGCACCGTGGCATCGCGACCCGTGCGTTTGAACGCCGTTTCGCACTGGCCGATCACATGAAGGTCACGGGTGCGACCCATGTCGACGGTATGCTGCATATCGACCTCGTCCGTGAGGTGCCCGAAGCGCTGAAGCCGCGCCGGATCGAGATTGCCAAGGGCGATACGGTCGAGGCGAAGGCCGTGGAGGCGCTCGGCGCCTGATCGCTGCCCGATCGTGACGGAGGGGCGCGCCGGTCGGCGCGCCCTTTTGCTATCGTGCGCCCGGTCCGGGCACGGCGTCCGGCCGGGGTATTTCCGGCCATGAAGACGCCTATTGCGACAGGCTCTGCGCGAGGCGCATGAGTTGAACGGCTTCGGCGCGATAGCCGAAGGGATCCTCGCCCCTGGCCCCGTTCGCCAGCGCGATGGCCTGATCCCAGCCCCAGCTTCCGAGGTATTTCGGCGCGCTCAGCAGTTGGCCCATGCCGGCGATGGCGGCGGCAAAGCGGGCGTCGGTGTCGGCCTCGTCGGTGCTGGCAGGGATCGCGGTTTCGAGGAGCGTCGAGGTCTGGGCGCCCGGCGCCTTGTAGCGTAGCTTCAGGAAGCCGAGCTCGGTGGCCGCCGTGGCCGTCGGGGCGGTGCCATAGCGCAGCGGATCGGAGCGGCGGGCGGCGGACCCGACGCGGGTGACCTCATAGAGCGCGGTCACCTGATGGCCTGCACCGATCTCGCCCGCGTCCACCCTGTCGTTGTTGAAATCCTCGCGGGCGAGGGCGCGGGTCTCATAGCCGATCAGCCGGTATTCGGCGACGACGGCCGGATTGAACTCGATCTGCACCTTCACGTCGTCGGCGATCGGGAAAAGCGCGCCCGAGAGCTGATCCACGAGCACCTTCTGCGCCTCGCTCAGCGTGTCGATATAGGCCGCCGTGCCGTTGCCGTTCTGCGCCAGCGCCTGCATCGTCGCATCGTCGAGATTGCCGCGCCCGAAGCCGAGGACGGAGAGGTAGATGCCGCTCGCCCGCTTTGTCGCGATGAAGTCCTTCAGCGCCTCGGGATCGGCGAGGCCGACATTGAAATCGCCGTCGGTGGCCAGAAGGATTCGGCTGACATGGCCGTCGCCGCCCATTCTCTCGGCGACGGCATAGGCTTGCTGCAACCCGTCCTGCCCGGCCGTTGCGCCGCCAGCGTCGAGCCGGTCGAGTGCCGCAAGGATCGTGGCCGGATCCGAGGCGGCGGTCGGTTCCAGCACCAGACCGGCCGATCCCGCGTAGGTCACGATGGCCACGCGGTCCTCGGGCCGGAGGTGGCCGAGCATCAGGCGGAAGGACTGCTTCAGAAGCGGCAGTTTCTGCGGATTGTCCATCGAGCCGGAGGTGTCGATGAGAAACACGAGATTGAGCGGTGGGCGGGTCTCGGTCGCGGGCATCGCACCTTGCAGGCCGATGCGCAGCAATTCCGTGTCCTCGTTCCAAGGCGTCGGAAACAGACTGACCGAGGCGCGGAATGGCGCCTCTCCGGCCTCTGGCGCCGGATAGCCATAGGGGAAGTAGTTTACCATTTCCTCGATCCGCACTGCGTCCTGCGGCGGCAGGGATCCATTCGTCAGCGAGGAGCGGATGACGGCGTAAGACGCCGTGTCGGTGTCGATGGAGAAGGTGGAGACCGGCTCCTCGGCGGTGACCTTTGCCGGGTTCGGAGTGGCGTTGGCATAGGCCTCGGAATCGGCTTGCGGGCGCGAGGCGCGAGGTTCGGCCACATGCGGCGACGCCATGGCGCGAACCGGGGACGCACCGGCCACGATGCCGTTGCTGAAACCCTCCTTGCGTGCCCGGCCGAGGTCCGCCACCTGGCCGATGGGTGCGGCC
>JBGSNN010000056.1:0-19298 GCA_041739655.1 Albidovulum sp. | reverse complement strand
GGCATCGAGCCTGTGCCTTCGGCACTGAAGCGTGCCGCGTCGGGCAGCGCGGCCGCAGTGGTCGGCAACGTGAGCTATGCGATGTCGCAAAACGGCGTGGTCGCCGCGGTGCCGCAGATCGTCTCGGCGGCCCGCAGCAATTCGGCTGATGTCGTGATGATCGACGCGACAACGGACGGCGCGCTGCCGATCCTGACGCAACTTATTCGCGAACAGGGCCTCGCCGCCGATGTCGTGCAACTGGCCGGCCTTGCCCGGTGGGACGTGCCGACGCAGGCCGCCGCCCTGCCCGGCTTGCAAGGCGGCATCTTCGCGATGCCGAGCCCGCAACTAACCCAGCAATTCGAAAGCCGCTATACCGCCGCCTACGGCACCCCGCCTGTCCCGGCCGCGATCGTGGGTCTGGCCTATGACGGGATCGCCGCCATCGGGGCCCTGGTCAAGCAAGGCAAGTCCGACGCACTCACCGGCGCGGCGCTCACGCAGGGTTCTGGCTTTGCTGGCGTAAACGGCGTATTCCGCCTCAGAACCGACGGAACGAATGAAAGAGGCCTTGCGATTGCGAAGATCCAGAACTCACAGGTGGTCGTGATTGATCCGGCACCGAGAGCCTTTGGCGGCGCAGGCCTCTGAGACGCGCGCCATGACGGCGGCGATTCGGGCGGTAGCGGAGCCGCCTTTCCCGACGGGTGATCTGCCGCCCTCTGTGGTCAGCCACAGGATATTCGACCGCCCGACGTTCAGCGCCCATCTGGCGGCGCTGATCGCGGATTGCGCCGATGCGCGCGCGCGGCGCGCCCAGGTCGTGCAGGCGCTGACGGGCGCGCGGAACGAGGTTCTGGGCTCAATCGCCGAGGATTTCGCGACCCATCCGCGCGCCGCCCGCGTCACCGTACGCGCCCATGCCGCGCTGACCGACGCCATCGTATGGCACGCCTTCACCATCGCGGCGACGGTGCTGCAACCGGTCTCGAATCCGACCGAAGGCGAACGGCTCACCGTTCTCGCCGTGGGTGGGTACGGGCGCGCCGAGATGGCCCCCGCCTCGGATGTGGATCTGCTGTTCCTCACCCCCTGGAAGGTCACGGCCTGGGCCGAAAGTGTGATCGAGACGCTGCTTTACATCTTCTGGGACATGCGCCTGAAGGTCGGCCATGCCAGCCGGACGGTCAAGGATTGCCTGCGCCTCGGGCGCGAAGACTACACGATCCGCACCGCGCTTCTGGAGCGCCGCTATATCGCCGGCCACGAAGCCCTGGCAGACGAGCTTCGGGACCGGCTGCGGAACGATCTCTTCAAGAACACCGCCGCGGAGTTCATCGAGGCGAAGCTGGCGGAGCGGGCGGACCGTCACAAGCGGCAGGGCGGTCAGCGCTATGTGCTGGAGCCCAACGTCAAGGAGGGCAAGGGCGGGCTTCGCGACCTGCAGACGCTTTACTGGATCGGCAAGTACCTGCACGGTGTCCGCCGGGCGGCCGAACTTGTCGGCAAGGGCCTGTTCAGTCAGGAGGAATACGAGACCTTTGCCGCGGCAGAGGATTTTCTCTGGGCGGTGCGCTGCCATCTGCACATGATTTCCGGACGCGCGCAGGATCAGCTTTCCTTCGACGTTCAGGTCGAAGTCGCCGCCCGCATGGGCTACCGCGACGCCGGCGGGCGCCGGGCCGTCGAGCACTTCATGCAGGACTACTTCCGCCACGCAACACGGGTGGGCGAGTTGACGCGGGTCTTCCTGACCGCGCTCGAGGCTGCCCACGTGAAGCGCGAGGCGCGCCTGGCCGGCTTTCTCCAGCGGCGCAAGAAGGTGCGGGAAGGCTTCGCCATCGACCGGGGCCGCCTCAACATCAGCAACGAAAAGGTGTTCCTGTCGGACAAGCTGAACCTTCTGCGAATCTTCGAAGAGGCTTTGCGCAGCGGGCTGCTCATCCATCCGCAGGCGATGCGGGTCGTGGCCGCGCACCTCGATCTCATCGATGACGAGATGCGCGAGGATCGCGAGGCGACGCGCATCTTCCTCGACCTCATGCTGAAGCACGGCAATCCCGAACGCGCGCTACGCCGCATGAATGAGCTTGGCGTTCTCTCCGCCTTCATTCCGGAGTTCGAACCCATCGTCGCGATGATGCAGTTCAATGTCTATCACCACTACACGGTGGACGAGCACACGATCCAGACCATCTCCACCCTCGCCCAGATCGAGCGGAAGGAGTTGATCGAGGAACTGCCGGTGTCGTCGAAGATCCTTGACGAGGGCGTGAACCGCCGCGTGCTCTACGTCGCGCTGCTGCTGCATGACATCGGCAAGGGCAGGCCCGAGGATCATTCGATCCTCGGGGCGCAGATCGCACGCAAGGTGGCGCCGCGTCTCGGGCTGAACGCCGAGGAAAGCGAAACCGTCGAATGGCTGGTGCGCTATCACCTGACGATGTCGGACATGGCACAGAAGCGTGACATTTCGGATCCTCGCACGGTGCGCGACTTTGCCAAGATCGTGAAGACGCGCAAGCGGCTCGACCTTCTGACGGTGCTCACGGTCTGCGACATCCGCGGGGTGGGCCCGAATACCTGGAACAACTGGAAGGCGATGCTGCTGCGCCGCCTGCATGGCGAAACCGCCGAGGCGCTGGAGGCAGGGCTCGAGTCCCTCAACAGCGGCAAGCGCGAGAGCGACGCGAAGCGCGCGCTGCGCGAGGCGCTCGGCCAATGGGACGTCAAGGATCTGCGACGCGAGACCGCGCGCCACTACGACCCCTACTGGCAGGGACTGTCCACCGACGCACAGGTCGTCTTCGCCAATCTCCTGCGCGACATCCCCGACGACGCGATCCGCATCGACATCAAGCCCGACCCCGACCACGATGCCACCCGAGCCTGCTTTGCGCTTGCCGACCATCCGGGCATCTTCTCGCGCCTCGCAGGGGCGCTCGCTCTGGTCGGCGCAAATGTGGTCGATGCCCGCACCTATACCTCCAAGGACGGCTATGCGACGGCGGTGTTCTGGGTCCAGGACAGCGAAGGCCATCCCTACGAGGCCGAGCGCCTGCCGCGCCTGCGCACGATGATCGAAAAGACGCTGAAGGGCGAGGTCGTTGCGCGCGAGGCGCTCAGGGACCGCGACAAGATCAAGAAGCGCGAGCGTCAGTTCCACTTTCCGACCCATATCACCATCGACAACGAGGGATCGGAAATCTACACGATCATCGAGGTCGATACCCGTGACCGGCCGGGGTTGCTTTACGATCTCACGCGGACGCTGGCGGCCAACAACATCTACATCGCCTCCGCCATGATCGCGACCTATGGCGCGCAGGTCGTCGACAGCTTCTACGTCAAGGACATGTTCGGCCTGAAACTTCACGCCAAATCGAAGCAGGAGAGCCTGGAGCGAAAGCTGCGACAGGCGATCGCGGAAGGCGCCGAGCGGGCCAGGGGATGAAACCGATCCGATTGATCCGGGGCTTCCTGACGGTCGGGGCCTGGACGCTTCTGAGCCGCATCTTCGGCTTCCTGCGCGACGTGCTGGTCGCCGCCTATCTCGGCACCGGCCCGGTGGCCGAGGCGTTCCTGGTGGCCTTCTCGCTGCCGAACATGTTCCGCCGCTTCTTCGCGGAGGGTGCCTTCAACACCGCCTTCGTGCCGCTGTTCTCCAAGAAGCTCGAATCCGGCGAGGATCCGCGCGGCTTTGCCGAGGATGCCTTTTCCGGCCTTGCCTTCATCGTGCTTCTGGTCACGCTGGTCGCGATGGTGGCGATGCCCTGGCTCGTCCTGGCCATGGCCGGCGGATTCGCCGGCGACGAGCGCCTGCCACTTGCCGTGGCCTACGGGCGCATCTGCTTTCCCTATATCCTGTTCATCTCGCTGACCGCGCTTCTCTCCGGTCTTCTCAACGCGGGAGGCCGCTTCGTGGCTGCGGCGGGGGCGCCGGTCCTGCTCAACCTCGTCTTCATCGCGGCCATGCTGACCGGCGACCTTGCCGGATGGGACATGGGGCTGACCATGGCCTGGGCGACGCCGCTCACCGGCCTGGCGCAGCTTGCCCTCGTCTGGATCGCGGCAGCGCGGATGGGCTATCCGCTGCGCCTGCGCCGACCGCGGATGACGCCGGACCTGAAGCGGCTGCTCATCATCGCCGGGCCTGCGGTCCTGGCGGGCGGCGTGGTGCAGGTCAACCTTCTCGTCGGGCGTCAGGTTGGCAGCTTCTTTGACGGTGCGATCGCATGGCTGAGCTATGCCGACCGGCTTTACCAGTTGCCGCTCGGCGTCGTCGGCATCGCCATCGGCATCGTCCTTCTACCCGACATCTCCCGTCGGCTGAAGGCGGGCGACATCTTCGGCAGCCGCTATGCCCTGTCGCGCGCGACCGAGTTCGCACTTTTCCTGACGCTGCCCGCAGCCGTGGCGCTGATGGTGATCCCGATCCCGCTTGTCAGCGTCCTTTACGAGCGTGGGGCATTTACCGGGGCTGATACGGTGCCCACGGCTCTGGCGCTGGCGGTCTATGGCGCGGGCCTTCCGGCCTTTGTCCTGCAAAAGGTGCTGCAACCGCTTTATTTCGCGCGTGAGGATACGCGGACACCGTTCCGCTTCGCGCTATGGTCTATGGTCGTGAATGCGGCTCTCGCCATCGGGCTGGCACCCTTTCTCGGCTTCATCGCCGCCGCGCTTGGCACCACCCTTGCGGGTTGGGCGATGACCTTCCAGCTCTGGTGGGGCACCCGCACCATGGGCGAGGCCGCGCGGGCGGATGATCGGCTGCGCGCGCGCCTGCCGCGCGTTCTCGCGGCGAGTCTGGGAATGGGGGTCTGGCTCTGGGGTGTCGAGACACTCCTGTCGGACGCCCTGGCCGCAGATGGCCACCGCTACTGGGCATTGGCGCTTCTCGTGGTAACCGGGATGGCGGTCTACGGCCTTGCCGCCTTTGCGCTCGGCGCCTTCCGGCTGTCGGACTTCCGCGCAGGTGTCAGCCGTCAGCGCTGACGGATCAGCTTCAGCAGATGCGCAGGGCCACCCGGACCGACGAGCAGCGAGAGACCGAATCCTGCAGAAAAGCCCGCAAGGTCGGCGACCCAATCGGGCGCGCCGCCGAAGATCACGCCGAACAGAAGCTGCACCCCGAGAAGAAAGGCGATGAGCGTGAACGCCCGCGCGCGGTTCGCGTTCTCCGCGCCGAGCCGCGCCCAGATGATGAAGGTAAAGGCCCCGATCAGGCCGTAGGCCCCAGGATAGGCGCCGAAGAGCGCCATCTTCACACCGGGGATAAGCGAATAGGCGACCCCGCCAAGGATGACCGGCACCAGAAAGACCACCAGAACCGCCCAGGGGCGAAAGACCTCGGCCACGAACTTGCCCATCGCGAGGATGAATACCGCCGCAAGCAGCGCATGGGTGAAGCTGCCGTGGATGAAGGCGTAGCTGACGAATCGCAAGAGATAGTCTCCGGTCCAGCGGCCGCTTTCCAGCATCCGACCCAGCATCTGCGGCGCCAGTGCGAAGCGCTGCAACGCCTCCTGCCGCCAGCCGATCCCGCCGGCGCCGCCCGCGATGCCGAGGGTGCCGGCGCTTACCACGACCTCCATCGCGACGAGGGGCAAGAGGATCAGCCAGACAACGCCCGGAACGGGGTTGAGCGGCGACGCATCGTATCCTTCCCGCATGGGGTCTCCTTGTTGACGGCACCTGCCCCCTGCGATACGCGAGCGGGACGGAAAACTCCAGACGGGGAAAAGCATGACCGCCGCGCCGACGAGCACGTTCAAGCCGCGCATCTTCTCGGGTATCCAGCCTTCGGGGGGCCTCACGCTTGGCAACTACCTTGGCGCTTTGAAGCGGTTCGTCGAAAAGCAGGATGAGGGCATCGAGACGATCTACTGCCTCGTCGATCTGCACGCAATCACCGTCTGGCAGGACCCGGCGAAGCTGCGCAGCCAGACCCGCGAGGCGGCGGCGGCCTTCATCGCGGCGGGGATCGACCCCGCGCGCTCCATCCTCTTCAACCAGAGCCAGGTACCGGGCCACGCGCAGCTTGCCTGGATCTTCAACTGCGTCGCCCGCATGGGCTGGATGGGCCGCATGACCCAGTGGAAGGACAAGACCGCCGGCAAGAATGCCGAAAACGCCTCGCTTGGCCTTTTTGCCTATCCCTCGCTGATGGCGGCCGACATCCTGCTTTACCACGCGACGCATGTGCCTGTGGGCGAGGATCAGAAGCAGCACCTTGAGCTGACGCGCGACATCGCGATGAAGTTCAACCATGACTATGGCGTCGATTTCTTTCCGATCACCGAGCCTGTCATCGAAGGTGCCGCGACGCGGGTCATGAGCTTGCGCGACGGGTCAAAGAAGATGTCGAAATCCGATCCGTCGGACCAGAGCCGCATCAACCTCACCGATGATGCAGATACCATCGCGCAAAAGTTCCGCAAGGCGCGGACCGATTCAGCGCCGTTGCCCGACTCCGTCACAGGGCTGAAGGACCGGCCCGAGGCGCGCAACCTCGTCAACATCTACGCGGCGCTGTCCGAGGCGGCGCCGGACGCGGTGCTGACGCAATTCGCGGGCAAGGGCTTTGGCGTGTTCAAGCCTGCGCTCGCCGATCTTGCGGTTGCCAAGCTTTCGCCCATCGCGACCGAGATGCAGCGGCTGATGGGCGATCCGGCCGAGATCGACCGAATTCTCGGCGACGGGGCCGCACGCGCCTCAGCCATCGCGGAGCCGATCCTCGATCGGACCTATGACATCGTCGGAATGATCCGCTCGCGTCGCTGACACGTCACGGAAGTGTCACGCTGCGGATTCAACGGCCTGCCAATCTAGTCCTGCCCGCGCCCCGTCGTGCAGTCCCTGGATCCCCCCGGTTCAGCGGCGCTGCGGGCCCCTAGTCATCCGCGCCCTCCCCGGGCGGTTGACATGGCCCCCGGACCCGTTCCGGGGGTCTTTTTTGCAGTATTGCACAATTCCTCTGTGGAATCGCCGCCTGTATCGGCGTACTCTTGTGGTCTATATCTCTCCGCAGGTTCCCAGCTCCGGAGAAGCCCATGACCTACAAAGCCCCCGCCGAAACCCGCATCGGCCATGTCCATCTCAAGGTCGCCGATCTTGACCGGGCGCTTGCTTTCTATAGCGGCATCCTCGGGTTCGAGATCACGCAGCGCTACGGCGACGGCGCGGTGTTTCTGTCCGCAGGCGGCTATCACCATCACCTCGGGCTCAACACCTGGGAAAGCAAGGGCGGCAGGCCGCCTGCGCCGGGCACGACGGGCCTTTACCACACTGCCATTCTCTACCCGGACCGCGCGTCGCTCGGCGCCGTGCTGAAGCGGCTTGTCGAGGCCGGCCACCCGCTTGACGGCGCGGCGGACCACGGGGTGAGCGAGGCGATCTACCTCACCGATCCGGATGGCAACGGGGTGGAACTTTATCGCGACCGGGCCGAGGCGGACTGGCCGCGCGATGCTGCGGGCAACCTCAGGATGGTCAATTCCGCGCTGGATCTGCGCGCGCTTCTGGCCGAAGCCGCCTAGGAATTGACGATGTCGCTTTCGTAGCGGGCGATGAGCGCGAGACCCGCCGCCAGGGTCGCAAGGGCGACGCCGAACACGAACAGCGCCGAGACATAGGTGCCTTCATAGGTCGGATAGATGCCTTTGCGCATCTGTCCGACCACATGCGCCAAGGGGTTGTACCACAGGATGTCACGGAACACCTCGGGCACGCTTTCATAGACAAACAGGACACAGGAGATGATGAGCATCGGCCGGTTCAGGATGGCCCAGACTCTCTCCCACAGCGGAAACACCGACAGCAGAAAGCAGTTCAGCGTGCCGATGCCGAAGCCGAGCGCGAGCGCCATGGCAAGACCGTAGCACATCGCCGGAATGTCGAGGATCACATCGACATGGAAGAGGATGATGATGCCGCTGAGGACGATGGCAAAGACCATCGCCTGAGTCACCGCGCTCAGCAGCGCGCGCGCGACGATGGCATCGACGAAGGTTACGCCGGGGTAGAACAGCAGCGGTTTTGAGAACCGGATCGCGACCGACACCTTCTGGCTGATGTCGAGATAGGCGAGGAACGGCAAGAGACCCGAGGCGTAGAACAGCGGAAAGCTGGTCCCGATCGGCGGCGACTTGAAGATGAGAGAGAAGATCACCGACAAGAGCAAGAGCCCCGCGACCGGCTCAAGCACCGCCCAGAGGTAGCCAAACGCGGAGCGGCCGTAAGCCGTCGTCATCTCGCGCAGCAAGAGCGCCGTCACGGCGCGCGCTGTGCGGAATGTCCGGCGTCGCTGTACAAGCGGAAGCTGTTCTGTCATTCACTCTGGCAGGTTGTTGGACCGCGGAATGCCATGCTGCCAGGCAGTCAGGCGTGGCGCATCATAGTCCAAGGAGACGGCATTGAAAGACCAAAGCGTGGTTGCGGCGCGCTCGCCTGGCGAACCGGGCAGTGGCACATCACGGTACGCCGCCCCGGCGCGACTGCGCCATCGCCACCGGGCGATCATCGTCCTTTTCCTGCTCTGGGTCGTGCTGCCGACCGTGCTCTCGGCGGCCTATCTCTACATCATCGCAGCCGATCAATACGCCTCGCGCATGGGGTTTTCGATCCGGAAGGAGGAAAACTCCTCGGCCATCGAGCTTCTGGGCGGGATCACGGAACTCAGCGGCAATTCCTCCTCCGACGCCAACTTCCTCTACAAGTATATCGGCGGGCGCGAGATGATGCAGGCGGTTGACGCCGAATACGGGCTGAAGCAGATCTACGCGCGCGATGGCGACCCGGTCTTTGGCCTTGCCGCAGATGCGACGATCGAGGAGATGGAGCGCTACTGGAACCGGATGGTGAAGGTCTTCTTCGACACCGGCGACGGCCTGATCGAAGTGCAGGTCAAGGCCTTCGCACCGGGGGACGCGCAGAAGATCGCGCAGAAGATCCTCGACGAAAGCAGCCGGATGGTGAACGACCTCACCGATGTCGCGCGCGAAGATGCAATCCGCTATGCGCGCGATGAGCTGGACCATTCCATCGACCGCCTGAAAGGCGCGCGCCAGACCCTGACCGCCTTCCGCAACCGCACCCAGATCGTCGATCCAGGCCTGGATATCGCCGGGCGCATGGGGCTTCTGAACCAGTTGCAGACCGAGCTCGCCACCGCGCTGATCGACCTCGACATGCTGCAGGCGAATACTGGCGCGCGCGACCAGCGCATCGTCCAGACACAGCAGCGGATCGATTTCATCGAGGACCGGATCAGGTCCGAGCGGGCCAAGGTGTCAGACGCGGACAGCGTCGAAGGCGTGGCCTATTCCAAGCTGCTGGACGAGTTCGAATCGCTGCGCGTCGATCTCGAATTCGCCGAGAAGGCCTATGTGTCCAGCCTCGCCGCCTATGACGCGGCGCAGGCGCAGGCACAAAAGCAGACACGCTACCTCGCGCCCTATGTCGCGCCGACGCTGGCGGAAGAGGCCGAATATCCGCAGCGGCTTCTGCTTGTCGCGCTGATCGCGGGCTTTCTGGTCCTGACCTGGGGCATCGCGACGCTGGTGTTCTATTCCGTCCGCGACCGGCGCTGAGATGATCCGGCTTGTCGATCTGTCGAAAGCCTATCCGCTTGCCCACGGCTGGAACGTCATCGCCGACCGGCTCAACGTGAGATTTCCCGCGAAAACCGCGGTGGCGCTTCTCGGCCGCAACGGCGCCGGCAAGTCGAGCCTGCTGCGGATGATCGCGGGCACGATGCGGCCCGATTCGGGGCGCGTGGTCTCGACCGGCTCCATTTCGTGGCCCGTCGGCTTCGCCGGAAGCTTCCACCGCGACCTGAGCGGCCTGCAGAACACCCGGTTCATCGCCCGCGTCTATGGCGTCGATTCCGACGATCTGGCAGCTCTCGTGGCGGATATCTCCGAACTCGGCCGACAGTTCCGTGAACCGGTCGCCACCTATTCCTCGGGAATGCGGGCCCGGCTTGCCTTCGCGGTGTCGATGGGCATCCGCTTCGACACCTATCTGGTGGATGAGATCACCTCGGTCGGCGATGCGTCCTTCCGTCAGAAATGCGAGGACCTGATGACAGCGCGGCTGGCCGACGCAGGCGCGATCGTGGTGTCGCATTCGCCCGGCATGATCCGGAGGCTCTGTCAGCATGGTGCGGTGCTGGAGGACGGCCAGATCAGCTACTACGCCGATATCGACGATGCCATCCGCCACCATGAAGCGGTGATGAGGGCGCCGCGGCGGGCATGACCGGCCGCATTAAGCGCTGCTGAAGGATTCCGCGTCATCATCCACCTGTCCCGGACCGGGACCAGGGAAGCTGACGCGATGTTTTCACTTGGCTTTGGCGGCACCTATTCCGGCGGCGCGCTGATCTCGCCCGCGCCCACGGCGGAGCTTCTGTTCACCGGCGCGGGCAGTTCGCGTGACCTGCGGCTGGTGGATTTCGGGGCGGCCGTCACCTCACGGTTCGGCATCGTCGGCGGCGGCCTCGGCGGCTTTCAGGGTCAGACGCTTCACACCACCGCCCGCACCGGCATTGTCGCTGGCACCTTCTACGGCAGCGTGATCAATGATGTCCTCGACGCTGCCCTTGCGCCCGTTGAAGGGGCCTCGGTCAGCGGCTATCTGCACGCGGGCAACGCCTTTGACGACAAGGTGGAACTGCTGGGGATCAGCGTCGGCGGGCAGAGCTATCTGATCGCCGCCGCAAGCGCCGACAGCGGGTTCTCGCTTTTTTCGGTCGGGGCCGGAAACCTGCTGACCGAGCTTGTCCATGTCGCCGACTCGCCGGTGGCCTATGCCGGCGGCATCGCCGCGATGGCGAGCCTCAGCATCGGCGGACGCAGTTTCATCCTGACTGGATCAGCCACCGAAAGCGGCGTGTCGAGCTACGAGGTCGTGTCGGGCGGCCAGATCCAGCATCGCGACGCCCTCGGCGTGATTGAGGTAATGCCGCTTCAGGGCGTGACGACATTGCGCGCGGTGTCCACGGCGGGACAGGATTATGTCCTTGCGGGCTCCACCACCAATTCCGGGCTTTCGGTGCTGCAGGTGGCATCGGACGGGACCCTCAGCGCCACCGATCATGTGGTGGACGATCTGACAACACGGTTTTCCGGTGTCACCGCGCTCGGCTCGCTCACCGTGAACGGCCGGAGCTTCATCGTCGCCGGTGGCAGCGACAATGGCATCAGCCTTTTCACCCTGATGCCCGGCGGACAGCTTCTGCACCTCCAGACGCTGTCCGACAGCGCCACGACGACGCTTGCAGCGCCGTCCGCGATCGGCATGACGCAGGTTGGAACCGAGATTCAGGTCTTCGTCGCCTCGGGCACCGAAGCCGGACTGACCATGTACCGGATCGACATTGCGGCGCTCGGGCTGACGACAACCGGCGGCGGCGCGCTCGGCGGTGGCAGCGGCGACGATCTTCTGGTGCTGACCGGTGCGGATGGCACCCTCTCCGGCGGCGCGGGGGCCGACATCCTGCGCGACGGTGCCGGAAACGATGATCTGCGGGGCGGGGCCGGGGCCGATATCTTCGTCCTGACCGCAGACCAGCGGGCGGACACGATCCTTGACTACGAACCGGGCAAGGACCGCCTTGATCTGACACTGCTGCCCTGGCTTCGCAACCTGCAGCAACTGCGCTTCACGCCGGTCGTCGGCGGCGTGGTGATCCAATACGGGCTCGAACTCCTGACCGTCCTGACCGCCGATGGCAGCTCCCCGACAGCTCTGGATTTTCCGGCTGCGGCGCTGTTGCCGCTGACGCGGTTTCCGATTGTCAGCGGGGTCACCGGACAACTGCCACCGCCATCGGCCGAGACGCTGGCTCCGCCGCTGCTGCGACAGGGCACGGCGGTTGCTGACAGCCTGTCCGGCACCGCCGGGGACGACTTTCTGAACGGCATGGCGGGCGATGACACCTTGACCGCATCGGCCGGCTCAGATCATTTCGATGGCGGCACCGGCAGCGATACAGTGACCTATGCGACGCTCGCCGCCGCCGGGATCGACCTGACCGATCCCGCGCGAAACTGGGGCAGCGCGACCGGGCACAGCTTTGTTGCCGTCGAACGCTTCGTGGGCAGCGCCTTCGGTGATGAGATCCGGCTCGACGCGACGCACAACGATCTGGCGGGCGGCGACGGCGCGGATACGCTCGATGGCGGCGGCGGCGATGACACGATCAGCGGCGGGCGCGACGACGATCTTGTCACCGGGCAGGCCGGACACGATGTGATCGACGCAGGCGATGGCAACGACCTCGTGAACGCCGGGGATGGCAACGACAGCGTCGATCTGTCGGACGGCAACGATACCGCGAGCGGCGCTGCGGGCCACGACACCCTTCTCGGCGGCATCGGCAACGACCTGATCTCGGGCAGCGACGGCAATGACAGTATCGACGGTGGCGAGGGCCATGATCTTATGGCCGGGGGCAGCGGCAATGACACGCTGCTGGGCGGCAACGGCGACGATACGCTGAACGGCGGCGGCGGCGCCGACGAGGTACGGGGCGGCGCCGGCAATGACCATGTTCTGGGCGGCGCCGACGATGACCAGCTTTGGGGCGATGATGGAGACGACACGATCAGCGGAGGTGGCGGGAATGACAGCCTGACCGGCGCCCTCGGCGCGGATGTCTTCCTGTTCGAAGCCTACCGGCCCGGCGAGGCCGACGTCATCACCGATTTCGAACACGGCACCGACAGTCTCTGGCTGCAGCATGTGGCCGGGGATGACGCCGTCACCCGGTTCGCTGCCCTGACTGTCACCGATACCGCCGCCGGGGTCGAGGTCGGCTATGGCGGCCATGTCATTCATCTTCTCGGCATCTCGGCGGATGTGTTCAGCATTTCGGACATCGTCTTTCTCTGAGCCGCTTCGCGGTGGCCCCGGGGGCGCAGTGCCCCTATGCTCGCCGGCAGGGGCGCGAGGTGGCGGCGGCGGATGCAACAGACAGGGCGGCAGGCGGGGATGGCGGCACAGAAACCGCCGCATGTCGCGATCCTCATGGCGGTGTGCAACGGTGCCGCGAGGCTTGGCGCGCAGCTCGACAGCTTCACCGCGCAAAGCCATGGCAACTGGTCGCTCATCGTTGGCGACGACGGCTCGCAGGATGACAGTGCTGCGGTGATCGGCACCTTCGCCCGGCGCGCCAAGGGGCATCAGGTGTCGCTGGTTCCCGGCCCCGGAAAGGGCTCCGCGATGAACTTTCTCGCGCTTCTCGGGCAGGTGCCTGATGGGGGCGTGTTTGCCGCCTTTTCCGATCAGGACGATGTCTGGTTCCCCGACCGCCTCGGGCGCGGCCTTGAGGCGCTTGGCCGGGTCGCGGCCGATTGTCCCGCGCTCTATTGCAGCCGCACCGTCATCACCGATGCGAACCTGCGGCCGCTCAGGCTATCCCCGGTCCGGCCACGGGCCCCCGGCTTTCGCAACGCGCTTGTGCAGAACATCGCGGCCGGCAATACGATCCTGCTGAATCCTGCCGCTGTCGCCATCCTGCGCCGCGCTGCGACGCGGACCGGCAGCACCGTCGCCCATGACTGGTGGGCCTATCAGATCGTGACCGGGGCCGGGGGGCGCGTGCTGCATGACGCTGCGCCGACGCTGCTCTACCGGCAGCACGGCACGAACCAGATCGGGGCGAATGACAACACCCGTGCAAGGATGCAGCGGATCGGCATGATCCTGAGCGGGGTCTACCGCAACTGGACCGAGATCAATCTGAAAACACTGACCGACTGCGAAGACCTGCTGACCGAAGATCACCGAAATCTGGTCAAAGCTCTCGCAGCGCTGCGCGCACGCTCGGCCCTCAGGCACGTGGCCGATCTGCGGGCCACCGGGCTTTACCGCCAGACTCGCCTCAGCACCGCAGCACTTTACGCCGCAGCCCTTCTCAACCGGCTTTAGCGGTTGCGGCGCGGGTGGCGCGTCTGCTGCGATGCGGCTTTTGCGGCGCGGACAATATCCGCGCCAGTCTCTCCACGACCCGCTCGATCGGGTCGCCGAGGATCGACAGGTCGATCTGCCGGTCCGCCTCTGTCGCGGGCCCTGCGTGCCAGGCCGCACGCAGCGCGGTGACAAGCTCGGGCACCGCAGCCGCAACCGAGTGGATTGCCGGGCTCAGCCGGCCAAGGTCCTTTGTCGCGAAAGTGTTCGTCACGACCCGCGCACCTGCCGCCGCCATTTCGATCGGCGGGTGGCTCGGATGTGGCGAGAGCATCAGCGACAGGCCGATATCCACGCCCGCGAGGTAACCGGGGTAGTCTTCCCAGGCAAGTTTGCCGAGGCTCTGCATCGTGATGCCGTTCGGAAACTCCACCGCCCTGTGCTTCATGCCGATGGAGACAAGCTCGATGTCCTGCGGGCCGAGCTTTTCCGCTTCGATGAAGCCTGCGATGACCTCGACCGCCATCGGAAAGAGGTTCCTCGGGACTTCCGGGCGGCCATAGAGCGCGAGCTTGCGGCGCGGCGCCCGTGGCGCGCGCCAGATCGTGGCGTAGCGGTCGATGGCAATGGCGGGCGCAAAGGCCAGAGCGTCTTCGCGCGCGAAGCCGTAGCCGAGCGTCGCGAAGTAATCGCGCAGGATCGTCGTGTTGAAGATCGGACGGAAGCGAAACCCGTAGCTGGCGACGGCATCGGCGAATTCCGCACCCCAGGGGTAGAAGTTCGGCTCGTAGTCTTGGATCAGGTAGAGGAACTCCTTGTTACGGAACCGCTCGTCGCGCAGCAGCCGCTCCGCCACATGCGCGGTCCACCAGGCGGTGGCGAGAAACCTGTCGACCTGATGCACGGCGATGGTGCGCTCGGTTACGCCGCAGCGGATCTCGAAGCGCTCCTCCGCCCCCGCCCGACAGCGCTGGCGTAGGAATTCCTTCGAGGTCTGCTGCGCTGCGATCGGAAGGTCCGTCGCAATGAAGCGCACCCGGTGGCCGTTCGCGGCCAGACCGAGCCCGATATCAAGCGCGGTCACGATGCCGGCAAACATCTCGGTCGGGTTCAGCGTCGGAACCAGCACGTTGATCGCCGCATTCTTCGCGCTGAACTCGGGCCGCCATGGCGCCTGTTTGCGCCGGTCGATGATGCCCGTATGCGTTGATTTGACCAGATCTGGCACCGCCGCCGCTGCGTTCGATGGCGCGACCCCCGGCGACAGGCTGTAGAGGCGGTGTTCGAAAAGCGCGGCGGCGGTGTCCAGCCCCGGCCCCAAGCTCTGGCGCAGCGACCAGACGATCCGTCCGATACCGATGATGCCGTGGTTGAGCGCAAGTGCGGCCAGCCGGACATGCCCGCCTGCAAGCAGTTTGACGGCGTCAAGCGCGTGGCTCTCGGCACCCCGCAGCCGGTAGAGGTAGGGTTTCAGTGGATCAAGCTTTGCCTGCCCGCCCGGCACCTGGCCAAGTTCGATCGCAGCATGCATGCGCAAGACCGCACATTTGGCGAGATAGCGCGCAAGCGCATAGGCGCCGGCCTCCTGGCGGAGCCAGGTCGTGTTGAAACGCACGAAGCGCGAGCGGGCGCGCCGGTCAATGGCACCGATCGCGTTCCGGCCATGCTGGCGATAGTCCACCGTCGGCTCGGGCATGAAGCCGATGCCGCCCATGCACTGCGCCAGCAAGGCGAGCCAGAGGTCGTGGTAGTAATGCACCCCGTTCTGCGGCGGGAACGGCAGCGCGATCTCGACCAGCCGCCGCCGCATGAGGACCGTCATGCCGGTCACCGAATTGCGGTAGAGCAGCGTCCTGAGGCCCGGCGCGCGGTGGCGGCCTTCGAAGGCAAACATGGACCGGTGAGTAACCGTGCCATCGTCGCCAATCAGGCGCGCGTCGCTGTGCACCAGATCCGCTGTTCCGGCGCGAAGGGCCGACATACCTTTCGAAAGCCGGTCGCGGTGCCAGATATCGTCCTGATCCGAGAGCGCAAAGAGCGTGTCCGGCCCCGATGATTTTAACGCCTCGGTCAGCCCAAGCTCAAACGCGCGTGGGGAATCGAACGTGTGGGGCGGGGTCACGATCCGGTACCGCAGACCGGCCGCCCGCGCCAGCCGTGTGGTGAGCGCGGCAGATGATCGGTCCGCAATCACGAAGACGACCTCAAAATCCTGCCAATCCTGCGCCGCGATGGACGCAATCTGCTGTGACAGGAAGGCCTCGTTTGGCCGGAAGACAGCCATCACGATGCAGACAGCGGGGGGACGGTCGCCTTTGGTCAAGGGCGTGGAACCTGTTCGAGAGGGACGAAGCGGTGCTAACTATTCCAGACCGGCCCGCAGGCGCAACCGGAACCGGGCGCTCCCTGACAGATCAGGACGTGACGGCACGGCGGTCCTCGCCGGGCAGGGCGAGTTGACCGTTCTGCGCCGCAAAGCCCGGCAGCCACCGCGCCAACGCGGCAAGCGCCGCGGCCTCATCCGTCCGATTCACGGCATCACGCAGATCGCGCAGCAGCGACGCCGTCTCGATCTCCGAAAGGCCGGGATCGTCGATGCGCGCGATCCTTGGATGTGCGGTGGTAATCACTCCGGGCCGGACCAGGCGTTCCTCATGCTGCTTTTCGCCGGGGCGAAGGCCAGTTGCAACAATCTCGATTTCGCCGCCGGGATTGGCCTGGTCACGCACGGTGAACCCCGAAAGCTCCACCAGACGGTGCGCCAGCGTGCCGATGGCAATGGGATCGCCCATATCGAGCGCGAAGATCTCCCCGCCCTTGGCAAATGCGCTCGCCAGAAGCACCAGAGCCGAGGCTTCCTCGACGGTCATGAAATAGCGCGTTGCGTCGGGGTCGGTCACGGTGACTGGCCCGCCGCGAAGGATCTGTTCCTGAAAGAGCGGCAGCACCGAACCGGACGACCCGAGGACATTGCCGAAGCGCACTGCAGAAAAGATCGTCCGGCCAGGCCGCGAGGCGAGGTCCTGGACCACGATCTCGGCCACGCGTTTCGACGCCCCCATCACGTTCTTCGGCCGCACGGCCTTGTCGGTCGAGACGAGGACAAAGCGCCGGACCCCATGCTCCCGCGCCTTCTGGGCGAGGACGTCTGTCCCGACGGCGTTGTTGGCGAGGCCTGAGAGCACATTCTTCTGGACCATCGGCACATGCTTGTAGGCCGCCGCGTGGAGAATGACCTCGACCTCGCAGTCGCGCAGCGTGAGGTCGACCAGCGCCGCGTCGGCCGCCGAGCCCAGGACCGTCACCAGATCCACCCCGGCATCGCGGGCCTGCGCCTCAAGCTGTTGTTCGAGGGTGAAAAGTGAAAGTTCGCTGATATCGAACAGGACGAGGCGACGCGGGCCGAGGGCGAGCACCTGGCGGCACAGCTCCTGCCCGATGCTGCCGCCCGCCCCGGTGATCATCACCGATGCGCCAACATAGATGTCAAGCGCCTTGGCCTGCCCGCTGATCGCTTCTTCCCGCTGCAGAATTGCGCGTGGCTCAGCGGGCAGCAGTTTGTCCAGAAGCCCTGCCTCACCCATCAGGTCGGAAAAGGCCGGAAGCGTCCAGACGTCGGCGCCAAGCGCCTCGAATCGCCGCGCGATCCCCGCGCGGCGATGGCGCGAAAGGCTTGGGATCGCGATTATGACACGGTCGATCCGTGCCTTTGCGCAGAGTTTCTCGACATCGCGCGCCAAATGGACCGGCAGACCGCCCACCGAATAGCCGACCAGCGCCGGGCTGTCATCGACGAAGGCCAGAGGTACGATATCGGCGCGTTTGCGCAACGCCGAGGCGACCGCCATGCCGGTGCGACCGGCACCATAGATCAGAACGTTGGTGATGACCCGGCTGCGCCCATAGATCGAGAGCAGAAGATGCAGGATCGCGATGCGCGCCCCGGCGCAGAAGGCGAAGAAGACCATCGCGAAGACGACGTAGAAACCGGCCGCCGCCGAGACGCCCTGCAACCGCGCCACGAGCGCCGTCGTGGTCGCGAGAAGGGCCGCAAATCCGGCAATGCGCAGCGCTGAGGCGCGGTCGAAATCCTTGGGCCGGATGTCGGCAATCGACATCAGGAGCGACAGGACAAACGGCAACGCCAGCAGGGCGGGCAGGAGTTCAAGGCTGTCCCGCAACCGGGCCAGAGGCCACAGAGTGCTGGCATGAATCGCATGGGCAACGAAAAATGCCAGCGGTGCGAGCATCGTATCGAGAAGAAGAAAGATCAGACGCTTTTGCGCCCGTGTCAGTGCAAGAAGCAGGTTGACCACACCGACGCTCCGACTTCGCAATTATACATGAACCAAACTCTCAACGACGTACTGACCTGACTCCTTGGCGTGCCGGACCGCGCACTGTCTGTGCGACGGTCTAACCAGATCGGAGTCACCAAATCAAGCACTCCCTGATGCGCGTCGTGATGGGGCAGATTTCAGCCACCAGTTGTATCGACTCTGGTTACTCACAGCTTGACGATACCCTCGACTGTGCGGCGCAGGATCGCCAGGTCATAGCAGAAGCTTTGCTTGCGTTGGTAGATGAGGTCGAGCCGCGCCTTTTTCGGCACACATCGCGCAAGATAGACGCGATTAGTCTCTTCCGCAGTAGCGCAGGCGGCAAGCAACCGCTCCTCGTGCCTGCGAAAGACAAGCGTGGCGAGGCCGGTCAGGCCGGGGCGGCTTTGCAGCACCTGACGGTAGAGGTCCGGCCGCGCCTCGACATAGACCCGAAGCGGCGGGCGCGGCCCGACAAAGCTCATGTCCCCGGCGAGGATGTTGAAAAGCTGCGGCAATTCGTCCAGCCGGAGGCGCCGCAGGACCCGGCCAGTCCGGGTCACGCGGCCCGCCTTGTCGCCGCCGGTCACGCCGCGGTCGCGCGGGTCAGGGCGCATGGTTCGGAATTTCACGAGGGCGAAGGCGGTGTCCGCGTCGCGCATCCGCTCGGATCGGAACAGCAGCGGCCGACCGTCGATGAGAAGGATCGCAAGCGCGGTGAGAATCAGAGGCACCGACCCGACGATGAGAAGGAAGAGCGCGAGGAGAATGTCAAAAAGGCGCTTGCCGGGTGTCATGCCGCCCCTCCCGGCCGTGCCGGTATGATGCCGCGCAGATCGGCGACGATCGCCTCGGCCGTGGTGCCGAACTCGGCGAGGCTCACGATGGCGGCAAGTTGGGTGGTATCAAGCACCAGGGCGCCGATCACCCCGTCCGGGATCGGCCGCGCGGTCCAGTTGCGGCCATCGGCGGCCAGCAGCGCGTCCATGTGAACCCCGCCGGGCAGAGCGAGGTTCAGCACCTCGGGCAGATCGCGCCACATCGCGCCGCGGACGATGAGGCGGGCGAGGATCGCGGCGAGCG
>JBGSNN010000055.1:0-3072 GCA_041739655.1 Albidovulum sp. | reverse complement strand
CCGCGCCCCTGTGGCGCGGGCGCGGCAGGGCCCGGACCTTCGGCGAGGCGGCGCATCAGTTGCTCGGGGTCAGGCAGATCGGCAACATGGGTCATGCGGATCACCGCCATCTCGGCGGCCATCATCGCATTTGGCGCAGCGGCAATTTCTTCCAGCGATTTCAGAAGCATCTGCCACATGCGTGTGAGCACCCGCATCGGCAGGGCGGTGGCCATGGCAAGGCCCCGCGACCGTTCGTCGGGCGCGATCGTGGGGTCGTCGGCGGCCTCAGGCGTGATCTTGATGACGCTGACCCAATGGGTGATTTCCGCCAGGTCGCGCAGCACCGCCATCGGGTCCGCGCCGTCGGCATATTGCGCGGAAAGCTCATTCAGCGCGCCCGCCGCGTCGCCTTTCAGGATCATGTCGAAGAGGTCGAGGACGCGGCCCCGGTCGGCGAGGCCGAGCATCGCGCGGACCTGATCGGCGGTGGTCTCGCCGGCGCCGTGGGACATCGCCTGATCCAGAAGCGACGTGGCATCGCGGGCGGAGCCCTCTGCGGCGCGGGTGATGAGCGCAAGGGCGTCGTCGGTGATCGCCGCACCTTCGGCGGCGGCGATCCTGCGCAGAAGCGCGATCATCACCTCGGGCTCGATCCGGCGCAGGTCGAAACGCTGGCAGCGCGAGAGAACGGTGACCGGCACCTTGCGGATCTCGGTCGTGGCGAAGATGAACTTCACATGCGCGGGCGGTTCCTCAAGCGTCTTCAGAAGCGCGTTGAAGGCGCTGGTGGAGAGCATGTGGACTTCGTCGATGATGTAGATCTTGTAGCGTGCCGATGCCGCACGATAGTGAACGGAATCAATGATTTCGCGGATGTCGCCGACGCCGGTGCGGCTGGCCGCGTCCATCTCCATCACATCGACATGGCGGCCCTCCATGATCGCCACGCAATGCTCGCAGACCCCGCAAGGCTCGGTTGTCGGGCCGCCGCTGCCATCGGGTCCGACGCAGTTCAGGCCCTTGGCGATGATCCGCGCGGTGGTGGTTTTCCCGGTCCCCCTTATGCCGGTCATGATGAAGGCCTGCGCGATCCGGTCGGCGGCAAAGGCATTCTTCAGGGTCCGCACCATCGCATCCTGGCCGACGAGGTCGGCGAAGGTTTCGGGCCGATACTTGCGGGCGAGGACCTGATAACGGGTCCCGGTGGTGTCTGTCATGCGAACTTTCCGGATTCGGATCGGCGGTCAGGTTAGGCCGGGACGCGGGCGGCGTCCACCCGCCCGCATCCGTCGTCTATCCGTCACTCAGGCGTAGGGTATCCGTAGCTACAGACTGACGGGATGGGCGGTGCCATAGGGTTGGTCATTCGCTGCGAGTAATGAAGCGCGCCCGCTCCAGCAACTCATCAAACGTGAGAATGTCGATGGTCCTGCTGTCGCGACGGAACAGCTCGAAAGTGTCGCGCATGATCTGTGCCGATCTGGAATTGCCAGATGCCTCGAACTCATCACGCGAGCCGATGACAAGAATTGTCTTGGCGTCCCTCGTTCGGGCTTCTAGTTTTTGTGTGCCCGCCTTGTTCCAGTGCTCGCTGCCTTGGGCGTAGGCCAGCCATTCGGCCTTTTGCTCTAAGACCTGGGACACCGCGCTGGTGAACTCCGGGCTGAATTCCCACGTTCCAGCGCGCCCACCCCGTCCAGTCTTGAAGATAGGTGTGTCGGGGCGTTTGATCTCGACCAGAACCGTATAGTCAGTGAAGGTTCCTAGGAAGTCGACGATTGGTTTGTTCTTGTTGTCTGTCCCCGCGCCCCCGACTGCCATTTCCCGGTCAAATTGCTGCATCACACGGTAGTCCAGCCCATACCCGAAAACCCACTGTTGTCGGTCAAAGAATTCCTGCCAGTTGGCTTCCTTCCAGTCAGACGCCGCCATGTGCGATTCAAACTCTTCTAGGCCCTGCCGCCTGCCAAGAATGACGTTGATTTCCTCGCCAGTCAGAGACCCCCTTAGAGCTTGGATCACCGCTTTACGCTGGCCCTCCGGCAAGGACCTGAACCTCTCGACAATGTCTCTGTCGGAAGCGTCGATGATAGTCTTAGGGCCTGCCTGCGTTGATATGTCTTCAATCTGGAAATTGTCTTCGTTCGAAAGGTCTATGAACTCAATCTGCTGCAAGAATGACAGGAGCCGGGTGAACTCGTCGCCCCTGAAGGTGAACTCGTCCTTCTCGCCACTTTGAAACCAGCCGCCCGTGCGCGTCTGGAACGTCTGCAAAGTCAAACGTCGAATCTTCTTTTCATCCTGCGAAACGATGGCCGTCACCTGCGTCTTTCGCTTCTCGCCGCTCAGGCGAAGGCACAACGCGCCCTCGATCTCGCCGAAGTGCACGCTGTCCGATCCTTCCAACACCATACGCACGTGGCGCAAGCGTTCAGTGGAGCGTGCGTTGTAGGTGAAGACCTTAGAAATGTAGGTCTTCCCCGCTTTGCGAAGTCTGAAAAATTCGAATTCATCGGTCATGCGGTATTATGCGTGTCCGGATTCTTTGAGCGCAAGGGGTCGGTGATCCATTCCGTAAGGTGATCAAAATAGCTACCCCCTCACCCTTCCCCCTTCACCCGCTTCGCCTGCTTCACCCGCTGCGCCAGCGACTTGCCCTTGCGCTTGCGGTCGAGGGCGGCGGCGCTGTGTCCGGCGTTTTCGGCGTGGAGTTTCTTCCAGCGTTCGACGCGGGCGGCGTCCACCTCGCCCGCCGAGACAGCGGCCTGCACGGCGCAGCCGGGCTCCGGCCCGTGCGAGCAGTCGCGAAAGCGGCACTGGGCGGCGAGGTCGGAGATTTCGGCGAAGGTCTCGTCGATTCCGCCCGCCATGTCGCTCAGGCGCAGTTCTCGCATCCCCGGCGTGTCGATCAGCCAGCCGCCGCCGGGAATGGCGTGCATCTCGCGCGCGGTGGTGGTGTGGCGGCCCTTCATGTCATCCTCGCGCACGGCGCCGGTGTCGAGGTCGATCCCGGTCAGCGCCGAGGCGAGGGTGGACTTGCCCACCCCGGACATGCCGAGGAAGGCGACGGTCCGGCCCGGCCCGCACCAC
>JBGSNN010000475.1:0-5570 GCA_041739655.1 Albidovulum sp. | reverse complement strand
GCGGGATCGGACCGGGGGAGGGGGCGCCGCCCCCTCTGCGGCTTTGCCGCATTCACCCCCGAGGTATTTCAGAACAGAAGAAGCCCGGGTCAGGACCAGTCGGGCGGGCGCCTTTCGAGGAAGGCTCTGATGCCTTCTTCGGTATCCCGCCAGAGCATGTTTTCGACCATCACCGCAGCGGTGTAGTCATAGGCTGCGGCCCGTGTCATTTCGATCTGGTCGTAAAAGGCGCGTTTGCCGATCTTGACGGCGGCGGTGAGCTTGGCGGCGACCGTCGTGGCCAGCGCGCGGGTTTCGGCGGCGAGAGTGTCGGCGGGGACCGCCTTGTTGAGGAGGCCGACGGCCAGCGCGCGGTCGGTGTCGATGAACTGGCCGGTGGTCAGCATCTCGAAGGCGACCTTGCGCGGCACGTTGCGCGAGAGGGCGACCATCGGGGTAGAACAGAAGAGGCCGATGTTGACGCCGTTGACGCCGAAGCGGGTGCCCTCGGCGGCGATGGCCATGTCGCAGGAGGCGACAAGCTGGCAGCCTGCCGCGGTGGCGATGCCGTGGACCTCGGCGATGACCGGCTGCGGCAGGGCGGGGATCATCTGCATGACCTCGGCGCATCGGGCAAAGAGATCGGCGAAACAGGCGCGGCCCTTGTCGGGGGCGGCGCGACCCGCCTGCATCTCCTTCAGGTCATGGCCGGCGCAGAAGGCCTTTCCGGCGCCCTTCAGGATCACCGCGCGGATCGAGCGGTCCTCTTGCAGCCGCGCGAACTCTGCCTTAAGAGCCGCCAGCATCGCATCGGAGAGCGCATTCAGTCTTGCGGGCGCATTCATCGTCAGTGTGGCGATGCCGTTCGCCTCGTCGCGCAGCAGAAGTCCCGTCATCTTGTCATTCCCTCCCGGTTCGGAAAAAGTCTAGATCGAGTGGCCTGGGGAGGGAAGATGACACCTGTGATGACCGAGGCGGAGCTGACCGCCTTCATGCAGCGCGCCTTTCCGCAGGCGGCGGCGGATTTCCTGGTCGAGCGGCTGACCGCGGACGGCATCGTGATGCGGCTCAGCGTGGCGGACAAGCATCTCAGGCCGGGCGGGACCATTTCGGGCCCTGCGATCTTCGGTCTTGCGGATGTCGCGGTCTATCTCGCCATCCTCGCCCGGATCGGGCCGGTGGCGCTGGCGGTCACCACGAATGGCGCCGTCGATTTCCTGCGCAAGCCCGCGGCCGGGGTCGATCTTCTGGCAGAGGCGCGGATCCTGAAGCTTGGCAGGGCGCTGGCGGTGGGCGATGTGCTGATCCGCTCCGAGGGGATGGAGGCGCCGGTCGCGCGGTCAACCATGACCTATGCGATTCCGCCGAAGCGCGACCTGATGTAGCGGGCCGGGGGTGGATAGCACTGGGGTATTTTGATACCTATTTCATAAGTGCATGATATTGGTAATTAATTTAATGATTGCCGCACTTGACTGTGCGATCGCAATCGGGGACAAGCCCGCATCCGTATTCGGGCGCCTGCGAAGGGGCCCTTCAGCGATCCCGAAGATCAAGGGCAGACCATGAAAACCTATACCGCAAAACCGGCGGAGATCGAAAAGAAGTGGATCCTGATCGACGCAGAAGGCGTCGTTCTGGGCCGCCTTGCCACGATCGTCGCCAACCGGCTCCGTGGCAAGCACAAGCCGACCTTCACCCCGCACATGGACATGGGCGACAATGTCATCGTCATCAATGCCGACAAGGTGCAGATGACCGGCAACAAGCGCGCCGACAAGCGCTACTACTGGCACACCGGCCACCCTGGCGGCATCAAGTTCCGCACCGCCGAACAGGTGCTTGAGGGCGCCCACCCCGAGCGTGTCGTGATGAAGGCGGTCGAGCGCATGATCACCCGCAACCGGCTTGGCCGCCAGCAGATGACACATCTGCGCGTCTATGCCGGCGCCGCGCATCCGCATGAGGCGCAATCGCCCGAAGTCCTCGACGTGGCGTCGATGAACCCGAAGAACACCCGGAGCGCATGAGCATGGCCGACGACATCAAATCCCTCGACGATCTGAAATCGGCGGTTGCGGGCACTCCGGCTGCGGCCGAAGCCCCCGCGCCGCGCGAGCCGCAGCGCGATGCGCAGGGCCGGTCCTATGCCACCGGCAAGCGCAAGGACGCGGTCGCCCGCGTCTGGATCAAGCCGGGCTCCGGCAAGGTCATGGTCAACGGCAAGGACATCAACGCCTATTTCGCGCGTCCGGTGCTGCAGATGATTCTCAAGCAGCCGTTCCAGGTTGCCAATGTCGAAGGCCAGTTCGACGTGATGGCCACGGTTGCGGGCGGCGGCCTTTCGGGTCAGGCGGGCGCGGTCAAGCACGGTATCTCGAAAGCGCTTCAGCTTTATGAACCGAGCCTGCGCTCTGCGCTGAAAGCCGCCGGTTTCCTGACCCGCGACAGCCGCGTGGTGGAACGGAAAAAGTACGGCAAGGCGAAAGCCCGCAAGAGCTTCCAGTTCTCCAAGCGCTGATCTGGCGGCTTCGGGCCGGCACACCGCAAGATATGGGGCGCGACCTTCGGGTCGCGCCTTTTTTCATCTGTAAGCCATTGTTTTCGGCATGTTTCCGCTGCTGTGGCGGATCGGACCCGATCACATGGATTTGTGGCGCAAGGCGATTGACCGAGGCGTCAGGGTGGTTCATTGCTGCAGCCATTGAGGCAGAAAAACAGAGCAGCAACATGCCCCTACCCATCTCGTACCACAGCTCCTTCGGGGGCTTCGATTACCTTGGCCTGCGTCAGGGCAAGACCGGCGGCGTCGAGATCGTCTATGACGATGGCGTCACCCGGCGCATGGTCTGGCGCGTGCGCGGCCAGGCCAAGGAAAGCGTCCTCGGCGATGCGCTCAGGCGGGCGGTCAACCAGCCGCGCGTGCTTCCCGCGCTCTATGCGGAGATGAAGCGCCATTCCATCGCGATCGAGGCGGTGGCCTGAACCGCCGCTCAGGCCGGGACCCGGATCATGCCTTTGAGGTAGGTCACGGCCTGCCCGGTGAGGTAGACCCGCTCTGCGGTGACGCGGCAGCCGATCCGGCCGCCGCGCGCGGAGGCCTGGAAGGCGGTCATCTCTTCGGTGCCGAGCACGGTCGCCCAATAGGGCACGAGCGTCGCGTGGGCCGACCCCGTCACCGGGTCTTCGTCGATGCCGTGTGACGGCGCAAAGTAGCGCGAGGTGAAATCAACCGCCGCGCCGTCATGATCCGTGCCGCCCTGCGCGGTGATCCCGAGGCCGCCCGCGCCGAGGGCCTTGATGCCGGCGAGGTCGGGGGTGAACGCCCTGACGGCGGCGGCATCCTTCAGCACGACGAAGATATTCTCGAAACTGCGCAGGGCTGCCTGCCAGCCATCTGGGAAGAGTGCCGCCAAGGTCGGTGGGATACCATCCAGCGGCACAGCATCGTGGCGCGGCAGGTCAAGCTCGTAGCCATCGCCCTTGCGGGTCACGCTGAGCGTGCCGACCTTGCGGGTGACAAGGGGAAGCGGCCCCTCGACACCGCATTCGGTCATCAGGATATGTGCCGCGGCGAGCGTTGCGTGACCGCAGAACGGCACCTCGTCCGTCGGCGTGAACCAGCGGATCGACATGTCGTCCCTGCCGCGCAGCACGAAAGCGGTTTCCGACAGGTTGTTCTCGGCCGCGATCGACTGCATCAGGGCGTCGGGCAGGGCTTCGTCCAGCACCATGACGGCGGCCGGATTGCCGGCGAAAAGCCGGTCGGTGAAGGCGTCGGCATGATAGAGGGTCAAGTCTCGCATGGGGGCTCTCCGCAGAAAAAGGGCCGGGCAAGCGCCCGGCCAGGATATCGGAACCGTCGGGGAAAGACGATTCCGGTCAGGGATGCCAGAACGGGCGCTGCGCCTCGCCTTCGGCGATCGCGCGGTCAAGCCCGATGTCTCGCAGCAGCGCGGGCGAAAGCCGTGACAGGGCGATGCGGCTTCGCCGGCGTGCCGACCAGATCATGATCAGGCGGCGCGCCACGGTCAGAACCGGAGTCTTCGCGGCGGTCTGGGCGGTCTCCTGTCTGAAGGCCGCGGGAGCGGCGCTGTGAGCGATCTCTGTCATGGGGCACCTTTTGTATTGATACAATCCAGCTTTTTCGGTATTTGTATGAATACAAAACCTGCTTCTGCTGCGCCAGAAAGGAATTGTCATGGATACAAGATGGCAGCCCGATCTTGCCGGCTTCGACGGGCCGAAGTATCTGGCGCTGGCTCACCGGCTGCGGCAAGGAATACGCGAGGGCGCGTTGACCGAAGGCACCCGCCTGCCGCCGGTGCGCGATCTGGCCTGGCGGCTGGGCGTAACGCCCGGCACGGTCTCGCGCGCCTATCAGATGGTGATGCAGGAAGGGCTGCTCGAGGCCGCCGTAGGGCGCGGCACTTTCGTTGCCTCGGCGCGCCCGCGTTTTGGCGCAACGCAGCCCCTTTTGACCGACAGGGTCGGCATCTTCGGCCGCCCGAAAGGCAATGAACCCGGTCTCGTTGATCTGCGCAGCCCGCAGTTGCCCGAGGTCGGGCAGTCGGCGGCGGTGGCGGACGTGCTGATGGACATGGCGCGGGCCGGCGATCTCGATATTCTCGGCTATCCGGGGCTGCGCCGCGACGGCGGCCTGCGCGAGGCGCTCGTCGGCTGGTTGGCCGAACGTGATCTTGGTGCCATCAGCGCTGATGACATTGTCCTGACACAAGGCGGGCAGAACGCCATCGGTCTGGCGCTGCAATGTTGTCTGAAGGGCAGTCGCCCGCATGTGATGTGCGAAGAGCTTGCCTATCCCGGTTTCCGCCACGCCGCACGCCTGAACCGCGCCGAGGTGGTGCCGGTGGCGCTCGATTCCGAGGGGCTGTCGGCCGAAGCGCTCGATGCCGCCTGCCGCCAGACCGGCGCAAGGATCGTCACCATTACCACCGAGGCGCAGAACCCGACGACGGTGCGCATGTCGATGGCGCGGCGGCTTCGGATCGTCGAGGTTGCGCGCCGCCACGATATCCAGATCATCGAGGATGACTGCTATTCCGTCGGCAAGGCCGACCTGCCGTCGCTGCGCGCACTGGCGCCCGAACGCTGCTGGTATGTCAACAGCATCTCGAAGTCGCTCGCTGCCGGTCTGCGCTTTGGCTGCATCGTCTGTCCCACGGACCTGGGCGAGGCCGGCCGGCTGGCGGCGCAGCATTCCTATTTCGGTCTCGCGCGGCCGGTGACGGATATCGTCCGGGCGCTGCTTGTCTCCGGCGTGGCAGACCGGCTGCGCGACAAGGTGCAGGCGGTGTTCAACCGGCGGCTGGAGCTGACCCTGAATGTGCTCGGCAGCTTCGATCTGAGCTGGCAGCGCGGCCTCGCTTTCGTCTGGCTGCGGCTGCCACAGGGCTGGCGCGCCTCGACCTTCGCGCGCGAGGCCGAGGCGGCGGGCGTTCTGATCCGCTCGGCCGATGAATATGCGCTGGTCGATGGCCGCGCGCCGAACGCGGTCAGGATGGCGCTTGACGGCGACCTTCCCGAGACGGAGTTCGTTGCCGCGCTCGACTGCCTCGCGCGGCTCCTGC
>JBGSNN010000457.1:0-2003 GCA_041739655.1 Albidovulum sp. | reverse complement strand
CTCGGCGCGGCCGTCCGAGGGCGTCAGCAGCCCGCCGATCCAGCCCGCGGCATTGGGCAGATAGGCAGCGAGTTCGGCCCGTGTCAGAATCCGGGAGTCAAGCCCGTGGGCCCGCGCATGCACCATCCAGGCCTCGTACTGCGCTATCTCCTCGGCGGTGCGCGCGGCATAGAGGATCCCGGTGCGGCGAAAGCCCAGATCCGCCCCCGCGGCCGCGCCCAGCCCGGCCCAGATCGCCAGCGCCTCGATCATGATCGGCAGTTCCGCCGGATCGCGGCCCTGTTGGCGCACCCAGCCCCAGTTGCGGCCCGACTGTTCGGCGCCGACCCGGCCCTTTTCGCACAGCACCACCCGCTTGCCGCGCTCGGCGAGAAACCAGGCACTCATCACGCCGATGATGCCGCCGCCGATCACCACCACATCGGCGCTGTCCGGCAGCGTCGCGGTGAAGCGCGGCGGCCGCCCGGCGCGAAACGGAAACCCATTGCCAGCCGACCCGGCCCCGCCCTGCGCCATGCTCTTGCCCCGCCCTTTGCGTGCTAGTGAACGTTGCGCCGGATGCGGCGCACCATGACCCAGACCAGCCCCATGACGATCGGCACCAGCGCCGCGGTCAGGGCCGATTTCGACCAGTGCAGGCGTTCGGCGAGGGGCAGCAGGAGATACACGGCCAGGCTGACGGCATAGTAGCTGATCGCCACCACCGACAGCCCCTCGACCGTGTGCTGGAGCCTGAGCGCGAGGTCGGCGCGCCGGTCCATGCTTTCGAGAAGTTTCTGGTTCTGCGCCTGCCGTTCGACATCGACCCGGGTGCGCAGCAATTCCCCGGCCCGCTCGGCCCGGGCAGCCATCTGTTCGAGCCGGCGCTCGACCGATTTCACCGTCCGCATCGCCGGATCGTAGCGGCGCATCATGAACTCGGCGAAGGTCTGGCGGCCGTTGAACCGGGTCTCGCGCAGGATCGCGACGCGCTGGTTGACGAGCGCCTCGTAGGCGCCCGTCGCGCCGAACCGGAAGGAATGCGCCACCGCGAGGCTTTCGAGATCCTCCGCGATGTTGAGCAGGTCGTGCAGCGTCGCCTCCGGGTCGCGCGACTTGTCCGAGATCGTCGCGACAAGCCCCGACAGCTGCGGATCGAGCGCGTTGAGTTTGGCGCCAAGCTGCCGCGCCCGACCGAGGCCAAGCATCGACATGGCGCGGTAGGTCTCGATCTCGCAGAGCCGCTGCACGATGCGTCCGGTGCGCCGCGCGCTGATGCCGGGCCGCACGAAAACCGCAAAACGCATGAAGCCTGCCGGGTCGATCTGGAAATCGCCGGCGATGATCGCTGCCTCATCCAGCACCCAGGAACAGGCAACGCTCTCAGCCACAAACCAGTCCTCGATCCGGGCGGCGATCTCGGCCAGGTTATCGGGCATCGTTTCGATCCGGATCAATGCCGCCGCGATCACCTTGCCGGGCGCTTCGGCCAGCCAGTCGGCGGGAAACACCTCGGCCTCGGCCGGATCGAAGGGGCGGGCACCAAGACCGCCGCCGAAGGCGGAGAAGGTCACGAATTCGGTATGACTTTCCCACTTGAGATCATAGCGGCCGATGCGCGCGGCGTGGTGGGTGGCGGACTCCGAAGGCGGCGTGGCGCCGTGGCGATCGAGCAGCGCCACCAGATGTGACCGGTCAGCACTCCGGTCGCGGTTTTGCGCATCGACCGGTTCCTTGATGGCGAAAAAGACGGCATGGCCGGGCACACCGAGCGACGGGAAGGGCCGGGCGTGAAGCTCGTTCACCAACGCATAGCGCAGGGGGTGGTTGTCAATCGGTGTCATCGCGCCTGTCCTGCCAGGAATGCCGGGCACCCTAGTGTGCGCGCACCGAGGAATAAAGAGAAACCTGAACTGTTGCAGTCGGTTAGCGGCATACTGTCGTATGCGCTGCCGGATTTCGCGGCGGCCGGCGTCAGACACGGCACCAGGAGCGCCAAAGCCGCGGCGACCGCCCCCGCGACG
>JBGSNN010000361.1:0-19080 GCA_041739655.1 Albidovulum sp. | reverse complement strand
GGACCGGACCGCTGCGTCATCGCGGGTTGCGCGCCAGGCGGAGAGGCGGGCGATCTGATCGGCCTCGACCGCGGGATCGACCGTCAGGATTGCGCCATCGCCTGCGGTCAGCGGTGAGGGCTCGGCCTCGGTCCAGCGGTTGACGCCGACCACAACCGTCTCCTTGGTCTCGATCCGGTTCAGCCGCTCGGCGTTCGAGTCCACCAGCCGTGCCTTCATGTAGTCGATGGCGGCAATGGCGCCGCCCATGCCGTCGAGCGTGGCAAGCTCCGCCCGCGCACCGTCCTTCAGCGCCGCGACCTTGGCGGCGATGGCCGGATTGCCGTCGAAGAGGTCGCCGTATTCGAGAAGATCGCTCTCATAGGCGAGGATCTGCTGCATCCTGAGCGACCATTGCTGATCCCAGGACCGCGGCAGGCCCAAGGCCTCATTCCATGCCGGAAGCTGGACGGCACGGGCACGGGCGTTCTTCGAGAGCGTGACCGCGAGCATCTCCAGGAGGATGCGATAGACGTTGTTTTCCGGCTGCTGTTCGGTCAGGCCCAGCGAGTTGACCTGAACGCCGTAGCGGAACCGGCGGAATTTCTCGTCCGCGATGCCGTAGCGGTCACGGGCGATCTCGTCCCAAAGCTCGGTGAAGGCGCGCATCTTGCACAGTTCGGTGACGAAGCGGATACCTGCGTTCACGAAGAACGAGATGCGGCCGACCATGGCCGGGAAAGCCGCCGGCGCGACCTTGCCCTTGAGGTCGTCAAGGACGGCGATGGCGGTGGCCAGAGCGAAGGCCAGTTCCTGTTCCGGCGTCGCCCCCGCCTCTTGCAGATGGTAGGAACACACGTTCATCGGGTTCCATTTCGGCAGATGCTCTGCAGTATAGGCCGCGACATCGGTGATCATCCGCAAGCTGGGCTTCGGCGGGCAGATATAGGTCCCGCGCGAGAGGTATTCCTTGATGATGTCGTTCTGCACCGTGCCCTGAAGCTGCGAGATATCCGCGCCCTGTTCTTCGGCGACGGCGATGTAGAGGGCCAGCAACCACGGCGCGGTGGCGTTGATCGTCATCGAGGTGTTCATCTGCTCCAGCGGGATGTCCCGGAACAGCATCCGCATGTCGCCGAGATGGCCGATTGGCACGCCGACCTTGCCAACCTCGCCACGCGCCAGTTCATGGTCGCTGTCATAGCCGGTCTGGGTGGGCAAGTCGAAAGCGACGGAAAGCCCGGTCTGGCCCTTGGCGAGGTTCGCCCGGTAAAGCGCGTTCGACTTTTCCGCCGTCGAATGGCCGGCATAGGTGCGGAAAAGCCAAGGGGCGTCGCGTTTCTGGGGAGTGGTCATCGGCATCGCCTCGCAGCAAGATAGTTCTCTGTCCGGCATGGTATTAGAAATAAAGTTGCGCGTCCAGATGCTGCGCTGCAAAAAGATCGGGCCGCAACGCAGCGTGGCGGCCCGAATGCGCCGTCAGTTCGCGGCGAAGCAATAGAGAAGCCCGTCGCCACCCGTACCGCGCAGCGCCTCGATTCCGCAGCCGCCGCGCGAGGAATGTGAGGAATTCCAGGACTTCGCCGCATCCGATTCGTCGAGCCCCCTGCGGTCGTGATGACCGACCATGCCTGCGGTTTCCGCCGCGTTGCTGGTCCATTCCTCGCAGGTCATGCCGACGGCCACCGTGCCATCGGGCAGCGAGCCGGTGAGGATGTCGTGGCGGTTCGGAGTGTCGCCCCGGCCGTTGACCACCTCGCCCTTCTCATTCAGCGCGGTTTCTTTGGTGAGCGCGTTCGCGGCGCTGTGAAGCTGATCGACGCCTTCGGCGATGGTGACGCCGGCCGCGTTCACCCAAGGCCCAGCCCCGATGCGGTCGCGGGCATTCTCGGTGCTGGTGGACAAATAGGCCTTCCAGGTCTTGCCGGTGACGCCGGCAGCTTCGGCCAGCGCGGTGCAGTGTGCATCGGCGCCGGCAATGCCGCCGAAGTTGCCGCCGTTGTCGGGGTTCGTGCTGGTGACGAAGAAACTCATCGCGCCGTCCTGCGCCAAGGCGCCGGAGGCGGCGCAGAAGAACGCTGTCGCGGTCACTATCCTCAAGATCATCGTGGAAACTCCCGTTGGTGTCGCGTGCCTGCAGGTGAGCCAACAAGGTAGCATGATGCGGGCGGCGGTCCTCTCACGGGTGCGTGAGATTTCCGGGGTGGTGGGACCGACCGACGATTTACCGCGCGGATGTTTTTTGCGACTGTCGATCCATGTTCCAGCCGGTGACGCTGCCCCTCTGGCTTTTCGTGTTGATCCTGGCCTTCGCCGGGATCGCGTTTCTGTCGCATTTCCTCTTCCCCTCGGTGCGCTGGTTCTTCCGCCGCCGGATGGAGCGGGTGGTGGCGCGGCTCAACACCCGGCTCGAACGACCGATCCAACCCTTCAAGCTGATGCGGCGGCCCGACATGCTGGTCCGGTTGGTGCATGACCCGAAGGTGGCCGAGGTCATCGCCGCCGAGGCCGCCGCGACCGGTGCGCCCGAGAGCGTGCTGCAGGAGCGAGCGCGGCGCTACGCCCGAGAAATCGTGCCGGCCTTCTCCGCTACCGTCTATTTCGGCGTTGCCGCCCGGGCGGCGAAATGGCTCTCGCGCCTGATCTACCGCGTCCGGATCGACAGTTTCGACGCCGGCGCGATCGCCGCGATCGACAAGGGCGCGACTGTGGTCTTCGTGATGAACCACCGCTCCAACATGGATTATGTGCTGATCACACATTTGGCCGCCGAACGCTCTGCCCTGTCCTACGCTGTAGGTGAATGGGCGCGAGTCTGGCCCTTGTCCTGGCTGATCCGGTCCTCAGGCGCCTATTTCATCCGCCGCAAACATGGCAGCCCGCTCTACCGCCGGGTGCTGTCGCGCTATGTCCAGATGGCGACGGAAGAAGGCGTGACCCAGGCGATCTTCCCCGAAGGCGGGCTGAGCCTGACCGGCGCGGTCGGCGCGCCGAAGCTCGGCATCCTGTCCTACATCGTCGATGGCTACCGCCCCGGTCGGCGCGACGTGGTCTTCGTTCCGGTTGCGCTGGCCTATGACCGCGTCATCGAGGATCGCGTGCTCGTCGCCGCGCATCGCGAAGGGACGCGGCGGTTCCGCGCCTCGTTCGGGTCGAGCATCATGTTCATTGGGCGGCAGGTCCGGCGTGCCCTGCTGGGCCGGTTCCAGCGGTTCGGGACGGCAGCGGTGGCCTTTGGCCATCCGCTCTCGCTTTCCGAGTTTCTGAGCGAACCGCGGGTCGATGCGGTCGCCGAACTGGGCGCGGCGCTGATGGCGCGGATCGCCCGCAACGTGCCGGTTCTGGCGGTGCCGCTTCTGGCCGCGGCGCTGGGCGATGAACGGCGGATGAGCCGAGCCGATCTCTTGCAGCGTGCCGAAACGATCGCCGCGCAGTTGGCTGCAGCGGGCGTTCACCTCGATCTGCCCGCCGGCGGCGTCGCGGCGGTCATCGCCGAGGCGATTGACCTTCTCGCGCTCCGCAAGGTCCTGAGAACGTCGGGCGGGCACATGGAGGTCACTGTGGCCGAGAAGGATCTGATCGGCTTTTACGCGGCCCCGGTCCGGCAGCATCTTGCTGCGGGTGCGGCATAGGCGGCGCAGAAATCCGCGTACAGCAGGCCCTGATACCACTGCGTAAGACATAAAATTACAAAATCATTGCTCCACGCTATTGCAATATTACTTTTCAAAACCTATTCCATGGCATGAACGGCAATGATTCTGCGTTGCGGCACGGTCTTCAGGAGACGCCCATGGCCTTGGATGTGAATACGGAAATCGCCCCCTACGATGCGCCGGAGAAAGATCTCTACGAGCTTGGCGAGATGCCGCCCCTCGGCTATGTGCCGAAGCAGATGTACGCTTGGGCGATCCGCAAGGAACGGCATGGCGAACCCGACACCGCAATGCAGGTCGAGGTGGTGGACACCCCCGAGATCGACAGCAACGAGGTGCTGGTGCTGGTGATGGCCGCCGGCGTCAACTACAACGGCGTCTGGGCCTGCCTCGGCATTCCGATCAGCCCCTTCGACGGCCACAAGGCACCTTATCACATCGCAGGGTCCGACGCCTCGGGCATCGTCTGGAAGGTCGGCGACAAGGTGAAGCGCTGGAAGATCGGCGATGAAGTCGTGGTCCATTGCAACCAGGACGATGGCGACGACGAGGAATGCAACGGCGGTGACCCGATGTTCTCGCCGTCGCAGCGGATCTGGGGATACGAGACACCGGACGGGTCCTTCGCGCAATTCACCCGGGTTCAGGCGCAACAGCTCATGCACCGGCCAAGGCATCTGACCTGGGAAGAAAGTGCGTGCTACACGCTGACACTCGCCACCGCCTACCGGATGCTGTTCGGTCACCGCCCGCATATCCTGAAACCCGGCGACAACGTGCTGGTCTGGGGCGCCTCGGGCGGTCTCGGCTCGTTCGCAATCCAGCTCATCAATGCGGCGGGGGCCAATGCGATCGGCGTCATCTCCGAGGAGGAGAAGCGTCAGTTCGTCATGGACCTGGGTGCCAAGGGGGTCATCAACCGCAAGGAGTTCAGTTGCTGGGGCCAGATGCCCAAGGTCAACACCCCCGAATATGCCGCCTGGTTCAAGGAGGCGCGCCGCTTCGGCGCCGCGATCTGGGCCATCACCGGCAAGGGCAACAACGTGGACATGGTCTTCGAGCATCCGGGCGAGGCGACCTTCCCGGTCTCGGTCTTTGTCGTGAAGCGCGGCGGCATGGTGGTGATCTGCGCCGGCACCACTGGCTACAATCTCACCTTTGACGTGCGCTATCTCTGGATGCACCAGAAGCGGGTTCAGGGCAGCCATTTCGCCAACCTCAAGCAGGCATCGGCGGCGAACAAGCTGATGCTGGAACGCCGACTCGATCCCTGCATGTCCGAGGTCTTTCCCTGGGCGGAAATCCCTGCCGCGCATATGAAAATGCGTCGGAACGAACACAAACCCGGCAATATGGCGGTATTGGTTCAGTCGCCGCGCACCGGCCTGCGGACCTTCGAGGACGCTTTGGAGGCGGGTCGGCGCGACTAAGCCCGAGATCCGGGCTATCCACAGCCCCGGCGGGCCCATAGCGCGCCGGGGCTGTTCATTTCAGTGTTAATAAAATCAATGTGTTACGAAATATGGCCCCACCATTTTCGGTGAGTTGCTTTTTCGTTCCTTCAGTCGGAGCATGGTCATGCTGGGGTTGAGTGGGTGTAACACATTCCGCTTTGAGGGCGAGTGACAATGCAATACACATGGATCTTGGATGTGCTGACGGATCTTCGGACCTTCGCGCAGGTGAACGGGTTGCCCGGGCTGGCGGAACAACTCGACGATACTTCGCTTGTGGCGGCGACGGAGATCGCGCAGACCATGGGACGGGCACCCGGAGGTGCGGGGCTGCATGCAGACGAGGTTGCCCGGCTTCACGGCGGGCTTACAGCAGGCGACAACGCTTGACGGTCTTCAGACCGTGATCCTCGGCCTTCGTGGCCTTCTGGATGTTGAACATGTGGTCTATCACTCGGTCAACTCGACGGGCCAGCAATATGCTGTGCTGACCTATTCGCCCGATTGGGTGGATCACTATCTGGCAGAGGATTTCGCCCGTATCGACCCCGTCGTTCAGGGCTGCTTTCGACGGTTTCATCCAGTGAACTGGAAGAATCTCGACTGGTCGGGCCGCGCAACCCGGTCCTTTCTCTTCGATGCGCTGGATGCCGGTGTCGGCAATCAGGGCTTCTCGGTTCCGATCCGTGGCCCGAACGGCCAGTTCGCGCTGTTCACCGTATCGCACCGGGCCAGAGACGGCGCTTGGGAAAGGTTCACCACCGAAAGGGTTGCCGACCTGATCCTGATCGCGCATTTCGTGAACCAGAAGGCGCTTGAGATCGAAGGCGGCCACGATCTCAACGCGATTCAGTCACTGAGCCCGCGTGAGATCGACGTGCTGACCATGCTGGCGATGGGGCTGAACCGTGCGCAGGCGGCCGACAGCCTCGCGATTTCGGAACACACGTTCCGGACCTATGTCGAAAGCGCCCGCTTCAAGCTGGGCGCAAACAACACCACACAGGCGGTCGCGCGCGCCGTGGCGGAAGGTCTCGTCATCCTCTGAGCGCGTCAAGGCGCGTGCTTTTCTCCGTGAAGCGACGCCCGCCCCGGCGGTGGGCCAGTCCGTCGAAGCGACAACGCAAAGCGCCGTAGGCTTCGGTTAACCAAGCTTCGCTATGCCCGATCCATCTTTGATGGAGGGCAGAATGCTTAGATTCCTGACGGCTGAGGAACTCAGCGACTATCCCGCGCTTGAGGCGAGCATGTTCGCCGACCGGACGCGGCAATTCCGGGAACGCCTCGGCTGGGCGGTCCAGGTGGACCAGAAGGGTTGGGAGAGGGACGACTACGACGCGATCAACCCGACTTATGTGATCTGGCAACGACCCGACGGGCTGCACGGCGGGTCGATGCGGTTTCTGCCGACCGAGGGCCGAACCATGGTGAACGAGCACTTCTCGGCGCTGAGCGCGGGGCGGATCTACCGGCATCCGAAGCTCTGGGAATGCACGCGGTTCTGCCTGAGCGAGGGAGCCGCCGCCAACACCTCGGCGGCGCTGATGCTGGGCGGCGCGCAGCTTGGCGTCGGCCTTGGCCTTTCCCGCGCCGTGGGCGTTTTCGATGCGCGGATGGTGCGCATCTACCGTACCCTCGGATGGCAGCCCGCGGTGCTGGGCACGCGCGGCCAAGGGGCCGAGGCGATCAGTGTCGGGATGTGGGAATTCTCCGAGGAGATCCGCCAGCGCATGGCGAAGAAGGCCGGGATCGCGGCCGACCTTGCGCAGCACTGGTTCGACGCTGCGCGTGATGGGCTTCGCGTCCTGCCGGCCGTGGGCTGATCGCACTGGCATCTGCCCCATCGCGCGGCTACGGTCGCGCGCATGTCCTTGACGTTACGCTTTTCCGATGATCAGGCCGTCGCCTGGGACCGCATCTCCGACCTTCTGGAAGGGGCGGGGATCGATCTTCTGAACGCGACGCTCAGGCCCGACGCCCAGGGCAAGCCGGGCGTTCTGGCGGTGGTCGGCAAGGCCGGGTCGGGCAAGACCATGCTGCTTGCCGCGCTTGCCAAGGCCCTGACCGAGGCAGGGGTGGAGACGGTTTCCGGCGACTACGAGGGGCGCAAGCGCAAGGACCGCCGCACGCTCGCCATTCTCGCGCCGACCAACAAGGCGGCGAGCGTTCTGCGCGGACATGGGGTTCCCGCGACCACGATCCACCGCATTCTCTACACGCCGGTCTATGATCCGGAATACGAGAAGATCGCCGAATGGCTCGTCGGAACCGGCGCGCGACCGAAGATCGAAGGCCTGACGGACCTCGCGCTTGACCGCGCCAAGGCCTTCCACGATCAGGTCAAGTCGATCCCCGGCGCGCTGGCGGCGGCCGGCCTGCGCGGGTCCGATTTCATTCTCGGCTGGAAGCGCCGCGAGGACCCGCTCGACGTCGGCTTTGTCGATGAGGCGTCGATGCTTGACGAGCGTCAGCTTGACGACCTCAGGGAAATCTTCCCGACGCTGATCCTGTTCGGCGACCCGGCGCAGCTTGCGCCGGTCGGGCAGTCCGGCGAAATGGTGTTCGACAAGCTTCCTGACAGCCGGAAAGTGCTGCTTCACCGCATCCACCGGCAGGAGGAAGACAATCCGATCCTCGATCTCGCGCACGCGCTCGGCGACCCTGATCTGGAGTTCGAGCAGTTCGAGCGGATGGTGGCCGAGGCGGCCCGCCGCGACGACCGTGTCATCTGGGCCGAGCGTGTCAATGCCGACATGATGGCGCGCTCGCCGGTGCTGGTCTGGCGCAACCAGACCCGTATCCGCCTGATCCAGGCCTTTCGCGCCGCACATGGCGCGCCGGCGGACGAACTTCTGCCCGGGGAGCCGCTTTTGTGCGACGGGATCGAACTGCCGCTGAAACACCGCAAGAAGCGCATCGACCTTGAGGCCAAGGGCCTCATCAAGGGCGCGCAGGTGATTTACCTTGGACCCGGCACCAAACCCGGCTTTTCACGGTTGCACATGATCGGCGCGGAGGATCCGCGCCTCGCGGTCGCATCAATCATCAAGATCGAACTGCCGGATGAGGAGGAACCCTTCATCCCCTACGCCGCGCGGATGGGGGCCGCATTTCTGCACGGTGCGGCGGTGACGATCCACAAGGCGCAAGGATCACAATGGGACGAGGTGCAGGTCTTCGCGCCCGACCTTTTCGTCGCCGCCCGGATGGGGCGGACCGAGGCGGGCGTGCCGCTGTGGAAGCGCCTTGCCTATGTCGCGATCACGCGGGCGCAAACGCGGCTGCATTGGGTGGTCCGCAACCGGCTCGCCCGGCCGCTGACCGCGCTTAGCATTGCGGATCTGCCGAGCGGTCCGGCGCCGCTGTCGCTTGTGGCCGAGGCCGAGGTCTAGATGCCGTCGCACCTTCCGGTCGCGGCCGATTGCCGGTAGTCTCTGACCCAGATCGACAAGGGGGCCCCATGCGCTGTGTCTTCGTCCAGTTTCGTTGCCATCCCGGCCGCACCTATGATGTGGCCGACGCCATCTATGACCGCGAGGTGGTGTCCGAGCTTTATTCGACCTCGGGCGAATATGATCTGATGGCCAAGGTCTACATTCCCGAGGACGCCGATCCCGGCCACTGGCTGAACGAGAAGCTCTTTGACATTCCGGGGATCAGCCGGACGCTGACCACCATGACCTTCAAGGCATTCTGAGCGGTCAGTTGCGCAGAAGCCGGAAGGCGGCCGAGGCCAGCCAGCCTGAAGCCGCCGCGATGACAAGCGCGAGCACGGCGTAGATCACCGGCTGCCTCTGCGCGAGATCGAAAAGCCAGCGCTCAAGCCCGACCTTGCGCACATCGATCAGGGTTTCATGCTTGGCGACCAGTGCCTTGTCGCGCAGCAGGAAGATGCGGGTCTTGTAGGCCCCTTCCACGAGGTTCGCCGGCAGGTCGATCGTAGTCCGGAACAGTGTATCGGCCATGAGATCGACAGACCCTTGGCGGAGCGAATAAAGCGCGTTCTCCTCGCGAATGCGGATCAGCGCATCGGTGAAGGCGGCCGCATCCGAGATGTTGCTTGGTGCGCCGATTGACCGGATCATCTGCCGCGTGGAAATGCGCTGCCTGAGGTCTTCGGTCTGCGACAGGATGTCGTCCAGGGGTGCCGTTGTCGCGACGGCGTAGAAGCTGGGCGCGCGGTCAATCTCCAGACTGGCGGTGTTGACCCAGATGCCCATCTTGCGTGCCTTTCGGCGGGCCACGACCGGCTCTGACGGGCCTTCAACCGTGATCACAACGTCAAGCCGCGACTGCGTCGGGATCGGCGTTTCGCGTTTGACCGCGCCATAGATCAGAAGGTCCGACCCGTCAAAATTCGCTGTGATGGAAATGGCGTCACGGCTGAGGCCGGCGACGACTTCCTCCTGCGCGGCAGCGAGGCGCGGTGTGAGGATCAGGCAGATGATCGCCAGCCAGCGCATCAGAACCGCCCCACGGGCGACAGTGAATAGAGCTCGTCCGGCCGCACGAGAAGATCAATGGCGAGTTTGGCGCAGACCATGAGGACCAGAAGGGCCAGGAGGATGCGCAGTTGCTCCGCGTTCAGGCGGGAACTGAATCTGGTGCCGATCTGGGCGCCGACGACCCCACCGAGGATCAGCATGAGCGCCAGCAGGACATCGACCGAATGATTCGTGACCGCGTGCATGAAGGTGGTGAAGCCGGTGACGAAGATGATCTGGAAGAGCGAGGTGCCGATGACCACCTTGGTCGGCATCCCGAGGAGGTAGATCATCGCCGGGACCATGATGAAGCCGCCGCCGACCCCCATGACCGCCGCCAGAATCCCGACGAACATCCCGACCATCAGCGGCGGAATGACACTGATATACATGCCAGAGGTACGGAACTTGATCTTGAGCGGCAGCCGATGCACCCAGTTGTGCTGGTGGCGCTTGATATGGGCCTGCGGCCCCCGGCGCGCCCGGTTGAGCGCACGCAGGCTTTCCTGAAGCATCAGGAGCCCGACGAGGCCGAGAAACACGACATAGCAAAGCTGAACGATCAGGTCGATCTGACCCCGGCGCGACAAGAGGTTGAAGACCCAGATGCCGAGCGCCGATCCGACGACACCGCCCGCCAGCAGTACGACGCCCATGCGAAGATCAACCGTCTTGCGCTTGAGATGCGCAAGCACGCCCGAGATCGAAGAGGCGACGACCTGGTTCGCGCCGGTCGCGACGGCCACCGTCGGCGGGATGCCGATGAAGAAGAGAAGCGGCGTGATGAGAAAGCCGCCACCCACGCCGAAGAGGCCGGAGAGAACACCGACGACGCCGCCGATGCCGAACAGCAGGTAGGCGTTGACCGAAACTTCGGCGATGGGAAGGTAGATCTGCATCAGGTTGGCGTGATCCGCAGGATATGCTGCTGATGCCGACCAGTCATGCCCTTATGGTGGAGCCGTGTCAAACACCGGACCGGAAAGTTGTCGCGCCAGATGTCGCGGCTGCATCGGTCCAGATTTCACACATCGCTCACCCCCTTCGGTCCGGCGGACAAGTCGTTGACGTCAGCGTTCTTTCACATAGGGTTCGCCGCCCGCGCGGGGCGGAATCGCGCGCCCGACAAAGCCGGCGAGCACGACGACGGTCAGCACATAGGGCAGCGCGTCGAGGGCCGGGACCGGAATCGAGAACTGCAGCGTCTTCGCGATCACGTCCGGGCGCAGCGCCAGCGCCTGAAAGAAGCCGAAGAGCAGCGTCGCCATCAGCGCATACCAGGGCCGCCATTTCGCGAAGATGAGAGCAGCAAGCGCGATGTAGCCGCGCCCCGCCGTCATCTCCTTGCCAAAGCCCGCCTGCAGGCCCGCCGCCATATAGGCCCCCGCAAGTCCGCAGAGGATGCCGGTGATCGCAACGGCGCTGTAGCGCAGACGGATGACCGAGATGCCGGCGGTATCGACCGAGGCCGGGTTTTCGCCGACGGCGCGCAGGCGAAGGCCGAAACGGGTACGGAAGAGCACCCACCATGTCAGCGGCACGGCGAGAAGCGCAACATAGACCAGCGCCGTGTGCCCTGACAGCACCTCGGCATAGAACGGCCCGATGATCGGGATCGCGGCCACGCTGTCGGCGAAAGGCAGGTCGATCGGGTTGAAGCGCGCCGCGCCGGTCAGGGGCGGAGTGCGGCCGCCCTGACGGAACATCGACTGCGCCGCAAGGACAGTGACGCCGGAGGCGAGGAAATTCAGCGCGACACCGGAAATGAGCTGATTGCCGCGGAAGGTGATCGAGGCGAGACCGTGAATGGCGGCAAAGACCATGCTTCCCGCAATCCCGGCCAGAACGCCCAGCCAGACCGACCCGGTGGCATAGGCCGCCGCCCCGGTACACATCGCGGCCACCAGCATCTTGCCTTCAAGCCCGATGTCGAAAATGCCGGAGCGTTCGGAGAAGAGCCCGGCGAGGCAGGCCAGAAGCAGAGGTGTCGCGAGCCTCAGCGTCGAATCGAGGATCTGCAGGAGCGTCGCATAGTCCATCACACCACCCCCAGGGCGCGTGGCCGGAAAAAGAGGCCGAGGATCATCCGCACCATGTAGTCGAGCGCGCCGGTGAAGAGGATCACGAGGCCCTGCACGACGGTCCGAAGCTCGATCGGGATGGTGGTCCAGAGCCCAAGTTCCGCCCCGCCCTGATAGAGAAAGCCGAAGAGGATGGCCGCAAGGAATACGCCGACGGGATGGTTCCGCCCCATCAGCGCCACCGCGATGCCGATGAAGCCCGCGCCCTCGGCCGAGTTCTGTACCAGCCGCCCGCTTTCACCCATGACGTTGTTGATCGACATCAGGCCCGCCAGCGCGCCCGAGATCAGCATCGCGATCATCGTGACCTTGAAGGGCGAGATACCGGCATATTTCGCCGCAGGTTCCGACCGCCCGAAGGCGCGGATCTCGTAGCCGAGCCGGGTGCGCCACAGCAGGATCCAGATCAGGTAGCAGGCGATGAGCGCGACGAAGAGGCTGACATTCGCCGGGACCTGCTTGGTGAAGACAAGGTTCAGGCCAGGAATGTCGTGCAGCGTCGGCAGGTGCGTGCCGTCGGAAAAGCGCGCGGTGGCGGGGTCCATCTGGCCCGCGGGCTTGAGCACACTCACCAGCATGTAGATGATGAGCGCGGCGGCGATGTAGTTGAACATGATCGTCGTGATGACGATGTGGCTGCCGCGTTTCGCCTGAAGATAGGCCGGGATTGCTGCCCAGGCCGCACCGAAAAGTGCGCCGCCGATCATCGCCGTAGGCAGGGCCAGCGTCCAGTGCGGCCAGGGCAGGGCTAGGCATACAAGCGCGACGCCAAGGCCGCCAAGTTGCGCCTGCCCCTCGCCGCCAATGTTGAAGAGGCTGGCATGGAACGCCACGGTCACCGCAAGGCCGGTGAAGATGAAGCTTGTCGCGTAGTAGAGCGTATAGCCCCAGCCATAGGCCGAGCCGACGGCCCCATCGACCATCGTCTTCAGCGCCTGCCACGGGCTTTCGCCAATGGCCCAGATGACGATGGCCGAAATGATCGCGGCGAACATGAGACTGATGAGCGGGACAAGGACGAGATCGGCCCAGCGTGGCAGACGTTGCATCAACTGGCCTCCCCGCCGACGCCCGCCATGAGAAGGCCGAGCGCGCGTTCGTCGGTATCGCCGGGCAGGCGTTCGCCCATGATGCGGCCATCGAACATGACGGCGATGCGGTCCGACAGGCTCAGGATCTCGTCAAGCTCGACGCTGACCAGAAGCACGGCTTTCCCGGCGTCGCGCAGTTCCACGATGCGCTTGTGAATGAACTCGATCGCACCGATATCGACGCCGCGTGTCGGCTGGCCGACCAGAAGAAGATCGGGGTTCCGCTCGATTTCCCGCGCGAGGATGATCTTTTGCTGGTTGCCGCCGGAAAAACTCTGGGCGGTGAGGGTCGGGATCGGCGGGCGCACGTCGAAGCGTTCCATCTTGCCCCGGGTGTCCTCAACGATCGCCTCGTTGTCCATCAGAAACGCGTTCTTCTGGTAGGCCGGATCGTTGTGATAGCCTAAGGCAATGTTTTCCCATGCGGTGAAATCCATGATCATGCCAAGGCGCTGGCGATCCTCGGGCACATGCGCGATGCCGTTCCGGCGCCGCGACTGCCCGTCGGAATGCTTGCCGGTCAGGTCAAGGCTCTTGCCGTTCAGGCGGACGGAGCCGGTGGCGGTCATGATGCCGCCAAGCACCGCCAGAAGCTCTGACTGGCCGTTTCCGGCGACGCCCGCGATACCGAAGATCTCGCCCGCGCGAATCTGAAACGAGATGCCCTTGAGCCGCTCGACCTTGTCGTCGTCCACGACGCGCAGGTCTTCGACCTCGAGCACGACCTTGCCGGGCGTCGCGGGCGCCTTGGTCACGTCGAGCAGAACCTTGCGACCGACCATCATCTCGGCAAGCTCTTCGGGGCTTGTGCCGGCGGTCTTGACCGTCGCGGTCATCTCGCCCCGACGCATCACCGAGACCGTGTCGGTGATCTCCATGATCTCGCGCAGCTTGTGAGTGATGAGGATGATGGTCTTGCCCTGTTCCTTCAGCCCGTGAAGGATGCGGAACAGATGGTCGGCCTCGTCCGGGGTCAGGACCCCGGTGGGTTCATCGAGGATCAGGATGTCGGCATGACGGTAGAGCGCCTTGAGGATCTCGACCCGCTGCTGGTGGCCGACCGAAAGCTCCTCGATCACCTCGTCGGGATCGACGTCAAGCTCGTATTCCTCGGCCAGTTCCTTCAGGACGCGCCGGGCCTTGGCAAGAGAGGGGCGCAGAAGCGCGCCGTCCTCGGCACCGAGGATGACGTTTTCGAGGACCGTGAAATTCTGCACCAGCTTGAAATGCTGGAACACCATGCCGATGCCGGCACGGATGGCCGCTTGGCTGTCGGGGATGTCGGTCTTTCTGCCGTTGATGAAGATCTCGCCCGCATCGGCCTTGTAAAAGCCGTAGAGGATCGACATCAGCGTGGATTTCCCGGCGCCGTTTTCGCCGATGATGCCGTGGATCGTGCCGGGCATGACCCGGATCGCGATGTCCTTGTTCGCCTGGACCGAGCCGAACGCCTTTGAAATCCCGCGCAGTTCGATGGCGGGTTCGGTACGCTCAGGGGCGGCAGTCTCCTGCCGCCCCGAGTTGGGTCCCGGTGTGACCATTCAGAAGGTCAGCGCGGGGCAGGTTTCGTCCGACATGTAGTCGTGCACCGAGATTTCGCCCGCTTCGATCTTGGCCTTGGCCTCATCGACCTTGGCCTGCATCTCGGCGGAGACGAGCGATTTGTTGTTGTCGTCGAGCGCGTAATCGACACCGCCGGCCTTGAGGTCCATGACATTGATGCCAGTCGTCATCTCGGGGCCTTCCTTGAAGGCATCATAGACGGCGTTATCGACGCGCTTCATCATCGAGGTCAGGACCTGGCCGGGATGAAGATAGTTCTGGTTGCTGTCGACGCCGATCGACAGGATGCCTTCATCGGCGGCGGCTTGCAGAACGCCGATGCCGGTGCCGCCGGCAGCGGCATAGATGACGTCCGCGCCCTGCGACTTCTGCGCCTTGGCCAGTTCGGCGCCCTTCACCGGGTCGTTCCAGGCCGAGGGCGTGGTGCCGGTCATGTTGGCGACGATAGTGGCATCGGGATTGACCGCCTTGACGCCCTGTGCGTAGCCGCAGGCGAACTTGCGGATCAGCGGAATGTCCATGCCGCCGACAAAGCCGACGGTGCCGGTCTTCGACGCCATCGCCGCCATCATCCCGACCAGGTAGGACCCCTGTTCTTCGGTGAAGACCACCGATTTCACGTTCGGCTGATCGACTACCATGTCGATGATGGCGAACTTGGTGTCAGGGAAGTCGGGGGCCACCTTGTTCAGCACGTCGCCGAAGGCGAAGCCGGTCATCACGACCGGGTTGGCACCGGCTTCGGCCAGACGGCGCAGCGCCTGTTCGCGCTGGGCCTCGGACTGCATCTCAAGCTCCTTGTAGGTGCCGCCGGTTTCGGCCTTCCACTTCTCGGCGCCGCCGAAGGCCGCTTCGTTGAAGGATTTGTCGAACTTGCCGCCGAGGTCATAGATGATCGCCGGATCGGCCAGCGCCGCACCGGAGGTGAGCGCAAGCGTCGCCGCCGCGCCGAGGAATTTCTGCATGAGGGTCATGGATCGCTCCCAGTTGACGTCCGTGGACATCCGCGTCCCGTGGCCCCTTTGGGGCCTGTCACGCGCGGATTACGCCTGATTAGGGCGGATGCACCGGGGGCGGTCAATAGCAATGTCGCATGACGCGGTGCAGCGCCCGCTATTCGCTGGGTGCGTTTGACTATTTGGTCAGTTTTCGTCGCGCCCGGGGGCTCTGTCGCGGCACATCACGATGGCATCCACCGCGTCCGGGGGAGAATCGCGGTAGTATCCGCGCCGCCGCCCGGTCTCGAAAAACCCGTGCCGCCGGTAAAGCGCAAGCGCCGCTTCATTGTCTGCCGCGACCTCAAGAAACACTCTGGATGCGCCGTGATCGCGCGCCGCAACCAGGAACCGGGCGAGAAGACACGCGCCGATGCCGCGCCGCCGCTCGTCGGGTGCGACGGCGAGCGTCAGAAGCTCGGCCTCGTCCGCGACGGCCCGGCCGAGGGCAAAGCCCGCCGCGTCTTCGATCAGGACCGTGGTCCGGTCCGACAGGAGCGATGCAATCTCGCGCGCGCTCCACGGGCGCGGATTGGTGAAGCTTGCGGCATGGATCGCCGCGAGGCGGGCGGGGTCCGGGGTCATCGTCAGGGCAGGATTATCGGCGGCGCGTCGCGCATTGGCGCGGCGTCGGCCGGGCGGACGTAGAGCGGGGCAGGCCGGGGCAGGGGCCCCGCGCTTTTGGCACGTTTCCGGGCCGCGATTTCCGCGATCAGGCTTCCTGCCTGATCCGGGTCCAACTCTTTATCCAGCGGCTCCGTCCGAACCTGCAATCGCGCGGCGATGGTCCGGGCGTCGTGCCCGATGATCCGCACGTCGCGGGGAAGGCAGAGGCTCTCGGGCGCGGTGTCTTCGGTTAGAAGCTCGGGCCCGGCGACGGCCGACCCATTGCGGAAGTGCTGCACATAGGCGGCGCCGCGCGGCGCAGGCAGCGACAGGAGCAGGTCTGCGTCACCCTCCCCCCAGGCGAGCAGGTCGAAATTCGACACGCCAATGGCAGGGATGCCGAGACCGAGCGCCAGCCCCCGCGCCGCGCTGACAGAGATGCGGATGCCGGTGAAATTCCCCGGCCCGACGCCGACGCCGATCTCGGCAAGATCGCGCCAGACGAAGCCGTGATCCGCCAGCAGTTCCGTCAGCATCGGGATCAGCCGCTCGGCCTGTCCGCGCTGCATGGCTTCGCAGCGGGACGCCAACCGGCGACCGCCCAGAAACAGACCGGCCGCGCAATGCGGGGCCGTTGTATCAAAGCCGAGAACGGGCGACTCAGGCGGCAACGGGGCGGACCTCGGTCACTTCCGGGATGTAGTGGCGCAGCAGGTTCTCGATCCCCATCTTCAGTGTCAGGGTCGAGGACGGGCAGCCCGCACAGGCGCCCTGCATGTGAAGATAGACCACGCCGCGGTCGAAGCCGTGGAAGGTGATGTCGCCGCCGTCCTGCGCCACGGCAGGACGCACGCGGGTATCGAGCAGTTCCTTGATCTGGCGGACGATGTCTTCGTCCGGGCCATCATGGCTGGCATGGCCCGAGGCGGCCTGTTCGCCTTCGATCACCGGTGCGCCCGATTGGAAATGCTCCATGATCGCGCCAAGGATCGCAGGTTTGACATGTTCCCAGAGAATGCCATCGGCCTTGGTGACGGTCACGAAATCGGTCCCGAGGAAAACGCCCGTGATGCCGTCTACCGCGAAGATGCGGCGGGCAAGGGGCGATTTCCCGGCGCTTTCGGGCACGGTGAAGTCGGCTGTGCCCGTCTCAAGCACGGTCTGGCCGGGCAGGAATTTCAGCGTCGCGGGGTTCGGTGTGGATTCGGTCTGGATGAACATGATGGTCTCCGACTGTTCTGGTCGGATATGCGCTTGGACGGCGGTGAAGTCAAGTTTGGAACGGTTCTAAAGCGCCGCGCCGAACCATCAGGTGATGGCCTCCAGCCGTTCCTTCGACATTTCTCCAGGGACGATGGTGATCGGGATCGGCAAATTCCCGGACGAACGCGAGAGTTGGGTGACAAGGGGTCCGGGGCCGGACTTGTCGGTGCCGGCACCAAGGACGAGGATGCCGATTTGGCTATCCTCGCGGATCTGCGAGAGGATCTCGTTCACCGGCTCGCCCTCGCGGATCACAAGCTCGGGGTCGATCCCCTGGCGGTCACGCATCCATTTCGCGAAGACTTCGAAATGCGCCACGATCCTTTCGCGCGCTTCCTGCCGCATGATGTCGGCGACGCCGATCCAGTGCTGGAACTCTTCCGGCGGGATGACCGAAAGGATTTGCACGCCGGCGCCTGTGTGCGCGGCTCTGAGCGCGGCAAAGCGCATCGCGTTCAGACATTCGCGGCTGTCATCCAGCACGACAAGAAACTTGCGCATGGTGTTGCCTCCCCAGACAGCGCGGCCCTTGGCGGGGGTCAGCCCGCCGAATGCGCCCAATCCATGTAAAGCGCGCGGATGCGCTTTGTCACGGGACCATGCGGATATTTCGTGCCGTCGAACTCCGTCACCGGCGTCACCTTCGACATGTTGCCGGAGAGGAAGACCTCATCCGCGCGGTGGACGTCGTCGAAGGTGAGGACGCATTCATGGACCGCGACGCCATCGGCCCTCAGGTTGGCGATGTGGCGGGCGCGGGTGATGCCGGCGAGGAAGGTGCCGTTGGCGATCGGGGTAAAGATCTCCCCGTCACGAACGATGAAGACATTGGCCGTGGCCGATTCCGCGACATTGCCGAGCGCGTCGGCAACAAGCGCGTTGCCGTAGCCCTTGGCGCGCGCCTCGGCCAGCATCCTTGCGTTGTTCGGATAAAGACAGCCCGCTTTGGCGTTGGTCACGGCATCTTCCAGAACCGGGCGGCGAAAGCGCGTCGTGGTCAGCGTCGTGGACGCCGTCTCGGGCGCCATCGGAATCTCTTCGAGGCAAAGCGCAAATCCGCTTGCGCCGCGGCGCGGGATGATCGCGGTCTCGTCGCCGTCGAGCGCCCAGAACATCGGCCGGATATAGACCGCTGACCTGGAGTTATAGGCGCGAAGGCCTTCGGTCGCGATGGCGGCGATCTCGGGCCCGGTCAGGCTCGGATCAATCATCAAGGCCTCGGCGGACCGCACGACCCTGTCGCAATGCGCGTCTAGATCGGGTGTCACGCCGTCAAACTGGCGCGCGCCGTCGAAGACCGTGGTGCCAAGCCAGGCGCCGTGATCGGCGGCGCGCATCACCGCCACGTCGCTATCGTGCCAGCGCCCGTCGAAATAGGTGCGGATGTTCTGTCCTGTGGCCATGCTGCCCCCCTTTGACTGGCCGGGATTAAATGCGCCTGGGGCGGAAGAGGCAAGCCGGGCGCGAACCGGCTTTGCCGCGCCGCGTCGGGATGCTAGGGCATCGCCATGTCTTCGACCCATTTTCAGGCCCCGACGACCGCAGCGCCGATGCCCGGAGTCCCGGTCCTCGTCACCGGTGGCTCCGGTGCCGTGGGCCGATTGCTGCGGCAGGCATGGGCGCGTCAGGGCGCGGGTCCGGTACTCTGGCAGTCGCGGACGGCGGCGAGCGCCGACTTGCGGGTCGATCTTCTGGCCGAGGGGGACGCCCTGGTCGAAGCGCTGAGGGGTGTGGCGACGGTCCTGCACCTTGCCGGGCCAAGCCGAAGCGGCGATCCGGCACATGTGGAGCTTGCGCTCGCGGTGCTGGAGGCGGCGCGCGGGGCCGGAGTCGATCAGGTCCTGCTGGCCTCAAGTGCCGCCGTCTACGGTGCGGCAGAGGACGGCGCATCGGAGCGGGCGCCCGTCC
>JBGSNN010000351.1:0-7015 GCA_041739655.1 Albidovulum sp. | reverse complement strand
AACAAATCCGGCATACACTCTCGGCCGTGCTTGTCGCCGGAGCACCGCGCCTTATCGCCCTGCCGGGTCCGGTCTGGCAATCGGCCCTCTGGTCGCTCGGCGTCGCACTTGGCGCGACCATGCTCACGGTCGTTCTGGCGTTGCCGATGGCGCTCGCAGCGGCACGCCTGCGCCGCGGCAAAGCGCTTGAGATTGTCGGGATGCTGCCACTGGCGACTTCAGCCCTTGTCCTCGGCACCGGGCTCTTCCTGATGCTCAGGCCCTTCGTCTCACCGGGCACCCTCGCCATTCCGGTAACCATGCTGGTGAACGCGGTGATGGCGCTACCCTTCTGCCTGCGCGCGCTCGTCCCTGCCGCGCGGCGCATCGAGGCGGACTACGCCCGCCTCGCAGACAGCCTCGGAATGGCGGGCCTTGCCCGGATGCGCTACCTGACGTGGCCGCGCCTGCGCCGCCCACTCGGCTTCACTGCAGGCCTGACGGCCGCGCTCTCGATGGGGGATCTTGGCGTCATCGCGCTCTTCGCCGATCCCGACAGGGCGACGCTGCCGCTGCAGCTCTACCGGCTGATCTCGGCTTACCGGATGGGGGATGCGGCCGGCGCGGCGGTTCTTCTGATGTCTCTCAGCTTCGGGCTGTTCTGGCTCTTCGACAGGGGGGGGCGGGCCGATGCTGCAGCTTGACGGCGTGACCATCGTTCAGGGTGACTTTTATCTCGCGGCGGATTTCACCATCCCTCAAGAGGCGCGGGTCGCTGTCATCGGTCCGTCCGGGGCGGGAAAATCGACGCTGCTGTCGGTGATCGCCGGCTTCACGCCGCCGACAACCGGACGTATCCTCTGGCGCGGCCACGATCTTGCCGCGCTGGCACCGGGGGCGCGGCCGCTCTCCATACTCTTCCAGGACCAGAACCTTTTCCCGCATCTCACCGTCGGGCAAAACGTCGGCCTTGGCCTCAGAGCCGATCTGCGCCTGTCTACGGATGAGCGGAAAAGCGTCGCCGGCGCGCTCGACCGCGTTGGCCTCGGCGGCCTCGCTGACCGCCACCCGGCGACGCTTTCGGGCGGTCAACAGGGCCGTGTCGCGCTGGCACGGGTGCTCCTACGGGCACGGCCCCTGATGCTTCTCGATGAACCCTTTGCCGCCCTCGGCCCGGCGCTCAAGGCCGAGATGCTCGACCTCGTGGCAGAGATCTCGCAAGCCACCTGCGCGACACTGCTCATGGTCAGCCATGACCCCGGTGATGCGCTGCGGATTGCAGATCAGACCGTTCTTGTGGCCGACGGCATCGCCCACGCGCCGCAACCGACCCGCGCGCTGCTGCAAAGCCCGCCCCCGGCCCTCGCAGCCTATCTCGGCACATGACAAGGCGCGCTCATTTCGGAACGCGCCTCACCTTCTTCTGTTCGCAAATACCTCGGGGGTCCGGGGGCAGCGCCCCCGGCCTCGGGCAAGATCAGTGCTTGCCCTTGTGGGGCGCCCAGAGCCGCTTGTTGGTCAGGTAGAGAAGCACCGTGAGCAGGCCAAGGAACAGCACCGCGACAAAGCCCGCCTGCTTGCGCGCCATCATCTTCGGCTCGGCAGCCCACATGAGGAAGGCGCTGGCGTCTTTGGCCATCTGATCGACGGTCGCAGGCGTGCCGTCCGCGTAGGTGACAAGATCATCTGACAGCGGCGGCGGCATCGCGATCCATCCGGTCGAGAAGGCATGGTTCTCGTAATAGGTCGTACCCGCCTCTTCCTTCTCTTCGCCGGTATAGCCGGTGAGGATCGAGGCGATATGTTCAGGACCACCGATACCATTGAAAAGCTGGCTGATCCCGGTGCCATAGGGTCCGTGGAAGCCGGCGCGCGCCTTGGCCATCAAGCTCAGGTCCGGTGCGTTTTCCAGCGCCGAATGCGGGAAGAAGTCGGTTTCCTTGCCAGGCCGGTCCTCGCCGGTTTCCTTGTCGGTCACCGTGAACTGGGTAGCATACGCGCGCACCTGATCGTCGGGCAGGTTCGGCCCGCCCTCATCGCCGAGGGACCGGATCGGCACGAACTTCATCCCGTGGCAGGCCGAGCAGACCTCGGTATAGACCTGCAGGCCGCGCTGGAGCTGGTGTTCGTCGAAGGTGCCGAACGGACCCTCGAACGAAAAGGCCACGTCCTCGGTATGGCCACCCTCCACCGCGACGACCGCCCCGCCCGACAGGGCAAGGACAGAAGCGGCGGTGATTGCGATTTTCCTCAGCATCTCAATCGATCCTTTCCGCTCATTCGGCCGGATGGCTGTTGGCGCCGTAATGCGCATTGAAATCGTCCTCGATCGTCGCCGGCTGCGGCAACGGCTTTTCGATGATGCCCAAGAGCGGCAGGACGACGAGGAAATAGGCGAACCAGTAGGCCGAAGCAACCAGTGCGATCCATGAGGTCAGCTCTGTCGGCGTCTGTGCACCAACCCACATCAGCACGACGAAGTCGATGATCAGCAGATAGAACCACCAGCGGAACATCGGCCGGTACTGACCCGAGCGGACGCTCGATGTGTCAAGCCAAGGCGCCAGCGCCATTACGATGATCGAACCGAACATCGCGATGACTCCGAAGAACTTGGCATCGACGATACCGAAGGTCACGAATTGCACGATCTGCACCACCCAGACATCGGCGGTGAAGGCCCGCAGGATCGCGTAAAACGGCAGGAAGTACCATTCCGGCACGATATGCGCCGGGGTCGCCAGCGGATTGGCCTCGATATAGTTGTCCGGGTGGCCAAGGTAGTTCGGCATGAAACCGACAATGGCGAAGAAGACCACCAGGATCAGCGCCAGCGCGAACAGGTCCTTGATCACGAAATAGGGCCAGAACGGCAGCGTGTCCTTTTCCGCTTCGGCCTTCGAAGCGCGCCGAACCTCGACACCGGTCGGGTTGTTGTTGCCCGTCGTATGGAAGGCCCAGATGTGAACGGCGACCAGCGCCGCGATCACGAAGGGCAGGAGGTAGTGCAGGCTGAAAAAGCGGTTCAGCGTGGCGTTGTCCACGGCCGGGCCGCCCAGAAGCCAGGTCTGGATCGGCTGGCCGATCCCCGGAATCGCGCCGAAGAGGCCGGTGATGACCGTTGCCCCCCAGAACGACATCTGACCCCAGGGCAAGACATAGCCCATGAAGGCGGTGCCCATCATGCAAAGGTAGATCAGCATGCCGACGATCCATGTGACCTCGCGCGGGGCCTTGTAGGAGCCGTAGAAGAGACCACGGAAGATGTGGATATAGACCGCCAGAAAGAAGAGCGACGCGCCGTTCGCATGAAGATAGCGCAGCATATAGCCACCGTTCACGTCGCGCATGATATGTTCGACACTGGCAAAGGCCATGTCGACCTGCGGCGTGTAGTGCATCGCAAGGACGATGCCCGTCGCGATCTGAAGCACCAGGCAGAAGGCAAGGACGATGCCCCAGATCCACCACCAGTTCAGGTTCTTCGGCGTCGGGATCATCAGCGTGTCGTACGCGAGGCTGACGATGGGCAAGCGGCGGTGAAGCCACTGCTCGAACCCGGTCTTGGGCTCATAATGGTCGTGCGGAATACCAGCCATGGTCAGCCCCCTCAGCCCAGTTTGATCGTCGTCGCGTCGGTGAAGGCCGCGACCGGAATGTCGAGATTGCGCGGCGCCGGTCCTTTGCGGATGCGCCCCGAGGTATCGTAGTGCGAGCCGTGGCAGGGACAGAACCAGCCGCCGAACTCGCCTGACGCGTTACCAATCGGCACGCAGCCGAGATGGGTGCAGACGCCGACCATCACCAGCCACTCACCGGCTTCGTCGAGCGTCCGGTTCTGGTCCGACGCATCGGCAGTGGCGGGAAGGTTCGCGTTCTCGGCACCCGTGTCGATGAGATCGGTCAGCGGAACCGCCCGGCCGTCTTCGATCTCCTTTTCGGTTCGGCGGCGGATGAAGACCGGCTTGCCGCGCCACTTGACGGTCAACTGGGTGCCGACCTCGACCCCGCTCACATCCACGAAGATAGAGCTGAGCGCCTGCACATCGGCAGACGGGTTCATCTGATCGACGAGGGTCCAGACGGCGGCACCGGTGGCGACGGTGCCAGCCCCGGCAGTGGCGTAATAGAGGAAATCCCTCCGGGTACCTGCGTGGTCTTCTGCTTGGGACACGAAACTTTCTCCCTTCTCCGACCGGTGCACCGGTCCTACGACGGCTTCGCCGCGGTCGCCCGCGCCTTTAGGGGCGGTTATTAGCTGCCAAAAACCGGCCCGTCCAGCGGACAATCGGGCGCATGTCGCGGCATCTCGGTCATTATGTCGCGGTGGCGGCAGTCGTCGGCGCCAGACTCATCGCGGCAGGCCGTCGATAAGCTTCACTGCGAATGCGATGAAGAAGAACCCGACAGCGGCGTTCACCACCGGCGATGCCCTGAGGTAGAACCGCGCGGCAGACGCGGTCGAGAAGACAAGCGCATAGGCGGCATGGATCGTAAAGCCGAGTGTCGCCGTCCCGGCCCAGAGCAGAAGGATATCGCGCCACCCCGCCCGCGCGGCGGGAAACAGCGTCAGAACGGCAACCCATGTCGTCAATGCCTTGGGGTTCGACGCATTGACCGACAGCGAGCGCAGGAACGACGCCCCCACACTCAGCCCCGCGTGCGTCGCGAGCGGTTGCCCGGCCCCCCGCCATCCGGTCCAGGCATTCCTGAAGTAGCGGGACGCGAACCAGAGCAACAGGCCGATCCCGACCAGCGTCAACAGAGTGCGCATCGCCGGCATCATACGAAACACCGCTGCCATCCCAAGCGTCATACCGAGACACCAGATGCCGATGCCAAGTCCGACCCCCATTGCCGAGGCAATCCCCGCTGCGCGGCCCGACCCCATCGCCGTGGTGATGGTGTTCAGGACATTGGGACCCGGCGACATGACGTTCACCGCGAGGAGTGCCCAGACGGTCAGGAACTCGGCGAGGGGGAGCATGTCAGCCCTGCGGCTCGGTCGCCTTCATGCTGTCGCGGGCGGCGAAGGTATCGAACCATGTGGCCAGCGCCGGGCGCCCCCTTCGCCAGTCGCGGACACTGTGACGGAAGTCGAGATAGGAGAGCGCGACCGCGACCGCGATCTGCCCCATGTCCAGGGGTCCGTTCAGATGCGCCATCCAGCGCGCCTCGAGCGTGTCGAGCGCGCGCGCGATCTTGGCCCATTGCCCCTCAACCCAGGCCTCGAAGCGGATCGCCTCGGGGCGCAGGCGCGATTCGTAGACCACCAGGATCGCTGCCTCCAGGATCCCGTCCCCCGTCGCTTCAAGCGTCAGGGTCTCCCAGAGCCGGGGCTTTGCGGGGTAGAGCCGGCCGCCGGCCCGATCATCAAGATATCGGCAGATCACGCGGCTGTCGTAAAGCGCCGGACCGTCGTCACGCTCCAGCGCCGGGATCTTGCCCAGTGGGTTCTGCGCCACCGGCATCTTCGACGCATCGAGCGGCGTGCCCGCAGCATGAGCAATCTCGATATCGGCCTCCTGCCCGGTTTCGAGGATCATCACCATGACCTTGCGGCCGAACGGCGTGGTGGGGGATGTGTGAAGTCGCAGCATGGAACCCTCAGCTTTTGTGACGATGGAATGCGCGCGGCGCACGGTCGGGGCAACAGAGGTCCGATACGCCCGCCCTGTCAAGCTTGGCGCGATCCGGACCGGGCCGCGTCGCTGTCATGCAGTCGCCGCGCGCATCAGGGCGGCAAGAGCCGCGACTTCCTGCCCCGGCCCCTCCGGCGCCAAAGCGTCCGCCGCCGAACGGCGGGCCGCTTCCGGCTTGTTCTGGGCAAGCTTCCAGGTTCCGTCGACCGCTGTGATCGTCAGGCGCACCGGGCAGATCGCCCGCATCATCCGGTCGAGGATATCGCCCGGCATCTTGACCGTCCGCCAGGCTTCCTTGGGGCTGAGGCGCGTCTCGAATACCTCGGAGAGTCGATCAAGCTGATCGCGCAACATCTGCTGCGGCAGACGCTCGAGGGATCCGCGCAGGTGGACGGCGACATAGTTCCAGGTCGGCACCTGATGCTCCATCCCGTACCACTCGGGCGAGATGTAGGCATCCGGCCCGGTGACGGCGAGCACCGCCTGCTGCGGCGTGGCCAGAGCGCCGATGATGGGGTTCGAGCGGACCAGATGCAGATCGGCGTGGGTTGCGTCGGCGGAGAGAAGGAAGGGCACATGTGACAGAAGCGGCGCCTCGGGACCGCTTGTCACCAGCGTGCCAAAACCCCGCGCGCGGACGAAGGACAGATTGCGGTCCCTCGGGGTCTGACGATAGGCGGGGTTCGGGTGCATGGCTGCGGCGCTCCTCCCTGCCTGTTCTGCATGTCCCTGCCTCGCCTGTCATCCGCAAGAGTGTCACGGTCACAATGTTTTCGTCCAGATAGGTGACCCGGACAAGGCTGCCGAGATCGCGGTTTTCGACGTGCGAGGCGCCTTCGAGATTCCGCTTCTCGCCCGCGATCTGGCGCGGACCGGCCGCTATGACGCGGTGGTTGGCGCGGCCTTCGTCGTCGATGGCGGCATCTGCCATGAGTTCGTCACCGCGACTGTCATCGAGGGATTGATGCGCGCGCAGATGGATACCGACGTGCCGGTCCTGTCGGTCGTGCTGACCCCGCACAGCTACCAGGAGACCGAGGCACACACCGCCTTCTTCCGCGACCACATCGTCCTCACGGGTCGCGAAGCCGCCGACACTGCGCAGGCCATTGCGCGCACCCGTGCCGCCCTTGCGGCCTGACCGGTGCGACCGCGGCGCGTCTCGACGGCAGCAGGGAATCAGGCGGTCAGGCGCTGCTGCGTCCATCCGGTGATGCAGGCTTCGACGATGCGCCCTTCCGGCTGATCCGACCCGAACGCCACTTCGGTGAACTGCTCCGTGCGGCCCATGCGGGATCCTTCGGTCAGGATGCGGTGTCTCTGGCCCTGTTGCGCGGCAAGGTGGCGGGCGAGGGCGTGATCGCCCGCGGCGCGCAGGCGGGCGGCGCGGGCGC
>JBGSNN010000350.1:0-2065 GCA_041739655.1 Albidovulum sp. | reverse complement strand
CCGGGCAAGGACGGCGTCCTCGCCACTGTCCGCGAAAAGCGCAATCTCGTCGTCGAGCGACGGGAGCGCGATGTCGGTGACGCGCCAGGCCGCCGCGATGACGGACCGCGCGGTGGCCGCATCCTCCCAGAGCCGGGGGCGATAATTGGAATCGAAGGCGACGCGCGCGGGGTGCGCGGCAAGATGCGCCAGAAGCGCCGCGCGGACATCCGGCGGCAGGATCGCGAGTGTGATCGCGCTGAGATAGATCAGATCAACCCCGTCGAGCTGTGCAAACCCGCCCTCGAACAGGGTTCGCGCCGCGGACTGGCCGCGCCAGTAGGAAAAACTCCGTTCGCCCCCGGTATCGACCGCGATGGAATAAATGCCCGGCAGGCGGTCGGGGTGGCGCAGGATTCGACCAGTCCCGACGCCCTCGGCGGCGATGAAGGCGATCATGCGGTCGGAAAGCGCGTCCCGCCCGAGGACCGAGACGAACTCGACCCGGCCGGCCCGACCAAGCCTGCGCGCGAGATAGACGGCGGTGTTGAGAGCGTCCCCCGCGAAACCGATCTGTCGGCCGGGGGCATCGACCGCGAGTTCGATCATCGCTTCGCCGACGCAGGCGATTACCGGTCCCGCCATTCCCGCCTCACATCACCGCGCCAAGCTGCCAGGGCACAAACTCGTTGTCGCCAAGCCCGAGGCGTTCGGATTTTGTCGTCTCGCCCGAGGCCACCCGCAGGATCGCGTCGAATATCTCCGCGCCCTTCGCAGCGACACTCACCCCTTGCGAAAGCATGGTTCCGCAGTTCAGGTCCATATCGTCCGGCATCTGCGCGAAGAGCCGATCGGAGGTCGCGAGCTTGAGGGTGGGCGCGGGCTTTGATCCGAAGGCAGACCCGCGGCCGGTGGTGAAGACCACGATCTGCGCCCCGCCCGCGATTTGCCCGGTAGCCGAGACCGGGTCGTAGCCAGGCGTATCCATGTAGACGAGGCCGGGTGTTGTCACCTCCTCGGCATAGTCGAGAAAGCCGCGCAGCGGGGTCGCGCCTGCCTTCGCCACCGCTCCAAGCGACTTTTCCAGGATCGTCGTGATGCCGCCCTGCTTGTTGCCGGGCGAAGGGTTGTTGTCCATCGACCCGCCACCCTCTGCGGCGTATCCCTCCCACCAGCGCAGGCAGGCGGTCAGCCGCTCGGCGACCTCCGGCGTCGTGCGGGCGAGCAGAAGCTGCTCGGCGCCGTAGATCTCGGGCGTTTCGGACAGGATGACACCGCCGCCATGCCCGACGATCAGATCCGAGGCGACGCCAAGCGCGGGGTTGGCGGTCACGCCGGAAAAGCCGTCCGAACCGCCGCATTGCAGCCCGACCCTCAGCGCCGAGACGGGACAGGGTTCGCGCTGCACCGCGTTCACCGCGGGCAGGATCGCCCGGACATGGGTCTTGATCGCGTCGATGGTGGCGCGTGTGCCGCCCGTGTCCTGGATCGTCAGCGCCCGCAGCCGGTCGCTGCCCGCAGCGCCGAAGCGCGCTTGCATCCGGGCGATCTGCATCACCTCGCAGCCGAGCCCGACGAAGATCGCGGCGCCGACATTGGGATGCGTGGCATGGCCCCAGAGCACACGCTCAAGGATTTCCGCGCCGCGCCCGGTCGCGGCCATGGCGCAGCCGGTGCCATGCGCGAAGGCGCTGATCCCGTCAACATTGGCGTAGGGCGCAAGCGCGCCCTCGGCCTCAAGCTCGGCAGCAGCGCGCCGGATTACGGTCGCTGAGCAGTTCACCGTGGCGCAGAGCGCGATGTGGTTGCGAATGCCGACCCGACCATCGGCACGGCGGTAGCCGAGGAAACTGCGGGGTGCCACCTGCGGCACCGCCGCCTCGGCCAGGGCAAGCTCGGCGCCCACCGCATAGCTGCGGTCATGGGCGCTGAAGGCGCAGTTGTGGACGTGGACATGGGCCCCGGCAGCAATGGCCTCGGTCGCGGAGCCGATGATCTGTCCGAACTTGAGGATCGGCTCCCCAGTGGCGATGGCCCGCCGCGCGATCTTGTGTCCGGCGGGCAGCGCCGCGGGCAAGGGCGCGCC
>JBGSNN010000348.1:0-9392 GCA_041739655.1 Albidovulum sp. | reverse complement strand
CGCGCCGCCTCCAGCCCAGCCGGGCCACCCCCCACGACAACGACCGCGCGAGGCTTTGCGGCGGGGGTGAAGCGGTCGCCGCCCCATTCCCATTCGCGCCCCGCCGAAGGGTTGACGAGGCAGGAAATCCAGTAGTCGCGGCTTCTGCGTCCCCAGCACATCTGGTTGCAGGAGATGCAGCCGCGCACGTCGCTGGCCCGGCCCTTGGCGGTCTTCCACGCAAGGTGCGGATCGGCGATCTGTCCGCGCACGATCGAGACGAGGTCGGCCTCGCCCGCGGCAATGATCGCCTCGCCGTTCTCGGGGGTGCGGACATGCGCCTCGGCGGTGACGCGGGCGTGTCGCACCACGCCTTTCAGCATCTCGGTGAAGGGCGCGGTCAGCTTCTCGGCGTAAAGGAAGGTCGGCATCAGCCGCTCGAAGTCGAGATAGCCACCGTGGCCGACGGTGACGTAATCGATATGGCCGGTGGCGTCATGGAGTGCCACGATTTCGGCCAGCGCCTCGCCCTGAAGGAGCACATCGTAGGCGTCCGAGGTGGAGACCGCGAGGCCGATGATGAACTCCTCGCCGCAGGCGCGGCGGATCCCCTCGATGATCCGGCGGCTGAGGCGGGTGCGGTTTTCGAGGCTGCCGCCCCATTCGTCGGTCCGCCGGTTCGACCACGGCGTCCAGAACTGGTCGAGAAGCGAGTGATAGGCGGCCCAGACCTCGACCCCCTGAAAGCCGCTCCGCTGGCAACGCACCGCGGCGGCGATGTGGGCGGCGATCAGCTCCTCTATCTCCGCCCCGGTCATCGCGTGGCTGCCGTCGCTGTCGTGATAGCTCGGGGCCCCCGACGGCCCCCAGTGTGGCGCAAAGCTGAGGTCGGAATCGCCATGCGCGCCGATGTGGTAGAGCTGCTGGAGGATGACCGCGCCCGCCGCCTTGACCGGCTCGGTCACCTTGCGGAAAGGCGCGCTTACCGCATCGGTTCCGTGCAGGAAGTTGCCGCGCGTCAGAACCCCGGTGCGGTGGACCGCCATCGGCTCGGCGACGATCATCGCCGCCCCGCCGAGCGCGCGTTCGAGCAGATAGGCGGCATAGCGCGGCCCGGGAAGCCCCGCATCCGACATGTTGGCGGTATGCGCGCCGAAGACGATGCGGTTGCGCAAGGTATGGCCGCGCAGGGTAATCGGCGACATCAGGTGGGGGTGGGCGGTCTCAATACCAGGCATCCGCCATGCCCGCCTTCTTGCGTTCGACGAAGTCGGTCAGCGCCGCGTCGATCCCCTCGTCGAGCGGCGGCGCCTCGTAGTCGCGCAGTTTCTGCTTCCAGAGCCGGTTCGCCCGCGTTGCCGCATCGTCGCCGCCCGCCGCCTGCCATTTCTCGAACGGTTCGTTGTCGGCGGTCTCGCTGTCCCAGAAGGCGGTCTCGTAATTGGCCATCGTGTGGGCGCAGCCGAAGAAGTGGTTGCCCGGGCCGACCTCGGCGAAGGCATCGACAGCCAGCGTGTTGTCGTCGATCCGGACCCCGTCGAGGTAGCTGTGCAACGCGCCACAGAGATCGGCGTCGAGCATGAACTTTTCGTAGGACATGGACAGGAGCCCGTCGAGGAAACCCGCCGAATGCAGGATGAAGTTCGCCCCGCAATGAACGGCGGCGAGCATCGACATCGTGCCCTCGGTCATCGCCTGCGCGTCGGGCAGCTTCGAGGTGGTGAAATTGCCCGAACAGCGCAGGGGCAGGTTCAGGCGGCGGCAGAGCTGGCCGATCACCATCGAGCCGATCGCGGGTTCCGGTGTGCCGAAGGTGGGCGAGCCGGAACGCAAGGACATCGACGACAGGAAGTTGCCGAAGATCACCGGCGCGCCCTTGCGCTCAAGCTGAGTGAGCGCGCAGCCGGCCATGGTCTCGGCGAGGCTCTGGGCGATGGCGCCGGCATTGGTCACCGGCCCCATCGCGCCGCCGAGGATGAAGGGCACGATGACGGCGGCCTGATTGGCCCTGGCATAGGCACGCAGCGACCGCGTCATCGTCCCGTCCCAGACCAGGGGTGAGTTGACGTTGACGTTGCCGAGGATGACGCAGTTCTGATCGACGAAATCGGCACCGAAGACGATCCGGGCCATCTCGATGCTGTCCTCACTCCGCTCTTCCGCCGTCACCGAGCCCATGAAGGCCCGGTCGGAATAGCGGATATGGGCATAGACCATGTCGAGATGGCGCTTGTTCACCGGCACGTCCGTGGGTTCGCAGATGGTGCCGCCGGAATGGTGGAACCAGGGTGAGGATTGCGCTAGTTTCACGAAATTCTGGAAATCCTGAATAGTGCCGAAGCGGCGACCACGGTCGAGGTCCATCACGAAGGGCGAACCGTAGGCGGGCGAGAAGACGACATTGCGGCCGCCGATGCGCACCGAATTGGCCGGGTTGCGGGCGTGTTGGGTGAACTCCGCCGGGGCTGTCGCCAGGACCTCGCGCAGCATCCCCGGCTCGAACCGCACCAGCGCGCCATCGACCCGCGCCCCGGCCCGCTTCCAGTGGTCAAGTGCCACGGGATCGTCCCGGAACTCGATTCCGGTCTCGGCGAGGATGCGGTCGGCGGTCGCCTCGATTCGGACGAGGTTCTCATCCGAAAGGACGTCGTAGGTTGGAATGTTGCGCAGGATGTAGGGCAGGCCCGGGCCACCCGCCTTCACCGACCGTTCCCGCCGCCGCGCCTCGCGTCCGCCGTGCCGAACCCGCGCCGTCTCTGCTGCCGTCATGGTTCTTCCCCCGCTCGCGTCAGGGAAAAGACTACGCCCGACGCGCAGAGAGGGACAGTCGAAGGTGCGACATTTTGGGTCTGCCAAATGTCGCATTGAAGCGACCGCGGTGTGCCGCCCGCCGGTAGGGCCAGCGCGGTCCGGAGGGGCTCGATGCCCCGACCGGGCCCCGCCCTCGTCGCCCTACTCGGCCGCCAGGTCCGTCGCCCAGCCTGAGATCGCCTTGACTTCAAGGAACTCCTCGATGCCCCAGACCCCACCCTCGCGCGCCCGACCGCTCGCCTTGACGCCGCCGAATGGGGACCCCGCCCCGCGCGGCTGGCCGTTCATCTCGACCATGCCGGATTTGAGGCGCAGCGCCAGACGATTGCGCCGCGCGCCATCCTGTGTCTGCACATAGTTGGTCAGGCCGTAAGGCGTGTCATTGGCAATGCGCACGGCATCCTCCTCGTCCTCGAAGGGGATGATCGAGAGCACCGGGCCAAATATCTCCTCGCGCTCGATGGTCATCCCGGGTTTCACATCGGCAAAGACCGTCGGGCGGACGAAGTAGCCCTTGTTCATGCCTTCCGGCAGACCGAGACCGCCCGCCACCAGCCGCGCACCTTCATCGATACCCTTCTGGATATAGCCCTGAATTTGCTCCCACTGGCGCTTGTTCACCACCGGGCCGATATGGCGGCCATGTTCGCTCGCCGGGCCGACCCTGATCGCGGTCGCCACTTCGGCCGCGATCTCCACCGCCTCTTCGTAGTACGACCGTTCGACCAGCATCCGTGAGGGCGCATTGCAGCTTTGGCCGGAGTTGTTCATCAGGTGCAGGACGCCGCGCTTCACTGCTTTCTCGTCGGCATCCGCGAAGATCACATTGGCGCCCTTGCCGCCGAGCTCCAGCGTCACGCGCTTCAGCGTTTCCGCCGCCGCCCGGGTGATCGCGCGGCCTGCGCGGGTCGAACCGGTGAACGAGATCATCTCCACATCCGGATGCGCCGAGAGCCGAGCACCGACGCCCGCGCCGTCGCCGTTCAACAAGTTGAAGACCCCTGCCGGCACCCCGGCGTCATGGCAGAATTCGGCAAAGATCATCGCGTTGAGCGGACTCTCCTCCGACGGCTTCAGGACGCAGGTGCAGCCCGCCAGAAGCGCCGGGATCACCTTGAGCGCGATCTGGTTCATTGGCCAGTTCCATGGCGTGATAAGGCCGACCACGCCGATCGGCTCCAGCGCGATCCGGTCGTTCGGGGCATGGGGGCCGAGGGGCCGGAGCCACTCGATCTGATCGAAAGCGCGAAGGAAATTCGTCAGGTGCCACGGCAGGCACGGCGCCTGACTGTCGGTCGCCATGTCGATCGGTGCGCCCATTTCCATCGAGATCGCCGCGGCGAGCTCGGCTTTGCGACGTTCATACTGCTCCAGAATCCGCTCGACCACGGCCCTGCGTTCAGCGGGCGGCGTCGCGGCCCAGGCGGGGAAAGCCGCCCGCGCAGCGGCAACGGCGCGATCGGTGTCGGCCGGGGAGCCCAGCGAGATCACCGCACAGGTGTCCTCGGTCGACGGGTCGATGACAGGATGATCCTGCGGTTCCAGCGGCGCGACCCAGCGGCCGCCGATATAGAAGTCGCGTTTCTCGATCATGGCACACCTCATCTCGTGATGCGCGCGAGACTGCCAGCGCCGCACCGGCGCGGCAAGGGGGTGAGACAGAATTTGATCAAATCCGTCCTCCGGCCTTGATCCCGGCTTTTCGGCGCCTGGTGGCTGGAATCTCCGGGCCTCGCCGCTATGATAGTGGGTGAGTGACACCCAAACCCGGAGGGCCATATGGGCTTGCGCATCAATGACATCGTCCCGAATTTCACCGCCACAACTGATCAGGGCGAGATCAGGTTCCATGACTGGATCGGCGACACATGGGCGATTCTCTTTTCGCATCCGAAGGACTTCACCCCGGTCTGCACCACCGAATTCGGCGCCGTCGCGCAGCTTTCGGATGAATGGGCCAAGCGCAACACCAAGGTGATCGGCATTTCCGTCGATGGCGTCGATGAGCACAGGCGCTGGAAGGCCGATATCGAGAAGGCCGCGAAGGCACCCGCGACCTTCCCGATCATTGCGGACCGAGACCTTGCCGTGTCGAAAGCCTTCGACATGCTGCCGGCAGAGGCCTACCTGCCCGACAACCCCACGCCGAACGACAGCCAGACTGTGCGTTCGGTCTTCATCATCGGGCCGGACAAGAAACTTAAGCTCTCCATGACCTATCCGATGAACGTCGGTCGCAACTTCGCCGAGGTGCTGCGCGCACTTGATGCGCTCCAGACCGCGAATGGCAAGGGCGTCGCGACGCCAGCCAACTGGACCGAAGGCCAGGATGTGATCGTCCCGCTCTCGGTCAGCGATTCGGATGCCGAAGCGAAGTACGGCAAGATCACCAAGGTCCTACCCTACCTGCGCTACGCCAAGCTTCCGGCCTGACCGGGCGTCACCGTCTCCCTGCGACCGAACCCCGCGCCCAAGCGCGGGGTTTTGGTTTCAAGCACCTTTCAAGCCATGCGCTGGGCGCATATCGCCTTTGGGGCGTCTCAGGATTGTGCATCTGCAGCATGAGGCACATGTTGGGTGCGACGGCGCAGGAAACGAAGACATCGCGCCAGAAAGAAATGAGGTTTTGAAATGACATATGCAATCACTCGTCGCGGCTCGCACTTTTCGCTCTCCGAATTTGCCGCAGATCTCGTTGCCTCGGTCAAAGAGAACCGGGCGCGTCGCGCCGTCTATAGCAAGACGCTTGGCGAACTGCGCATGATGACCGACCGCGATCTCGCCGATATCGGCATCGCGCGCATTCAGATCGAAGATATTGCCTTCGAAGCCGCCTACGGCAAGTAGGCGACAGGATTTCGGCCGGGTTCCCTTCTCCCCGGAACCGCGCGTCGGCAGGACGAATGCCCTCCGTCTCTGAGCCGCAGTATCGGCCCGCAGCCTCGCGCTGCGGGCCTTTCGCTTGCTTGCATCGCGGGACTGCGGGTGCCGCGCAGGAAAAAGGCCCCGGCGTCACCGCCGGGGCCTTTTCCCGCACTGTCGGAAAAATCAGCTTTCTGCCGCTTCTTCCCGTTCCCTCTTCTCGGGCGCAATCTCCTCGCCGGTTTCCTGATCGACCATCTTCATGCCAAGACGCACCTTGCCGCGATCGTCGAAGCCAAGAAGCTTGACCTTCACTTCCTGCCCTTCCTTCAGAATCTCGTTCGGATGGGTCAGGCGCTTGTTGGCGATCTGGCTGACATGCACCAGGCCATCACGCTTGCCGAAGAAGTTCACGAAGGCGCCGAAATCGACCAGCTTCACGACCTTGCCGGTGTAGATCTTGCCTTCCTCCGGCTCTGCCACGATCGAATAGATCATGTCATAGGCCTTCTTGATGGCCTCGGCCGAGGACGACGCGATCTTGATCACGCCATCATCGTTGATATCGACCTTGGCACCCGAGGTTTCGACGATCTCGCGGATCACCTTGCCGCCCGAGCCGATCACTTCGCGGATCTTGTCGGTCGGCACGGTCATCGTCTCGATCTTCGGCGCATATTCGCTGAAAGCCTGCGCCTGGGTCAGGGCTTTGGCCATTTCGCCGAGGATGTGAAGCCGGCCTTCCTTGGCCTGCGCCAAAGCCTGCTCCATGATCTCGGGCGTAATACCCGCCACCTTGATGTCCATTTGCAGCGAGGTGATGCCGTTTGCCGTACCCGCAACCTTGAAGTCCATGTCGCCGAGGTGATCCTCGTCGCCAAGGATGTCGGACAGGATGGCGAACTTGCCGTCGTCCTCAAGGATCAGGCCCATCGCCACACCGGCCACCGGTGCCTTCAGGGGCACGCCCGCATCCATCATCGACAAGGAGCCGCCGCAGACCGTGGCCATCGAGGAGGAACCGTTCGATTCCGTGATCTCGGACACGACGCGGATGGTGTAGGGGAACTCGGTCGCCGGCGGCAGAACCGCCTGCAACGCGCGCCATGCCAGCTTGCCGTGACCGATTTCGCGACGGCCCGGAGGACCGAAGCGGCCCACTTCGCCGACCGAATAGGGCGGGAAGTTGTAGTGCAGCAGGAAGTTCATCTTCGACGTGCCGGTCAGGGCGTCGACGAATTGCTCATCCTCGCCTGTGCCGAGCGTCGTCACCAGCAAGCCTTGCGTTTCCCCGCGGGTGAAGAGCGCCGAGCCATGCGTGCGCGGCAGGATGCCGGTTTCGCACACGATCGGGCGGATGGTCCTGGTATCGCGGCCATCAATGCGCGGCGCGCCGTTGATGATGTCGCCGCGCAGAACGCTGGCTTCCAGCTTCTTGATCGCGGCGCCGAGGTTCTCGTCGGCCTTGTCCTCGTCAGACAGCGCGGTGTTGATCGTCTCCACCGCAGCAGAGATCGCCTTGGTGCGTTCCTGCTTGTCGCGGATTGCGAAAGCAGCGCGCATCGCGGTTTCACCCGCGGCCTTCACGCGGCCATAGAGGGCCGAGTAATCGGGCGGCGTGAAGTCGAACGGTTCCTTGGCGCAGTCTTCGGCGAAGTCGATGATCATGTCGATCACCGGCTGGATGCTTTCATGGGCGAACTTCACCGCACCCAGCATCTCGGCTTCCGAAAGCTCATAGGCCTCGGACTCCACCATCATCACGGCGTCCTTGGTGCCCGCGACCACCAGATCGAGCCGCTGCTCGGGATTTTCGCGCAGCTTCATCATGTCGTCGCAGGATGGGTTCAGCACATATGCGCCATGGGAGAATCCGACGCGGCACCCGGCGATCGGGCCCATGAAGGGAGCGCCGGAAATCGTCAGCGCGGCCGACGCGGCGATCATCGCCAGCATGTCGGGCTCGTTTTCCAGATCGTGCGACAAGACGGTGCAGATGATCAGCACTTCGTTCCTGAAGCCCTCGACGAACAGCGGGCGGATCGGACGGTCGATCAGACGCGATGTCAGCGTCTCTTTCTCGGACGGGCGCGCCTCGCGCTTGAAGAAGCCACCGGGCACCTTGCCGGCCGCGTAGTAGCGTTCCTGGTAGTGCACGGTCAGCGGAAAGAAATCCTGACCCGGTTTCGCGGATTTGGCGAAGGTGACGTTGGCCATGACCGAGGTCTCGCCCAGAGTGGCGATGACCGAACCGTCGGCCTGACGGGCAACCTTGCCCGATTCGAGTGTCAGCGTCTGTCCGCCCCACTCGATCGATTTTTTCGTAACGTTGAACATCTATCGTTTCCTAAAGGGAGCACCCACGGGCGTATCCCGTGTCTCCCGTTCCTATGGCGGCCCCATTGCCGCCGCCCCCAATCCTATCGCATGTGCCCGGGGGCATGGGCTCACGTCGCAGATGGCGGGGGCCATACAGGAAAAGGCGGCGATTGGAAAGCAGGGAGTTTGCAGGCGGCGTGACGCGGACTTTGGCAAACCCAAGGCTGCATTCATTCCGGCGGTTCCGTCGCGCCGGGGTGCAAATGGTCGTGGCGACATGCCTCTCGGCGCCGCATGATCCCATTTTTCAGGCCGATCGAGAGGGTTCTGCGCGACTGCGGGCACACGGCTCGGCCGGGCGCAGGACGCCCGGCCTCGCTCGCAGCGGCCCGACACGTGGTGGTGGCTTCGGAAGGGCCGACCGGCTACCGGATCGGTGCGGGCACGACAGGATCGGCCGGCACAATGGCCTCGGGCTCGACCATACCAGGCGCGAGAGAGCGACCATCGTCGCCTGCGCCGAACCACAGGATGGCCCCGAAGCCCGCGAGGATGATCGCGGCACCGGCCAAGGTCGTCCCGGAGTCGCTTGGGCCATGCCGCTCACCGCCTGAGAAAGAGGCATCGTAGGCGGCGCGATCTGTCAGATTTCGATCATTCTGCATGGCGACCTCCTTTCCGGAACCAGTGTGAACCAGATGAGGCGTCCCGCCCAACCCTTTCCGGACAGGCGATGTGCCTCGGCCAAAGCTGGCCGAAACCGATCCCTTCCGGTTGCGGTTTTCCGCCATTGCGCCGGTCCCAGCTGGGACCGGCCGCCGCCCGCCGCAGACCAGCGCGGCCATGCGCCGAACTTGACACCAACCGCGGCAGACCGCAAACCCGGCTGAAATGAAAGGATGCGACGCCGTGACCAGCCCCCGCGCCGATGACCGCCTGATCGTCGCCCTTGATGTGCCGAATGCCCACCTTGGCCTCAAGCTCGCCGGGCGGCTCGGCGACGCGGTGAGCTTTTACAAGATCGGCCTCGGGATGCTGACCGGTGGCGGCCTTGCCCTCGCCGATGAGCTCAAGCGCGAACACGGCAAGCGCATCTTCCTCGACATGAAACTTTTCGACATCGGCGCAACGGTCGAGGCGGCGGTTCGCGGCCTCGCGCAGTTCGATCTCGATTTTCTCACCGTCCACGGTGACCCGAATGTGGTCAGCGCTGCCAAGGAGGGCACCGGCGGCAAGGATATGAAGATTCTCGCCGTCACCATCCTCACCTCGCTCGACCGCGCCGATCTTGACGCTGCCCTGATCCTGCCGGGCGATGTGTCCGAAATCGTGACCGAACGGGCGCGGCGCGCGCTCCTGTCCGGCGCCGATGGCGTGATCTGCTCGCCCCGCGAGGCGCGGGCGATCCGCGCCTTGCCCGA
>JBGSNN010000347.1:0-1697 GCA_041739655.1 Albidovulum sp. | reverse complement strand
GGCCAAAGCCGCAGACGCGGTGCCTTCGGCCGCAGCCATGGACGCGGCGCTGCATGCCGCCCGGGTGCTATCGCGCCGCGGGACAAAGCGGACCTTCGAGGCAAGGCTGGAGCGTCTGCCGGATGGCGCCTTCATCCGCTGGCGCGATGCCCCTGCCCTTGTCCAGGGCGACAGCCTTCGGCCTTGGACCCCGTCGGGCTACGCGGCCGCACTGCCGCGCCCCGCCTCAGCCCGCGTCACCCTGCTGACCCCTGCCCCGACCGTCGCCGTGCTGACGGCGGGCTACCGGCCCGCCCTTCATCAGAGCGCGCTTTAGCGCCCCTTCCAGACCGGATCGCGTTTTTCGGCAAAGGCGCGCGCGCCCTCAAGCTGATCCTCGGAGGAATAGAGCCGGTCCACTGTCGGCATCTGCCGCTTGGTGATCCGGTTCAGCGCATCCTGAAAGCGCATGTCCTCGGCCTCGCGCACCACTTCCTTGATCGCGGCATAGACCAGAGGCGGCCCGCTTTCGAGGGTCCGGGCGAGCGCCCAGACCTTGGGCAGCAGATCCTCAGGCGTGGTGATTTCCTTGACGAGACCCCAGTTCTGCGCCTCCTTCGCGTCGAACCAGCGCCCGGTGAGCAGAAGGTCCATCGCGACATGATAGGGTATGCGCTTCGGCAGCTTGATCGAGGCCGCATCGGCCAGGGTGCCCGAGCGGATTTCCGGCAGCGCGAAGGTGGCGGTATCGGAACAGAGGATCAGGTCGGCCGAGAGCGCGAGTTCAAGGCCGCCACCGCAGCAGATGCCGTTGACCGCGGCAATCACGGGCTTGTTGAGATTGGGCAGTTCCTGCAACCCGCCAAAGCCGCCAACGCCATAGTCGCCGTCCACGGCATCGCCCGCCGCCGCCGCCTTCAGGTCCCAGCCGGGGCAGAAGAACTTCTCGCCCGCCGCGCGCAGGATGCAGACCCGCAGGCTGTCGTCGTCGCGAAAATCGCGGAAGGTCAGCCCCATGATCCGGCTGGTCGCAAGGTCGATCGCATTGGCCTTCGGCCGGTCGAGCGTGACCTCGAGGATGCCGCCCTCCCGGCGCGTCCTGATCGGCCCCTCGTCGCGCATCTGCATTGCCATCATGCCCTCCTGATCAGCACATCCACCGCCACGGCACCCCGTGCGCGCACCATGACTGGATTGATCTCGATTTCCTCAAGGCTCTCGTCCGCCAGCATCAGCGACCCGAGCCGAGCTGCGATGTCCGCGACCGCGCCCACGTCGGCCTTCGGCCGCCCCCGGTAGCCGTCAAGCAGCGGCCACAGCCTGAGCCGCTGCGCCGCCTCCAGCACCTCTGCCTCCGTCACCGGCAGAATCAGCGTGACGGTATCGGCCAAAAGCTCCGCCGTCACGCCGCCGAACCCGAGCGTCAGGGTCACGCCATAGACCGGATCGCGGCGCAGGCCGAGCAGGAGTTCGGCAACCGCTCCCGTCACCATCTCTTCCGCGAGATAGCCAGTGGCACCCGGTATTTCCGATTGCCCGACAATGCCTTGCAGGCCGAGCCTCACGGCTCCCGCCTCGGTCTTGTGGACGAATCCGAGGCCCTTGAGCGCCAGCGGTGGCGTCAGTTGCGCGGCCCTGTCACGGACCTCGCCAAGCGTCGCGCCCGTCACAGCTTTCGGCACCGGCACCCCGGCGGCCGCGAGGACCGCCTTGCCCGC
>JBGSNN010000342.1:0-4370 GCA_041739655.1 Albidovulum sp. | reverse complement strand
GCGCGCGCAGCTGGCTCGCCTCCGTGACGACAGCACGCGCCTCGGCGGCGCTGGTGACCGGGTGGCACCAGGCCATGGCTCCATCGGAAGCAGCACCCGCCAGGACAAGGCGGTCTTCGCGGTCGAGGATCGCCAGCATCCCGGGCGCGGCGCCGGTGCCGATCTGTTCGGCATGGACGATGGCGCCCTGCATCGCCTCGGCGAGCGTGGCGAAGCGGTCGATCACACGGGGACGCGCCTCGCCCGCTATTGCCGCCGCCGCATTGCTCTCCGGCATCGTCAGGGCAAAGCGCAGCTCGGGGTCCGGCGCCAGGTTCGGGCAGATCGGCGTGTAGCCAACGGCATGCAGGATCGGCGGGGAAAGGTCGAACATATCGGAATTCTCCGACGGCGCGGGAAGCCTCTCCTCCCGCCTCAGCCGTCAAAGACCACGCCGCCGCCCTCTTCCTCGAAGGGGCGACGGCAGCAGGTTTGATGGACCCTCAGAGCTTGCCCAAAGCCCGCAGGCTCAGCTCCGTCCCGGCACCGACGATGATGTGGTCATGCAGCGTCAGGCCGAGATACTTGCAGCCTTTCTGGATTTCCTTGGTCATGCTGAGATCGGCCTCCGACGGCGTCGGATCGCCTGACGGGTGGTTGTGGATCAGGATGAGGGCGCTGGCGTTCAGCATCAGCGCCCGCTTGATCACCTCGCGCGGATAGACCGGGACGTGATCGACCGTGCCGGTCGAGAGGAGTTCATCGGAGATGATGCGGTTCTTGCGGTCGAGATAGAGGACGTGGAAGCGCTCGATCGGACCGCGGACGCCGAACGCGCAATAGTCCATCAGCGCCTGCCAGCTGCCGATGACCGGGTTCTGGCTGAGGTAGCGGCCGAGGATGTCACGTACCTCGAGGATGACGGTTTCTTCCTGGGGGTCATGGGGGTCTCGCTGAATTGCGCACATCGAAGCCACCTGCCCTCTCGGGGCGGGGCCAGCGGCGGGCTTGTGGAAGGGGAGTGCGCGACCGCCTTAAATGCAGGCGGTCGCTATGTCGGGGACTGCGTCAGCCGACCCGGTCGAGGAGCTTCTTGGCGCGCCCCTCCATGTCGAGACGCGCATCCTGCTGGGTCTTGTCGCGTGCAAGCCGCGTGATCCCCTGCACGAAATCGAAGATGCTTTCGGGCGGGCGGCCCTCTTCCATCAACACCTTCTCGATGATCTTGCCGGACTCGGCTTTCGAGAACCCGCGCTTCCGTAGGAAGTCACCCCGGTCCTCGTCCGTCCGGGCCACGACCTGCTGCCGCGCCGCCTTGATGCCGTTCACGAAGCCCTGCGGCGAGGAATTGGCGAAGCGCGTCAGCGCCGGGGCAGCCTCATGGGCAAAGCGGGAGGCGGCGTATTTCGAGTGGCGGATGGTGATCTCTTGGAAATCCTCGACGCCCCAGAGGTTGCGGTTCTGGCACACCGCTCGCAGGTAGAAGCTTGCCATGCCAAGGGTCTTCGCCCCGACCTCCGAGTTCCAGCAGTAGAAGCCCCGGAAGTATAGATCGGGGGAGCCATCAGGCAGCCGTCCCGCCTCGATCGGGTTGTGATCGTCAACAAGGAACAGGAAGACATCGCGGTCCGACGCATAAAGCGTGGTCGTGTCTCGGCTGATCTCGACATCGGGGTTGTAGACCCCGGTCGACCAATCCAGCACACCCGGCACCTTCCAGCGCGTATCGCCCGTGCCATTGCCCGCGATGCGCTGCACCGCCTCGACAAGCTCGAAGTCATGGATGCGACCGTAGTCGGGACCGGTCACGGCGCGCAGTTCGGTCCGGCCATCCTCGGTCTCGAAGGTCTTCACCTGCTCGGCGCGGTGGTTGGTCAAACCGTATTGCAGGTTGATCCCCGCCAAAGGCGCGGACAGCTGCCGTAGGTAAGAGGCCGGAGCGCCGACAATGCTGGCGAGCTGGCCGAAGGCCCAATGCGTCGGCGCGACCGGTTCATGCGCTTTCGGCAGCATCAGGTGCAACCGCTCAGCGTTGTCGCGCGCGGCCTCGACCCTGATATCGGCGGTCTGCACCACCCGGCTGCGGCTGCGCTCAGAGCGACCCTTCACATTGGCCCAGAGATCGTCGAGCGAAAGATACCGCTCGTCATCCGGCCGGTTGAACCATTCGGACGACACCCGCCCGTTCCGCTCGCCCCGGCTTACATCCACCTTCCAGCCACCCGCCCGCGGCGGCTGCACCGGATCCAGAACTTCTACAACGCCCATCGGCTATCTCCCGCGACGGGCGCCGGGAGCCACTCTCCCAGCCCTCAACCCGTCACCGGGAAACCGGCCAACCTCAAACTCTCTCGGGCAAACGGCGCTAAGTCGGAGGCGCCCCACGCCCGCAACTCGCTGGTGTTGACCTGCGTTCGAAAATGGCAGAGATTAAAGAAGGCCTTTCTCGCAGGCCGGTGTGCCCGCCACGCGAAGCTTTGCAGCGATCTTGATTTCGAACAGCAGACTTCATGCCATCGGCGGGTCTGATTAGCAGCGGGCACCTAGTCGGATCCAGCTTGGACATGGATCATGACAGAGAACGATCAGCTTAAGACATTGAAACTTCTGGCAAAGCGATACGCTAGAGCGACGGGGCAGCCGCAGCACGTGGCGCTCGACTTTGTTGCTGCTCGATTGGGCTTTCCTCATTGGAACGCATTGACGGGCAGCGCAAAAGGAGAGTGGGCCCCATCCGAAGCACAAGTCGCCGCGATAAAGGCCTTCGTGCAACGGATCACGTCCTACGAGGGTACGACCTTTGACCATATCTTCGGAGGGCTCGACGCCATCACTCAAGGCGAAGTACGAGGGCATCCATACGAGTTGAGCACGATGCTTGGCGACGTTCGTATGGAAGGTGACAGCTGGCGCATAGTGCTGCCAGAAAACCCTTCGGCCGCCCCTCGAGTTGAGGTCGACATCGAGCACGCCCAGAACAGCCCGATGAACGATCGAGTGCTGCTTGCAGAGGCGATCGGAATTGCCAAGGAGTTGATGAAGAGCGTCAAGGCGCGACGATTTGCAGATTGGCCGCGGCGCGCCACGAAACCGGATGCAGAGGGAAAGGTCCGCCATCCGTTCTTGGAGATAGAGGAATCAAACCTCTGGTACTGCCTTCACTGCAACGCAGAGATCACCGGTCCACAGATCGCTGGAAATCAATGGCACTGCCCCTGCTGCGGCGCATCACCAATCAACATTTTTCCAGAAGCCTTCTGGCTGGGACCGAACGATGAAAAACCAGTGCCAGTCCAATCCCGTGCCGAAAGGCAAGAGATTGAACCCATCGTGTCAATTATAGATCCGCGGCCAAGGCTTGACCTCAACAGTGACCAGGTGACCCATTTGATCCGGGCAGCCCTGTTCGAGGATGCGACCAATGCCAGCGAGCGCATGGGAGCGAGTCTGGCCAAAATCTGGGTTGATGACGATCTCGACGTGGTTGTTTCCTTCGAGGATCACTACTGGCCCGAGGACAAGGAGCCGACCGCTGCGATCGAAGTGGCCGCACTGCTTGGGATCGAGATTGAGTTGGAAGTTACTTGGTCGGATCCGTTGTTCGCATGGCCCGGTTTGGGCACCGTGACCCAGAGCACGGCCGAATATACGCGTTTGATGCTCGACGCGTATCGCAGTCACGGCGCGACCAGAACCAAAGACGAAATCTAGCTCGTGCGCACGTTGAACAATTAGGCGCATTCAAGGCGCTCAGCACCGGAAGGCAAGCGTGGGTGCCTTTTCCAGTGGCCCCAAGAGACTTTTAGCCCGGCGGTTTAACCCGCCGGGCCCGAGGGGGAGACCCCGCTCCTCAGAACGGGATCTCATCGTCGCGGTCGACCAGCTCGGGGTTTTCGTTCTCGGCCGACTTCGGACGGCTCAGGAAGTCGACCTTCTCGGCGATGATCTCACAGCCGTAGCGGTCGTTCCCCATGCTGTCGATCCACTTGGTGTAGTGGATGCGGCCATGGACGAGGACCTTCATGCCCTTTTCGCAATGCTCCGCGACCGTCTTGCCGAGACCGTTGAAGCAGGTGATACGGTGCCATTCGGTGTCCATGATCCGGTAGCCGTTCTCGTCGCGCAGCACGCGTCCTTCCGAAAGGCGGGGCCGCGAGGTGGCGAGGCTGAAGTTGGTGATGTTGGTGCCGCCCTGAGTGATGCGGGTTTCGGGTTTCTGACCGATGTTGCCGGCGAGGATGACGATGTTCTGCATGATAAGCTCCTGTGTTTCCTGTCTTCGGGACCGTCCCTTCGACAAGACCCGGAAGAAGCCCGTCGGGTGACGCGTGCACGGTGGACGGAACGGACGCCGGAAACCCCCAGAAGACCGGGGTGGAGCGGGCAGCCCC
>JBGSNN010000325.1:0-42454 GCA_041739655.1 Albidovulum sp. | reverse complement strand
CCGGGCACCGTGGCCTCGGCGTGGACGGAGGCGATGTTCACCACCGATCCGCCGCCCGCCGCCCGCAACAGGGGCAAGGTCGCGCGGCAGACGCGGAAGATCGCCGTCAGGTTCACGGCGATCGTGCGATCCCAGTCGGCGTCGCTCACATCCTCCAGCCGCTTTCCGGTGTCATAGATGCCGGCGCAGTTCACCACGGCGTCAATCCCGCCAAGCTGCGCGACGGCCGCGCTCACCGAAGCCTGGACCGCCTCTTGCCGGGTCGGATCCGCCTCGGTGAACCGGAAATTCCGCCCGGTGTGCTCCAGGGCGAGGGCGCGCCCGGCCTCGCCATCGAGACCGCAGCCCGAGACGCCTGCCCCCTGATCGAGCAGATATGCGGTGGTAGCGCGACCAATTCCGGTGGCCGCCCCGGTGACATAGACGCGCTTTCCTGCAAGGATCATCGGGACACCCCCTTTCTGCGCCGAAACACGGGTTCGCGCCTGAGCGGCCGCCACGGCCCGCAACACACGGTCTTCCCCACCCTCGCCCCGCCGGAATTCATCGACGATCTGGCCGTCGGCGATGGTCAGGCAGCGGTCACAGAGCCCGATCACCTCTTCAAGTTCCGACGCCACGACGACCAGCGCCACGCCCTTGTCGGCCAGTTCCATGATCAGCCGGTAGATTTCGACGCGGGTCGCCTGACCATCAAGGGTGAGGGACGCCCGGGAACTCGTCCGGCGGAAGGATCTCGATCTGTACGGGCGGGGCCGCCGGCGTGGGACAGCCCGCCCTTGCGGCCGAAGACCGGGACCCACATGCCCCCGGGGGCAGCATGCGGGGCAGCTGCGCCTCGTGCGTCTCGCCATCGAAACCCGGCGCTGGCCTGATTCGCCGGGCCACGCGCCTTTCCCTTCGGCACGCCCGGAGCAGGGAACAGAGTCAGCCAGCCGGGGAATCTCGGCATCCGCCCGTCCTGACGGCCGTGTCCGCGCGCCCGGTCGATGCAGCATTGCAGCGGAAAATTCACGCCTGAACGCCGCGCCTTGGCGGGCCTCGCCGAGATCTTCGCCGCAACTGCAGCGTCGTTTCTGATGAAACCAACAGCTCCGTGAACGGACTTCTTGCATATAGTAATACTTTTGCTACCGTGACCCCAGCCACCTGAGGAGAGTGGCCAAGGGTTCCACTGGGAGGAAAATCATGAAGCTTATCAAGACTCTCGCGCTTGGCGCGGGACTGAGCGGACTGTTGCTTTCGGCAGCCTATGCCGATGGTCTGTCCGGCAAGGTCATCGGCTTTTCGCAGATCGGGTCGGAATCCGGCTGGCGCGCGGCGGAAACCAGCGTGACCAAGGCGGTTGCCGCCGAACTTGGCATCGACCTGAAATTCGCGGACGCCCAGCAGAAGCAGGAAAACCAGATCAAGGCGATCCGCGGCTTTATTGCTCAGGAGGTCGATGCCATTCTGGTGGCCCCCGTCGTCGCGACCGGGTGGGAAGAAGTTCTGACCGAAGCCAAGGAGGCAAACATCCCCGTCGTCCTTCTCGACCGTGGCATCGAGGCGCCGGAGGATCTCTACCTCGCCTCGGTCGCCTCGGACCAGGTCAAGGAAGGCCGGGTTGCCGGCGAGTGGCTGGTTGGCACAGTCGGCGACAAGGAATGCAAGGTCGTTGAACTGCAGGGCACCGTCGGTTCATCGCCCGCCATCAATCGCAAGAAGGGCTTTGAAGAGGGTATTTCGGGCGCATCCAACGTGACCATCATCCGCAGCCAGACCGGCGATTTCACCCGGTCCAAAGGCAAGGAGGTCATGGAAGGCTTTCTGAAGGCGGAAGGCGGTGGCGGGGGCATCTGCGCTGTCTACGCGCATAATGACGACATGGCCGTGGGTGCCATTCAGGCGATCAAGGACGCGGGGCTGAAGCCGGGCGCCGACATCCTCGTGGTGTCGATTGACGCCGTGCCCGATATCTTCGCGGCCATGGTGGCGGGCGAAGCCAATGCGACGGTAGAGCTGACCCCGAACATGGCAGGACCGGCTTTCGCAGCGCTGGATGCCTATCTGAATGCTGGCACCGTGCCCGAGAAGTTCATCATCACCGAATCCAAGCTGTACACCCCGGCCGATGATCCGCAGGGCGAATACAACAGTCGCAAGGGTCTGGGCTACTGACGCACGATCCCGCAGCACCGTCGGCCGGGAACGTCCGGCCGACGGAATTGCTTTGTTCGGGCAAAAGCAGAACAGTGGCAGGAACCAACGGGAGGGGGCAGCCATGTCCGAGGCCACAAAGCCCATGGTCGAGGCACGCGGGGTCATCAAGCTTTTTGGCCAGCACCGGGCGCTGGATGGCGTGGATTTCGCGGTCAACGCAGGCGAGGTGCACGCCCTGCTGGGCGAAAACGGCGCTGGAAAATCGACGCTGATCAAGATCCTGACGGGTGCCTATCAGCCCGATGGCGGTGAGATACTTCTGGATGGTCAGCCGGTCCATTTCGGCGATCCGCTGCAGGCGCAGGGCCACGGCATCGGCACAGTCTATCAGGAAGTGAACCTGCTGCCCAACCGATCGGTTGCCGAGAACCTGTTTCTGGGACACCAGCCGACCCGGTTTGGCATCGTACAGCGCCGGGTCATCCACGCCCGTGCGCGCGCCCTGATGGCGACCTACGGCCTTGACATCGACGTCCGGGCGGAATTGGGCAGCTTCTCAGTTGCTGTCCAACAGATCGTGGCCATTGCCCGGGCGGTGGAACTGTCGGGTAGGGTTCTGGTCCTTGACGAGCCGACGGCCAGCCTTGATGCCAATGAAGTCGAAAAGATCTTCGAAGTGGTGGCCCGGCTGAAAGCGCGCGGTCTGGCCATCATCTTCATCACCCATTTTCTGGATCAGGTCTTTGCCATTGCCGACCGCGTCACGATCTTGCGCAACGGAAAGCTGATCGGCACCAAGGCTCTGTCACACCTGACCGCGACCGAGGTGGTGCGGATGATGCTCGGCAAGGATCTGACCCATGACCAGCGCACCGTCGGCTCGGCCGAAAGTGTCCAGGGCAAGACACGGGTGACATTCCGCGCCCTTGGCCGGGCGGGCCGGGTAGCGCCCTTCACGTTGTCTCTGCACGAGGGCGAAGTGGTCGGCGTGGCGGGCCTTCTGGGGTCTGGCCGAACCGAGATGGCACGGCTGATGTTCGGCGTGGATCCATCCGACAGTGGCGAGATCAGCATCCTTGGCAAGACCGTGACCATTCGCAACCCGGCCCAGGCCGTGGCCGCAGGCTTCGGCTTTTGCCCCGAGGACCGCAAGCTTGATGGCATTTTCGGGGATCTTTCGGTGCGCGAAAACATCATCATCGCCTTGCAGGCAAAGCTGGGATGGTTCAGCGCTCTGAACCGGGACGAACAGGTCGAGGTGGCCGGCCGCTATGCCGAAGACCTCGACATCCGCGCGGCCAGCCATGACATGCCGGTCAAGCTCCTGTCCGGCGGCAATCAGCAAAAGGTGATCCTTGCCCGCTGGCTGGCGATCGACCCCAGCTTTCTGATCCTCGACGAACCCACGCGCGGCATCGACGTGGGCGCCCATGCGGAAATTGTCCGCACCATCAGCCGCCTGCGCGAAGAGGGGTTGGCGCTTCTGGTGATTTCTTCGGAGCTGGATGAAGTGGTCGCCTATTCCAACCGCGTCGTCGTGATGCGCGACCGCGAGATGGTGGCGGAGTTGCAGGGCGAGGACATCGCGCCGTCCGTCATCGTGGCGGCGATTGCCGCGAACACGGGCGCAGCGGAGGGGGCGGCATGAGGCGTTTGAACTGGAAGGCCGCCCTGTTGCGTCCGCAATTTGCGGCACTGGCCGCAGTGCTCGTCATCAACTGGCTGCTTTTCCCCGGGTTCTTCAGCATCACCTGGCAGGATGGCCGCCTCTTTGGAAGCTTGATCGACGTGCTGAACCGAGGCGCACCGGTTGCCATCCTTGCCATCGGCATGACGGCTGTCATTGCCACCAAAGGCGTCGATCTGTCGGTCGGGGCGGTCATGGCGATCGTCGGGGCGGTGGCGGCGGTGGTGGTGACGACGGGTGGTCCCGCCCCGGTTGCCGTCCTCGCCGCTCTCGCCGTCGGGCTTCTCTGTGGGTTCTGGAACGGCGTGCTGGTCACCTATCTCGACATTCAGCCGATCATTGCCACCCTGGTGCTGATGGTCGCGGGGCGCGGCTTGGCGCAGCTGGTCACCGAAGGGTCGATCGTCACCTTTTCCGATCCGCTGCTGATCTTCATCGGCACCGGGTCGCTCTTCGGCCTGCCGATGCCGACGGTAATCGCGCTGATCCTGATGGTCGCGGCCACCTTGGTGGTGCGCCGCACCGCGCTTGGCCTGCTCATCGAGGCGGTGGGCGTCAATCGGTCAGCGGCGCGGTTTGCGGGGATTTCCAGCCGCATCCTGCTGTTGATGGTCTATACCTTTGCCGGATTCTGTGCCGCCGTGGCGGGCCTGATCGTGGCGGGCGACATTCGCGGCGCCGATGCCAACAATGCCGGCCTGTGGCTGGAACTGGATGCCATTCTGGCCGTGGTCATCGGGGGAACATCCCTGCTGGGGGGGAGGTTCTCGATTCCGATGGCGGTGGTTGGCGCGCTGATCATCCAGGCGATGAACACGGGCATCCTGATTTCGGGCTTTTCGCCACAGTTCAACCTTGTGGTCAAATCCGGGGTGATCATCCTGATCCTGATGTTGCAGTCGCCCCTGGCCAGTCAGTGGCTGGGACGACGTCTCGCGTCGTCATCTACGAAAGGGAAATCCGCATGAACCGCGCCTTGCGCCCGCTGCTTGCGACCACGGCGATCTTCGGGCTGGCCTATCTGGCTGCGATCCTTCAGTTCCCGGCGATGCTGTCCACGCGCGTTCTGGGCAATTTCCTGACTGACAATGCCTTTCTTGGCATAGCCGCGGTGGGAATGACGTTTGTCATCATTTCCGGCGGAATCGACCTCTCGGTGGGGGCGGTGATCGGCTTTACCACGGTGATGATCGCGACATTGATCATGTGGGGTGGGCTGCACCCTTTCCTGGCCTTTGCCATCGCCCTCGTGGTCTCGGCCGTTTTTGGCGCCGTGATGGGTGCGGCCATCCACTACCTGAAGGTGCCGTCCTTCATCGTCACGCTGGCCGGCATGTTTCTGGCCCGCGGCGGTGCTTCAGTCCTGTCGCCCGACAGCATCGGGATCAAGCATGATGTCTATACCGCGATCTCGCAAAGCTATATCCTGCTGCCCGGTGGCGGCCGCCTGACGATCATCGGCATGGTGATGCTGGCGGTCTTTGCCATCTGTATCGTGCTGGCACACCGGACCCGGTTCGGGTCCTACGTCTATGCCCTTGGCGGCAATGAAACCTCGGCCGCGCTGATGGGGGTGCCGGTCGCCCGCACCACCATCCTGATCTACGCCCTGTCATCGACGCTTGCCGGCCTCGCCGGGATCGTCTTTTCGCTCTACACCTCGGCGGGCTATTCCCTGTCGGCGCTTGGGGTTGAACTGGATGCCATTGCCGCCGTGGTGATCGGCGGCACGCTTCTGACGGGCGGATATGGCTTCATTGCGGGAACATTCATCGGCGTGATGTTGCAAGGTCTGGTGCAGACCTACATCGTTTTTGATGGCAGCCTGTCCAGCTGGTGGACAAAGATTGTCATCGGAGCGCTTTTGTTTATGTTCATCCTTCTGCAGCGGCTGGTCTTTTCCGCTTCGGCGGGGGTGTCGGGCAGGAAGGTGTTTTGGAAGACCTAGCATGAGCGAACCCGGGAGCCTGGTGCGCTTGCTCTCCGGGCGGCAGACCGCGCGCAACTACCACAGCTATGTCATCACCGAAGTGGGCCTCGGCATCGCCACGGGGCGCTTTGCGGTGGGCACCATCCTGCCCAATGATGCCGAGATGATGACTTCCTTCGGGGTGTCGCGCACCGTGCTGCGCGAGGCGTTGAAAACACTGGAGGCCAAGGGGCTGGTCGAGGCGCGCGCCAAGGTCGGCACCCGCGTCCTGCCCCGCAACCGGTGGAACCTCTTTGACCGGCAGGTCCTGGCCTGGATCCTTGAGGCATCGCCGGACGCAGCGTTTCTGGCGAGTTTTGTCGAAATGCGCGAGACGGTGGAACTGCAGACCGCCACGCTGGCGGCCGAACGGCGCAGCGCCGAACAGTTGCGCATGCTGTTCTACTGGCTGAACCAGCGCACCGCCGCCAGCCGGATGGCCGAACCTTTCGCGCTGGCGGAGTTCGAGTTTCACCGCACACTTTGCGAAGCCACGCAGAATCCCTTCCTGCGCGCCGCCTCGGCACTGGTCGAGTTCGGGGTTGTCCGGGCGACCGCCGCGCGGATCCATGCCGGGGTCGAGGATCTCGGGGCGGACAAGGCCGCGCTCTATCAGGTGATGGCCGATGCTGTCGGGTCAGGAGACACGCGGGTCGTCCGAACTGCTATGGCTGAGGTGCTGGAAATCGATCGGACCTGGATCGCGAACAACACCAAGGGATAACGATCCGCCGCAGTGAGCCGCCCTTGCTCACGTCAACTTGTTCGCCAAGGACAGCAGGCCAGGCCCCCCGCCCGAAAGGCGCGGCTAAGCTGCGCCATGGTCGTCAAGCGGCGGCACCAGGCTTTCGATCTCACGTGCGATCCGTGCTGCCGTGGGGGGCAGGATCGCGCCGGCACGGGTCACGAGGCCGAATGGCTGCACGGCAATTCCCAGATCGATCGCCAGCTTGGAGTAGGGGCTGTCGGCCTGATGCGAAAAGCTGTTGGCGACGGCAAGGGCCACTGGCGCGATGGCGTTGGATTGCTGCAGCAATGCAAGCGTCAGCAGGAACGATGCTGTGGACAGGTGGCGCGGGGGTGCCTCCACGCCATGAGCCCGAAGCCGTTGCAGCACTGTTCGTGTCAGGAGGGAGTCGGATGGCGGCATCACCCAGTCAAAGCGCAACAGTTCCGCAACCGTCGGGTCAGGAGTCCGGGCCAGCGGGTGGTCGCGGCGCACGACAAGCGCCACCGGCTCTGGTGCGATCTCGACCATCGCAAGCAGCGCCCGCTGTGGCCCCTCTGGCAATCTGCCCACGGCAAAATCGATCCGCCCGGCCAACAGGTCCTGGCACAGCACATCCGATGGTGCCACGATCACCTCGAAGGTGATTTGCGGCGCCGTCAGGCGGGAATTGCGCAACACCGGCAAGACACGCTCAATCGCCGGACCGGTGACCGATCCGATCCGCACATGCCCGCTGCCACCCGCGGCGGCCTCGGACATGTCGCGGGCCGCGTCGCGCAACTCCATCTGAATGCGCTGCGCACGCATGGCAAAGGCCTGTCCGACCGCCGTGAGCGTCATGCCCCGGCCGGTGCGGTGGTGCACCGGCTCTCCGACGATGCGCTCGATTTCCGCCAGAAGGCGCGAGGCGGCCGGCTGTGCAATCCCGATCTGCGCGGCCGCCGTCGAAAGCTGGCCCGTCTCGGCCACGGCGGACAAGAGGCGCAAATGGTTCAGCTTGAGCCCGCGCTGGATCAATTGATTGTCTGTTGGAGTCGTATTCATAACGATACCGCCATGAGTATATGCCATCTCTTCATTTGACCGATATGTTTCGGCGTTGCAATAGTGCCGCCACGGCGGTTTCAGGGCATGACCCTGGCTTCCGATCGGCGAACGCCGCCAGTTCAGGCGGCCAGGGAGGAGACAAAATGCAACTTTCAAGAAGGGCGCTTCTGGCGCTTGGCGGCGCTGCGGCTGCTTCATCGGCCTTTACCCTGCCGGTTTTCGCGCAGGACAAGGGCACGATCGGCATCGCGATGCCGACCAAATCTTCGGCCCGCTGGATTTCGGACGGCACGTCCATGGTCGAGCAATTTACCGCGGCTGGCTACGGCACTGATCTGCAGTATGCCGAAGACGACATCCCCAACCAGCTGGCCCAGATCGAAAACATGATCACCAAGGGCGTCAAGGCACTGGTCATCGCCGCGATTGACGGCACGACGCTGTCGAACGCGCTCGACAATGCCGCTGCCGCCGGGATCAAGGTCATCGCCTATGACCGGCTGATCCGCGAAAGTGGCTCGGTCGACTACTATGCCACGTTCGACAACTTCAAGGTCGGCGTGCAGCAGGCCGAGAGTCTGGTCGAAGGCCTGAAGGCACGCTTTGCCGATACCAAGCCGTGGAATGTCGAACTCTTCGGTGGCTCGCCCGACGACAACAACGCGTTCTTCTTCTACAATGGCGCCATGACGGTGCTGGACCCCCTGATTGCGTCGGGCGATGTCGTGATCCCGTCGGGCCAGATGGGCATGGACGTCGTCGGCACGCTGCGCTGGGACGGTGCTGTCGCCCAGTCTCGTATGGACAATCTGTTGTCCTCCAACTACGGCGACAAGACCTTGCATGGCGTGCTGTCGCCCTATGACGGGCTGTCGATCGGCATCCTGTCGTCGGTCAAGGGCGTTGGCTATGGCTCGGGCGATCTGGCCATGCCGATCGTCACCGGACAGGATTGCGAAGTGCCCTCGATCAAGTCGATCATCGCGGGCGAACAATATTCGTCGATCTTCAAGGACACCCGCGAGCTGGCCAAGGTCACCGTGAAGATGGTGGACGCGGTTCTGGCCGGTGGCACGCCGGAAATCAACGACGAGAAGACCTATGACAACGGCGTCAAGGTCGTGCCCTCCTATCTGCTGGCAAGCCAGCCGGTCTCTGCGGCGAACTACGAGGAAGTTCTCGTCGGTTCGGGCTATTACACCGCTGACCAGTTGAAGTAAGGGATGCGATTGTCCTGCCCACCCCCGGGATCCGCGGGGTGGGCATGGCATCCTTGGGAGGGGATGACATGACGGCATTGCTGGAGATGCGGGGGATCAGCAAGGTCTTTCCCGGCGTGCGGGCGCTTGACCATGTCAGCCTTGCTGTCGAGCCCGGAGAAATCCATGCCATCTGCGGCGAAAACGGTGCGGGCAAGTCCACGCTGATGAAGGTTCTGTCAGGGGTCTATCCGCACGGTTCCTACGAGGGCGAAATCCTTTACGAGGGCAAACCGCTCGTCTGCCGCTCGATCCGTGACAGTGAAGACCGCGGCATCATCATCATTCACCAGGAGCTGGCGCTGGTCCCGCTATTGTCGATTGCCGAGAATCTGTTCCTTGGCAATGAGGTTGCCAGAAATGGTGTGATCAACTGGGCGGAAGCCTTTCAGAAGACCGAAGCGCTGCTGAAGAAGGTCGGTCTGACCGAGGCGCCCGCGACCCGCGTTGAAAAGCTGGGTGTCGGCAAGCAGCAACTGATCGAGATTGCCAAGGCGCTGGCCAAGGATGTGCGCCTGTTGATCCTCGATGAGCCGACCGCCGCCTTGCAGGAAAACGACAGTCAGAAACTGCTGGACCTGATGCTGGAACTGAAGGCGCAAGGGGTGACGCAGATCCTCATCAGCCACAAGCTGAACGAAATCGGCCGGGTCGCCGACCGCATCACCGTCATCCGCGACGGGGCCACGGTTTCGACGCTGGACAAGGCCGACATTTCCGAGGACCGCATCATCCGCGACATGGTGGGGCGCGACATGGCGCACCGCTATCCCGAGCGCGTGCCGCAGATCGGCGAGGTGCTGATGCAGGTCAGGGGCTGGAACGTCTGGCACCCCGATCAGAAAGACCGCCAGATGATCCGCGATGCCGCATTTCATGTGTGCAAGGGCGAAATCGTGGGCATCGCGGGGCTGATGGGGGCGGGCCGCACCGAACTTGCCATGAGCCTGTTCGGTCAAAGCTACGGCCGCAATATCAGCGGCGAGGTCATGCTGGGCGGCAAGGTTGCCGACACCTCCACCGTCGCCAAGGCCACGAAGGCCGGTCTGGCCTATGTGACCGAAGACCGCAAGCTGCTGGGGCTCGTGCTGGAAGAGCCGATCGTGCGCAACATCACCCTTGCCAACCTGATGGGGGTCTCACGCAACGGCGTTCTCAGCCTCAGGCGGGAAACCCAGGTGGCGGAAAACTATCGCCGCGTGATGAACATCCGCACACCCAGCGTCATGCAGAAGGTGGTCAACCTGTCGGGCGGGAACCAGCAGAAGGTTGTTCTGTCGAAATGGCTGTTCACCGATCCGCAGGTGCTGATCCTTGATGAACCGACCCGCGGTATCGATGTCGGCGCCAAGTTTGAGATCTACGGCATCATGAACGAGCTTGCGGCCCAAGGCCGCGGTGTCGTGATGATCAGCAGCGAAATGCCCGAACTTCTGGGGATGTGCGACAGAATCTATGTGATGAATGAAGGCCGCATCGTGGGCGAGCTGTCGCGCGCCGAGGCCAGTCAGGAGCGGATCATGGCGTTGATCCTGCAAGGTGAAGGAAAAGCCGCATGAGCACGAAGCCGGGTCTGAGCTCGCATCTGGGCGGGCACCTGCGTGAGAATGGAATGTTGATGGCCCTGGTGGCCATCGTGATCTTCTTTCTGGTGGTCGTGCGCGTGTTCGAGGGCGTCGATTTCCTGTCGGCGCAGAACATCACCAACCTGTTCCTGCAGAATTCCTATGTCATCATCATGGCGCTCGGGATGCTTCTGGTCATCGTCGCAGGCCATATTGACCTGTCGGTCGGATCGGTCGTGGGATTTGTCGGTGCGGTCGCGGCGGTGCTGACCGTCAAACTGGGCTGGCCGGTCTGGGCCGTGGTGCCGTCCTGCCTGTTCGTCGGCCTGCTGATCGGTGCGGCGCAGGGCTATTGGGTGGCCTACTGGCACATCCCGTCCTTCATCGTGACGCTGGCAGGGATGCTGGTCTTTCGCGGCCTGACACTTTGGCTGCTGGCCGGGCAGAACATCGGGCCCTTCTCGAAATCGTTCCAGTCGCTGTCCACAGGCTTCGTCCCCGATGTCTTCGGCGTCGACAAGCCCAACATCACGGCCATCGCTCTGGTCTGCCTGTGCGCCCTTGCCATCGTCATTGTCGGCTGGCGGGCACGGGCCCACGACTCCGAATTCGGGATCGAGCCCGAACCGATGCTGATCTTTGCCGTGCGCAATCTTATCGTCTCGGCCGCGCTGATCTTTGTCGGCTACAAGCTCGCCAGCTTTCGCGGCCTGCCGAATGTGGTGGTGATCCTGACGGTGCTGACGGTGCTCTACGCCTTCTTCACCGAGAACATGACGACGGGGCGCCGGATCTATGCGCTCGGCGGTAATGAAAAGGCGGCCAAGCTGTCGGGGATCAAGACTGATCGGCTGGTGTTCCTGACCTTCTGCAACATGGGGGTTCTGGCCGCCTTGGCCGGGATGATCGTGGCTGCGCGCCTGAACTCGTCGACGCCGAAGGCGGGCGTGGGGTTCGAGCTTGACGTGATCGCCGCCGTCTTCATCGGCGGGGCATCAATGTCGGGCGGGGTGGGCAAGATCCTCGGCGCGGTCGTTGGCGCACTGATCATGGGGGTGATGAACAACGGCATGTCGATCATGGGTATCGGGATCGACTATCAGCAGGTGATCAAGGGGCTGGTGCTTTTGTCCGCCGTGATCTTCGACGTCTACAACAAATCGAAATAGGACGGGGACCAAGATGCTGCTGTCACAGATCCTGAAGGACGACGGCACGCTGGCCGTCGTGGTGCGCGAAGGCTCGGAAGCTGCCATCGTGCGCGGGGCCACCAGCACCTATGCGCTGGCGAGCGAGGCAATTGCCACGGGCCAGCCGCTTGCCGCCATCATCGCGGCGCATGGTCTGGGCGAGGCGGTCGATCTTGCCGCTGTTGCGGCAGCGGGGCGCCTTGCCCTGCCGATCACCCACCCCGACCCCACCCATCTGCATCTGACGGGCACCGGGCTGACTCATCTCGGCTCGGCCGCGACGCGCGATGCCATGCATGCAAAACTGGGGGGAGCAGAAACCCTGACCGACAGCATGAAGATGTTTCGCATGGGGCTGGAAGGCGGGCGGCCCGCTAGCGGTCAGGTCGGCGTGCAGCCTGAATGGTTTTACAAGGGCAATGGCCATACCGCCGTCGCGCCAGGGGCGCCCCTGACCAGCCCCGGCTTCGCCCTCGATGGCGGGGAAGAACCTGAACTGGCCGGCATCTATCTGATCGCCGCTGATGGCACCCCGGCGCGCGTCGGATGGGCTTTGGCGAACGAGTTTTCAGATCATGTGACGGAACGGATCAACTATCTTTTCCTTGCCCATTCCAAATTGCGCGAGGCGTCCTTTGGTCCCGAAATCCTTGTGGGCGACCTGCCTGCCGATGTGCGCGGCACCAGCCGCATCTGGCGCGACGGAGCGGTGATCTGGGAAAAACCCTTCCTGTCCGGCGAGGCGAACATGTCCCACACCCTCGCCAATCTGGAACATCATCACTTCAAGTATCGCCTGTTCTGCCAACCCGGCGATGTGCATGTGCATATGTTCGGCACCGCAACGCTCAGCTTTGCCGATGATATCAAGCCGCAGGCCGGTGATACGTTCGAGATCGAGGCCCCCCCCTTCGGCCTGCCCCTGCGCAATCCCCTTGCCGTCGCGCCTGCCCTGTCCGGCGCCGTCGCCGTGAAACCCCTGTGAGGATCAGATGACCTTCAAACCCGCCAAATGGCCCCGCAAGCTGCGTTCGCAAACCTGGTTCGGTGGCACGTCGAAGGACAATATCTATCACCGCGGCTGGATGAAGAATCAGGGCTTCCCGCCTGACCTCTTCGACGGCCGCCCTGTCATCGGCATCCTCAACACCTGGTCGGAGCTGACGCCCTGCAACGCGCATCTGAACGATCTGGCACAGCGCGTGAAGCACGGCATCTACGAGGCGGGCGGCTTCCCTGTCGAAGTCCCCGTGTTCAGCACTTCGGAATCCGCCTTCCGACCCACCGCGATGATGTTCCGCAATCTCGCCGCCATGGCGGTGGAAGAGGCGATGCGCGGCCAGCCGATGGACGGCTGCGTGCTGATGGTCGGCTGCGACAAGACCACCCCCAGCCTCTTGATGGCGGCCGCCTCGACCGACATCCCCTCCATCGTGGTCACTGGTGGGCCGATGCTGAACGGCTATTTCAAGAATGAACGGGTCGGCTCCGGCACCCACCTTTGGAAATTCTCCGAAGCCGTGAAGGCAGGCGAGATGACGAAAGAGGAGTTTCTCGAGGCCGAGGCCTCGATGAGCCGCAGCCCGGGTTCGTGCAACACGATGGGCACTGCCAGCACCATGGCGAGCATGGCCGAGGCGCTGGGGATGGCGCTGTCGGGCAACGCCGCGATTCCGGCGGTGGACAGCCGCCGCCGCGTCATGGCGCAACTGACCGGGCGGCGCATCGTGCAGATGGTCAAGGATGACTTGAAGCCTTCGGACATCCTGAAGAAGGTGGCGTTCGAAAATGCCATCCGCACCAATGGCGCCATCGGCGGCTCCACCAACGCGGTCATTCACCTTCTGGCGATCGCGGGCCGGGTCGGCGTGGACCTGACGCTGGACGACTGGGACCGCTGCGGGCGCGATGTGCCGACAATCGTCAACCTGATGCCCTCGGGCAAGTATCTGATGGAGGAATTCTTCTATGCCGGGGGGCTGCCCGTCGTCATCAAGCGGCTGGGCGAGGCGGGCCTTTTGCACAAGGACGCTCTCACCGTCTCGGGCGAGACGATGTGGGACCAGGTCAAGGATGTGGTCAACCACAACCCCGACGTGATCTTGCCCACCGACAAGGCGCTGACGCAATCGGGCGGTGTTGTCGTGGTCAAGGGCAACCTCGCCCCCAATGGCGCGGTGCTGAAACCCTCTGCCGCAACGCCTGCGCTGCTCACGCACCGCGGCCGCGCCGTGGTGTTCGAGGATATCGACGACTACAAGGCCAAGATCAACGACGAGGCGCTGGACATTGACGAGACCTGCGTGATGGTCCTCAAGAACTGCGGTCCCAAGGGCTATCCCGGCATGGCCGAGGTCGGAAACATGGGCCTGCCGCCCAAGGTGCTGCGCAAGGGCATCACCGACATGGTGCGGATTTCCGATGCCCGCATGTCAGGCACCGCCTATGGGACGGTGTGCCTGCACACCTCGCCCGAAGCCGCTGCGGGTGGGCCGCTTGCCGTGGTTCAGAACGGCGATTTCATCGAACTCGACGTACCCAACCGCCGCCTGCATCTCGACATCCCGGATGCCGAACTCGCCGCGCGTCTGGCGAAATGGACGCCCAGCCATGTCCAGGCCGAAAGCGGCTATGCCTGGCTGCACCAGCAGCATGTGCAGGGTGCCGACACCGGGGCCGACCTTGGCTTCCTGAAGGGTTGCAGGGGCAATCCGGTAGGCAAGGACAGCCACTGATGGCGTCGAGGCGCAAACTCGCCCTGGTCGGCATCGGCAAGATCGCGCGGGATCAGCACGTTCCCGCGCTTGCCGCCAGCCCCGACTGGGATCTGACGGCGACCGTCTCGCGCTCTGGCACCATCGATGGGGTCGAAGCCTATACCGACTTTGCCGAAATGCTGGCTGCACGGCCCGACATCGACGCTGTGTCGCTGTGCATGCCGCCTGTGCCGCGCTACCCCTATGCCGAGGCGGCGCTGCTGGCCGGGCGGCATGTCATGCTGGAAAAGCCCCCCGGCGCCACTCTGGCCGAGGTTCATGCGCTTCAAAAGATGGCCAACGACCGCGGGCTGACGCTTTACGCGACCTGGCACAGCCGCATGGCGCAGGGTGTCGCCCCGGCCAAGGCGTGGTTGCAGGGCAAGACCGTCACAGGGGCGCGCATCACCTGGCGCGAGGACGTGCGCAAGTGGCATCCGGGACAGGACTGGGTCTTTGAACCCGGCGGCATGGGCGTGTTCGATCCCGGCATCAACGCCCTGTCGATCCTGACCGAGATCCTGCCGACGCCCGTGCATCTGACGGACGCCACCCTGACCTTTCCCTTAAACTGCCAGACGCCCATCGCGGCGAGCCTGCGCTTCTCCGGTGGCGTCACCGCCGAGTTCGACTGGCGGCAGGAGGGGCCGCAGACCTGGGATATCGAGGTGGAGACCACCGCAGGCCCCCTTGCCCTGCGCATGGGGGGCAACCGGCTGGAGCTGGGCGGGGTCGAAGTCGCGGGGGAAAACTCGATCATGGGCGAATACCCTGCCCTTTACGCCCGAATGGCTGACCTGGTCGCCAACGGCCGCTCGGACGTGGACCTGTCGCCGTCCGTCCATGTCGCCGACGCCCTGACCCTGGGCCGCCGCCTTCTCACCGACGCCTTCGAGTTCTGATCCGCTATCGGACGGTGTCGATGACCCCGCTATCGCCATCGTCACCGCGCCAGATGTTCTGTAAACCAAAGTCGGGGGGCTTCCCCGCTGACACACCGCTGACCAAAGGACACTGAAATGCTGACTGGAAAACACCTTGTGGCAGGTGACTGGATCGCTGGCCCCACGACCTTTCCTTCCTCGCCTGCCCATGGTCCCTCGTATCACTTCGCCGTCGGAACGCCAGAGATCGTGGTCCGGGCCTGTGAAGGTGCCGAAGCGGCCTTTCCATCCTTTGCCGGCACCTCGCGCGATGTCCGGGCTGATTTTCTCGACATGATCGCGGCCGAAATCGACGCGCGCGGCGACGCCATCACCGAAATCGGCATGCAGGAGAGCGGCTTGCCAGCGGCGCGGCTGGTTGGCGAACGTGGGCGCACCACCGGGCAGTTGCGGCTTTTCGCATCCCACATCCGCGCGGGCCTGCATCTTGACCGCCGCCATGACCCGGCGCTGCCCGACCGCCTGCCCGCGCCACGTCCGGATATCAAGATGGTACAACGCCCGATCGGGCCGGTGGCGGTCTTCGGAGCGTCGAATTTCCCATTGGCCTTTTCGACCGCGGGCGGCGACACCGCCTCGGCGCTCGCGGCCGGTTGCCCGGTGGTGGTCAAGGGCCACTCGGCCCACCCCGGCACCGGCGAGATCGTGGCCCAGGCAATCGATGCCGCGATCAAGTCGCTTGGCCTGCATCCGGGGGTCTTCAGCCTGGTTCAGGGCGGTCGGCGTGATGTGGGCGAGGCCCTGGTCCAGCATCCCTTGATCAAGGCTGTGGGCTTTACCGGAAGCCTTGCCGGCGGGCGGGCTCTCTTCGACCTCTGCGCACGACGACCCGAGCCCATCCCGTTTTTTGGGGAGTTGGGGTCGGTCAACCCCATGTTCCTCTTGCCCGCCGCCGCAAAGGCGCGCGGAGAGGCCATCGCTGCGGGCTGGGCAGGGTCACTGACGCTGGGGGCCGGGCAGTTCTGCACCAATCCGGGCATCACAGTGGTCATCGAAGGTGCGGAAGCGGAGGCCTTCACGGCTGCCGCCCGCGAGGCTTTGGGTCAGGTCGGGTCGCAGACCATGCTGACCGACGGTATCGCCGCCGCCTACCGACAGGGCCGCGACCGGGTCGCGGCGCAAACCGGCGTGCAAGCGATCCTCACATCGGTCTGCGACATGCGCCAGGCAACGCCTTATCTCTTCGCGGTGTCGGGCGATGACTGGTTGCACAACCATGCTCTGGCCGAAGAGGTGTTCGGCCCCCTTGGTCTGATCATTCAGGTGAAGGACAAGGCGCAGATGATCGCGGTGGCGCAAGGCTTCGAGGGGCAATTGACCTGCACGCTGTATCTTGATGAGCCCGATCTGCCGCTGGCGCGTGATCTGATGCCGGTTCTGGAGCGCAAGGCTGGTCGTATTCTCGCGAACGGCTTTCCGACCGGTGTGGAAGTCGTCGATGCCCAGGTGCATGGCGGCCCCTATCCCGCCTCGACCAATTTTGGTGCAACCTCCGTCGGCACCCTGTCGATCCGCCGCTGGCTGCGCCCGGTGGCCTACCAGAACATGCCGGACGAACTGCTTCCTGAGGATCTCAAATGAGATCAGTTGGCGGCGCCCCCGGGCACCTTCCGAAAAATACCGACTGCCTGCAGGCAGTGCGGGAAGCGCTGCTTGGCAGCCTTTTGGGCCATGATTTTGAGGATCGGGAGATCGGTGAGCGCCATCACGGGATGCCGCTTGCGCTTTCACGGCCTGCGCAAGACACTGTTGATATGTTGCATGATACCCATCACCCCCGTCTGCGCATCCGGATCATCTTTGGCGAAACCGAGATGATCGGCCCCGGCAAGGCCGAACTCCTCGAGCGCATCGACCGGACTGGCTCCATTGCCGCTGCGGGGCGCGAAATGAGCATGAGTTACAAACGCGCCTGGCAATTGATCAGCACGTTGAACGCCATGTTCAGGGAACCGCTTGTCGACAGCACGCGTGGCGGGGCCGGCGGTGGCGGCGCGGTGCTGACCGACACAGGTAGAACGGTCCTTGACCTCTATCGCGCTTTTGAGGCGGATGCGGCCGAGGCGGGTCTGCGAAGACTGGGTGCGTTGCAATCGCTGCTTCGGGATATTCCCGAACAAAAATAACGGTTGCCCAACGGATGGGTTCCCTGCGATATGTTTCGAGAAACATATCATCAGAGGAACCTGCATTATGACATCGTTTACCCGTCGCGTCGCGCTCGCGACATTTGCCGCCCTTGCCTTTGGCACCGCACCGGTCGCCGCACAGGACAAGGCGCCGGTAGTTGCCGCCGCCGCCGACCTCAAGTTTGCCGTGGCCGAGATTGCAGCGGCCTTCAAGGCCGATACCGGCAAGGAGGTCGAACTGTCGATGGGCTCAACCGGCAACTTCGCCACGCAAATCCGGCAAGGTGCGCCATTCCAGATGTACATGGCGGCGGATGAGAAATACATCGCCGAACTGAACGCCGAAGGCCTTACCCGCGATGAAGGCACGCTTTATGCCGAGGGCCGCGTGGTGGTCATGGTGCCGCATGGGTCAAAGTTGAAACCGGATGAGGCGCTGGACAATCTGGCAGCAATGATTGACGCGGGCACGCTGACCAAGTTCGCCATCGCCAACCCCGAACACGCGCCCTATGGCAAGCGCGCCGAGGAGGCGTTGAGGCATCGCGGCCTCTGGGACAAGATCCAGCCGCATCTGGTGCTGGGCGAGAACGTCAGCCAGACCGCGCAGTTCGCGCTGTCGGGCAACGCCGATGGCGGCATTATCGCTTATTCGTTGGCTCTGGCCCCGGAACTACAGGCGCAGGGCGAGTTCGCGCTGATCCCGCGTGACTGGCACGACCCGCTGTTGCAGCGCATGGTGCTCTTGAAGAATGCAGGCCCCGTAGCGCAAGAATTCTACGCCTATGTCCAGACGCCGAAAGCCCGCGAGATCATGGTGAGATACGGCTTCGTACTGCCCGAAGGGAATTGAGGGCATGGACTGGACGGCATTGTTCCTGTCGTTGCGTCTTGCGGGGTGGACGGTAGTGATCCTGTTGCCGCTGTCCATCTTCGCGGGGCGGTTCCTTGCCTACCACCAGTTCCGCGCCAAGGGGCTGGTCGAGGCGCTGGTGATGCTGCCGCTGGTGCTGCCGCCGACGGTCTTCGGCTTCTACATGCTGCTGGCATTCGGGCGCAATTCGCCCATCGGCGATCTCTGGCAGCGGCTCTTCGGGCACCAACTGGTGTTCACCTTCGAAGGGCTCTTGGTCGCCTCGGTCATCTTCAACCTCTCATTCGCCATCCAGCCCGCGCAGCGCGGCTTCGAGGCGGTGCCGACCGAGGTGCGCGAGGCAGCAGCCTGTTGCGGGATGTCCCCATGGAAGGCTTTGTGGAAGGCGGAACTGCCGCTGGCCTGGCCGGGCGTACTGACAGCGATGGTGCTGGTCTTTGCCCATACGCTGGGCGAATTCGGCGTCATCCTGATGATGGGCGGGTCGATCCCCGGTGAGACCAAGACCATAGCCATCGCGATCTATGACCGCGTACAGGGATTCGACATGAAGGGGGCGGCTGTGATGTCGGCGACCCTTGTGGCGATCAGCCTCATCACCATCACCCTGACCTACATGCTGTCGGCGCGGATCGGGCGGAGGCTTTCCTGATGGCGCTGGAGGTGATGGCGCGGGCGGCACTGCCTATTCCGCTCGATGTAGCCTTCCGCGTGGAACCGGGCGAGCTTTTGGCGCTGGTCGGCCATTCCGGGTCGGGCAAAACCACGCTTTTGCGCACCATCGCAGGACTCTGGCGGCCTTCATGCGCGCGGGTCAGCGTCGGCGGCGCGGTCTGGCTCGACACGGCGGCGGGCGTGAGCCTGCCCCCGCATAGGCGGCGGGTCGGGGTCGTGTTCCAGAACTATGCCCTCTTTCCGCACATGACAGCGGCGCAGAACCTGATGGCGGCGATGGAGGCGCCCGATCTGACCGAAGCGTCGCGGCTTCTTGACCTTGTCAACCTGCACGGGCTGGCCGATCGCAAGCCGGTGCAACTGTCGGGCGGGCAGCAGCAGCGTGTGGCGGTTGCCCGCGCGCTCGCTCGCCGCCCGCAGGCCCTGCTTCTGGACGAACCCTTCTCGGCGGTAGACCGCGCCACGCGCGAAAAACTCTATGGCGAGATCATCGCACTGCGCGCCCATCTGAATATGCCGGTAGTCCTTGTCACCCACGACATGAACGAGGCGCAACTTCTGGCCGACCGCATGGTCGTCATCGAGAAGGGCCGCGGCGTGGGCGCCGGCACCACGGCCGAGGTGATGGCCGACGCCGAGGCTCTGCGCGCCATGGGCATCCGCGAGGTGGCCGCGATGCTGCCCGCGACCGTGGCCGAACATCTGCCCGACGGTCTGACCAGACTGGAGGCAGCGACCGGCCCCTTGTTCCTGCCAACGGTGGAAGCGGCCCCAGGCACAAGTGTGCGCGTTCGCATCATGGCGCATGAGGTGATCCTGTCGCGCGCCCGGCCCGAGGGGCTGTCGGCGCAGAACGTCGTTGCCGGGCGGATCAGCCGGATCGTGCCGGGGCATGGCCCTGTCGTGATGGTGCATATCGACGTGGGCAGGCACGAGATTTTGGCCCGCATCACGCGCCGCGCCGCCGATCAGATGGCGCTGCAACCCGGCGACGCGGTGCATGCCATCCTCAAAACCATGTCGATCGCCCGCGATCATGTGGTGGCGCTCGTGCCGGCGCGGGCAGCAGAATAACCGTGCACCCGCTGTTCAGTCGTGGCCTTGGCATCGCGGCCGGTCTGATCGGCCTGGGCAGGGCAGGACGTCGACGCCCGCGCCTGCAGGGGTGTTGCGCTTTTCCGCGCGTGAGGGGACGAGACGAGCAGGTTCAAAGCGGCCGCCGGCGCACCGAAAGGGTCTCTGGACCGCAAGGGCTCGCGTCATTCGGCGCAAGCCATGTCATGCCCTAGCTCTTCAGGCCCAGCCGGATCTGCTTCTCGATCTCGATAAAGGCGAAGAAAGCCACGCCAATGCCGACGATCAGCAGGCCGTCCATCAGCGACACGGGTTCGGTTCCGATGATGGGTTGCAGCGCCGGCAGATAGGTGACCGCAAACTGTGCAAGCGTGACGACGACAACGACCGTCCAGATGACGGGTGTGCCACGGAGGGCTGCCCAAGTGAGAGAGGTGCCGTACATGTTGCGGACAAAGAACAGATGGAAGATCTCCAGCACCACAAGTGTGTTCATCGACATTGTCTGTGCCAGGGCGAGCGAGGCCCCCCGGTCGACGGCATAGAGGAAGATCCCGAAGGTCGCGGCCATGATCAGGATCCCGACCAGAACCACGTGCCAGACAAGCTCTGCGGACAGGATGGGCGCGTGGCGCGGGCGCGGCGGGCGGATCATGGTGCCGGCCTCGGTCGGCTCGAAAGCCAGCGCAATCCCGAGGGTGATCGCGGTGATCAAGTTGATCCAGAGAATCTGCACCGCGGTGACCGGCAGGGCGAGACCTGCGAGCAAGGCGAGAACCACCACCATCGACTCGCCTGCATTGGTGGGCAAGGTCCAGGTGATGACCTTCTTGAGGTTGTCATAGACCGTACGACCTTCGCGGACCGCGGCCGCGATTGTGGCGAAATTGTCATCGGCCAAGACCAGATCGGCCGCTTCCTTTGCAGCTTCGGACCCCTTGAGCCCCATGGCAATTCCGGCGTCGGCGCGTTTCAGCGCGGGCGCATCGTTCACCCCGTCGCCGGTCATGGCAACCGAGAGACCATTGGCCTGAAGCGCGGTGACAAGGCGCAGTTTGTCCTCGGGGCTGGTTCGGGCAAACACATCCACGCCGACCACCTCAAGTGCCAGCTGAGCATCATCAAACTTGTTCAGATCGTCGCCAGTCAGCACCTGATCGGCGTTCTGAAGGCCGATCTGCGCGGCGATGGCGGCGGCGGTCCCGGCGTGATCTCCGGTGATCATCTTGACACGAATGCCTGCAGCGCGGCATTCGGCAACGGCGGCAATGGCCTCGGGGCGCGGCGGATCTATCAGGCCGACAAGGCCAAGGAAGGTCAGACCGCCCTCCAGCGCGGCAGGGTCTATGCGGTCGCCCGCCTCGGGCCGCTCGGCCAGCGCCAGCAGCCGCAGGCCCTTTCGCGCGAGCGTATCGGCACGCGCCTGCCAAGCCGACGGATCGATGTCGCCGCACATCGCCAGCACCCGTTCGGGTGCCCCCTTCACAAGGGCGAAGCGGCCCCCTGCGTCTTCGGTCAGGACGGCCATGAACCGGTGTCGGCTGTCGAAGGGGATCGCGTCCAGCCTGTCGGCCGTGACCTCGCCAGCCGCCTTGCCTGCAAATGCCAGGAGCGCGCCCTCCATCGGATCACCCTCGACGCGCCACTCTCCCTCATGATGGCGCAGGCCGGCATCGTTGCAGAGCGCTGCCGCGCGGGCGAGCCGGGCAAGGTCTCCTGCTGGCGCGATCGCGCCTTCCGGCGCATAGCCCTCGCCCTCGATGTCGAAAATGCCGGCGGGGGTTTCGGCCGTCGTCACGACCATTTCGTTGCGCGTCAAGGTGCCAGTCTTGTCGGTGCAGATGACCGAGACCGAGCCGATCGCCTCGATCGCGGGCAGGCGGCGCACGATGGCATGTCGCTTTGCCATGGCCTGAACGCCGATGGCCAGCGTGATGGTCATCACTGCCGGAAGACCTTCGGGGATCGCGGCCACCGCAACGCCGACTACCGTCATGAATAGCTCGGAGAATGCCTGATGCCCGACGAAGTAGCCGTAGGCGAGCAGCAGCCCTGCGGACAAGAGGATAAGAAACGATAGCCAACGCGCAAAATGGTCCATCTGCGCGACGAGCGGCGTCGTCAGTTGCTCCACCCCCTGCAAAAGCCCGCCGATACGGCCGATTTCGGTTCTGGCACCTGTCGCAACAACGAGGCCGCGTGCAGTTCCCTGCGTGACCAGGGTGCCAGACCAAAGCATCGGCCGGCGGTCGCCAAGGGCCGTGTCGGGCGCAACCGGCGTCGCGCCCTTTTCAACCGGCACAGATTCTCCGGTCAGGATTGCCTCTTGTGCCGCCAGCCCACGGGCCTCCATGACGCGCAGGTCTGCGGGCACTTTGTCGCCCGCCTCCAGCAACACGATGTCACCCGGCACAAGGGTTGCCCCATCCACCGTCATGCGGCGCCCGTCCCGCAGCACAGCCGCGCGCGGGGCAAGCATGCCCCGTATCGCGGCCATCGCCGCCTCGGCCTTGCCCTCCTGGATGAAGCCGATCAGTGCATTGGCCAGCACAACAGCGAGGATCACCCAGGTATCGACCCAATGCTGCAAGCCGGCCGTGACGACGGAGGCAGCGAGAAGCACATAAATGAGCACGTTGTGAAATTGCGCCAGAAACCGCAGCAGAGACCCGCGCGCGCGGGTCTCTGCCAGGCGGTTGGGCCCGAACTCGGCAAGGCGCCGTTCAGCCTCGGCCCCGCCGAGCCCGTCTGCGTGCGCGTCAAGTGCAGCAAGGCAGGCTACGGCGGACTGGCTGTGCGGTTCCACCAGGCGCGGGTCCGACATTCTTCATCCTTCGTGTGATCGCAAGGCGTCAGGCCTGGAACAGCGAGAGCAATGCGTGCGGTTGGTGAAAGCGGTCAGGCCTCCGGGGCTTCTCTGCTATCCTGCCAGAGAGTCGCCAAATCGGCCACCGCGACGATCGATCCGGCTCCGGTTCAGCACACCCCAGCCCGGCGCGGTGCAATGCGGCCCTCCTGCGTCCGGGTCGACGGAACAGTCAGACCGCGTAGCGCAGGACCGCTGCCAGCGCAGCCGCTCGCGGGATGTCGCTGCGACGTGCCGCCAGCACGCGTCCACCATTGGCCAGTACGCGACCGGCGATCTCGTCGATCACGTCGTAGCTTGCAGCACTGTCCAACTTATCGAAGGTAACTTCGCCGGTTTTCTCGTCCACACGACCGGGAACAACGTTGTCCATGTCCACCAGCAGAGTGTCCACCGCGCCGAAGGTCGCGGCACGCGCGGCGCTGGCCACATCGGTGGTGGCGCGGCTGTCGCCTTCGCGGTCGCCAAAGAGTTTGGCAAACTCTGTGATCGACGTGGCGTTCAGCCCGTCCACAATCCTGCGCGCCTCGGCAGTCAGATCATGTATCGCCATGTTCACCGGGCTGGCTTCGATAGCCGAGTCGGCAAGATGTGCATAGCTGCTGACCGAGCGATAGATCGACAGAAGCGGCTGCGTTGCCGCAAGGATCAAAGGTTCTGACCGGCCCGAGAGCTGGACACGCAAGGCGGCGTCGATCTGGCGGCAATACTGGCGCAGGTGGTGCTTCTGGCCTTCGCTGCCGCCCTGCCGGCCCGAGTAGCTCCGCGAGTTCACATTCGCCGTGCCCGCAACCGATGCCGCATCCTTGGGCAGGTTGGGCACACGGATAACCTGAGAAGGCTGGTCGCCCAGCAGTTCGATCATGCGGACCTCGTTTTCGGCCAGAGCCAAAATGAAGGCATGCTGCGGCATTGAAACGGCGCGCAAGAGCGGCTTCAGATGGAACCGGTCCGCCACTTGCACGGTCTCGACCAGACGGTTGGGCAGACGGTAGCTGAGCAAGGAATCAGCGGTCACGAAAAGGGCCAGACTGTTGGCCTGCGTCTGCCAGAAATCGTCATCATCCATCAGGTCATGCAGGTGCTCTTCGACGGGCCAGATGGCGCGCTTCGCCAAACCGATCGCTTCTAGTTGTGCGATGGCGGCGCTCGTCAGTTGCTTCAACCGGATGCGCGCAGCGTCGATGTGCTGCGTCTCCGGAGTGGTCTTCAGGTAGATGCTGACCAGCGCCTCACCCCGAGCGGCAACAAGCTTGCCGATCTCTAATTGTGTTGGAATATCAACATAGAGCACTTTTCAATTTCTCCTTTTGAGAGCGACCTTGCAGCACTTTGCCAGATCCCTGCAACTCTTGATATATCTCAGACGTAATCTCTGCATGGCGGTTCGAAAAGACCGCCGTCCCGTCTTTTCCCGCACGTCACGGAATGGCGCGTCCTTCGGTTGCGATTTCAGGGATGATCGTGCGTGCCTTGTTGTCGGGCCTCACTTGCTGCAATGCGCGCGTAACAGGACGGGGGACGGCCAACAGCATTCATGGTTAGAGCGACTATGTCGCGCTGCACAGGTCTGAGCGGACTGGCACGGGTGCGACAAATCCGCTTGGACGGTGGGCGCCATGATTGAGACCAACTGTCCTAAGAAATCAGGATTGCCCGAAAGTCATTCACATTGGTCAGGGTCGGGCCCGTGACCACCTGATCGCCAAGCGCGGCAAAGAAGCTATGCGCATCATTTGCCAGAAGTGCCGATTCAGGGACTATTTCAGCAGCTTTTGCCTTCTTGAGCGTTTCCGGCCCGATCACCGCGCCGGCCACTTCGGCCGCGCCATCAACCCCATCGGTGTCGCAGGCGATGGCGTAGATGCCCGTGGCACCGTTCAGAGTAATGGCGAGCGCAAGGCAGAATTCCGCGTTCGGGCCACCGATGCCGGACCCGCGCCGTGTCACCGTCAGCTCCCCCCCCGACAGCAGGAGAACCGGAGGATCGCCCGGCCCACGGCCTCTCGAAATATCCAGAGCGAGGAGTCCCTGCGCCCGGGCGACCTCGCGCGCCTCGCCCTCCAGCGCGTCGCCCAGAAGCCGCACCTCGTAGCCGTTCGCACGCGCCAACTCTACCGCAGCGGCAAGCGAGTGCGACGGCGCGGCGTAGATCCGGTTCTCAACCCGCGCAAGTCGTGGATCACCCGGAGGGACAACACCTGTTGACCGGCGAAGGGCGGCATCAACGCTTGCCGGAACCTGGATGCGCCAGCGATCGAGGATTGCGCGTGCATCGGCGGCAGTCGAGGCATCCGCCACCGTGGGGCCAGACCCTATATCGGCCGGATCGTCGCCCGGAACATCCGAAATCATCAAGCTCAGCACGCGCGCCGGATAGGCGGCAGCGGCAAGTTGCCCGCCCTTGACGCGAGACAGGTGTTTGCGGACCGTATTGATCTGGCTGATCGGCGCACCCGAGGCGATGAGGGCGGCATTGACGGCGCGCTTGTCCGCAAGCGTCACCCCGTCCGCCGGTGCAATGAGAAGCGCCGAAGCGCCGCCAGAAACAAGGGCAAGTACGAAATCATCCTCACCAAGGCCAGTCAGCAGCGCAAGCATGCGGGCCGTGGCGCGCAGCCCCGCCTGATCCGGGACCGGATGGGCCGCCTCCACGATCTCGATGCGCTTGCACGGCCGCGCGTAGCCGTATCGCGTGATGACCAGCCCCTCGCACGGTCCCCAGACTGTCTCGACCGCCTCGGCCATGCGCGCGCTTGCCTTGCCCGCGCCCACGACCACAACCCTGCCCGCCGGGCGTGATGGCAGATGCTCGGCAAGCGAGCGCATCGGATCGGCGACTTCGACTGCCCGGTCGAAGAGCCGCAGCAGCAGGGTGTCGCTATCCATCATGCCCTGCCCCGCTCGAGTTACGAACCACAAGCTCAACGGTGGTTCGCGTCACCGGCGGCGGAATGGTTCCCTGCTCCAGCCAGAGCAGGACCATCTCCGCAATCATCACGCCAAAACCCGCGATATCGCAGCGGACCGAAGAAAGGGTCGGAAACGTCAGGGCGCAGTCCTCGATATCATCGAAGCCGACTATGCGAAACCCGGGCCCGACCGCACGGCCGATCTCGGCGCAGCCCGACAGAAGGCCAAGTGCAACCAGATCGTTGAAGCAGATCACGGCATCGACGTCGGGGTGATCCGTCGCGATGCGCGCCGCGGCGTCGCGCCCGAATGCGCGTGTGGCGCGACCGGGCAGAAAGAGCCGCTCTTGTTGCGTTCCGGCCAGCACGGCGTTGAAGCCGGACATCCGCGCCCGGGTCACTTCGCGGCCATCAATGCCACCGAGAAAGGCGATCCGGGTCGCGCCCGAGCGAACCAGATGCTCGGTCGCCAGACGGCCACCTCTTTCGTAGTCGGGCGCAGCGAAGGGGAAGAGACCAGCACGCTGATCGGCCTTGCGCAGGACCTGCATGGCCGGAACACCGGCACGAGCGATTGCAGCGAAGGTCGTGTCATCCTCACCATAGGCTGGCGAGACAATGAGCGCTGCTACACCGTGTTCGATCATCGCGCCGACGACCCGGGCCTGAAGTACCGGGTTTTCATCGGTGTTCGCCACGACGGCTGCATATCCGCGCGCGGCGAGCGCCATCTGAAGAGAGGTCGCGAATTCAGCGAAGAACGGGTTTCTGAGATCATTGATCACCAGCCCGATCAAGCCGGCATTGGAGGAACGGAGGGTCGCGGCCGCCCGGTTGTAGACGTAACCAAGCTCTGCAATAGATCTTTGGACGGCCGCGCGTGTTTCTGCTCGCACTGCAAGACTGTTCTGAAGGACCAGGCTGACGGTCGATTTTGAAACCCCCGCATGTTGCGCCACATCGATGATGGTTGGTCGGCGGTCCATCCGGTTGGCCTATTCGATGCCGTGCAGCGCCAGAAGATGACGCATGCGGGTCTCGGCAAGATCGGGGTGCAGCAGCAGGTTCGCGCGATCGGCCAGCCGAAAGACCTCGGCATAGTGGCTGATGTCGCGACTCGCCTGGAGCCCGGCGGGCATAATGAAATGGCTCTGATAGCCGTTCAGCCATGCGAGAAAGGCGATCCCGGCCTTGTAGAACCGCGTTGGTGCGCGGAAGATTTCCCGACTAAGCGGCACCGTGGGCGCAAGAAGCCGGTGAAAGGTGCCGAGATCGCCCAGCGCGAGCGCCTCAAGTGCCTGCGCCGCGGCGGGGGCGATGGCCGCAAAGATTCCGAGCAGGGCGTGGGAATAGTGCGTACCGTCCCCCGCGATCAGGGACGCATAGTTGAAGTCATCGCCGGTATAGAGCCTCACGCCCGCAGGCAGGCGCCTGCGGAACCCCTCTTCGTGCGCCCGGTCGAGGAGCGATATCTTGATGCCGTCCACTTTGGTAGCATTCTCGGCGATGAGATCGAGGACAAAGTCAGAGGCCGCGCCGACGTCGCATGTGCCCCAGTATCCGGCCAGCGCCGGATCGAACATGTCGCCGAGCCAATGGAGGATTACCGGGTCCGCCGCTCCTGCAATCAGGCGCCGATAGACAGAATGATAGGTGTCCGACGTCGCACCCATCGCCGTGAAGGCCCGTGACGCCATCAGGATGACTTGCCCACCCGCAGTCTCGATCGCCTCTGCCTGGTCTTCATAGGCGCGCAGGATCGCATCCGCTGTCGTCAGGTCCGCCGCAGAGACATGGTCTGTTCCGGCCCCGCAGGCAACGCGCGGTCGCAAGGGATGTGCTTTCGCAGCCACCATCGTGCGGTCGATCAGCTCCTTCGCGGTCAACCAGTCCACGCCCATTCCGCGCTGGGCGGTGTCCATCGCTTCGGCGAGGCCAAGGCCTTGATCCCAGAGCGACTGGCGAAAAGCGAGCGTTGCGTCCCAGTCCACGGCTGGCCGCGAGTCCCATGGGTTGCGCTCGCGCAACGGGTCAGAGACGACATGTGCGGCGGCGAACGCGGTGCGCGTCAGCGAAACGCGCGGCGCGCGCGGGGTCAGCGGCGTGCCGGTCAGGCGGTACGACTCGAGACGAGCGTCGGCTGTGGGCAGGGTCAGCATGGGCGGGGCTTTCGATGGGTCATTCGGAACTGAAAGGCAGGTCGAAGACGAGGATGCCGTCAAGCCCGCCCAGCGCGTGGGCAACAAGTGCCGCGCCGACATGGCGGTGGGCAGGATGGTCCTGATAGGCCGCCAGAGCCGACCAATCGGCGAAATCGACCGTGAAGCCATGAAGATAGCCACGCTCGATCGCTTCGGGGCTTTCGCTGCGACCTGCATGGATCGGGCCGAGTCCGGGGACTTGACCCTTGATGGCCTGGAGATCGGAAAAAATCGCTTGAATGGTGTCTTCTCCGACGTCGGGACGGAAGTGTATCAGGACGATGTGACGGATCATGCGTTACCCTCCATGAGCCGAACGGATCATGTCCGCGGCCTTTTCTGCGATCATGATCGCGGTCGCGTTCGTATTCGCTGATACCAGGGTCGGCATGATCGAATTGTCCACGACGCGCAGCCCGCTGATGCCCCGGAAGCGCAACTCCGGATCAACCACGGCGCGGTCATCCGTCCCCATTCGGCAGGTGCCTGCGGGATGGTGATCGGTCTTGGCATGGGCGCAGGCGTAGTTGAAGTAGTCTTCGTCAGTCCTCACATCACAGCCGGGAAGACGCTCGACCTTCACGAAGGGTTTCAGCGCATCCTGGCGCATGATCGCGCGCGCGAGTTTCAGGCCACGGATCGCCATATCACGGTCATGCGGATCGGCCCAATAGTTCGGGTCGATGAGCGGGGCCGCCAAGGGATCGGCAGAGGCAAGCCGTACCGTTCCCCGTGACCGCGGCCTGAGATAGGCCGAATTCAGCGTTACCCCGCCATCCTTCATCGCCGCCACCCCGGCCTCGATCCCCGAACCAAGCCCGAGGTGAAGCTGGATGTCAGGAGAGCGCGCGTCGGGATCGGCATACCAGAACCCGCCGGTTTCAAAGAGCGAGGAGGCAACGGGGCCTTTCCGGCTGATGAGGTACTGCAGGCCTGCCAGAATCGACAGATGTGGCTTGGCATAGCGGTCGTAGGTGTAGGGACCGGAGCATTCGGCGATGACGAAGAGGTCAAGATGGTCCTGCAGGTCTGAGCCGACACCCGGTTGGTCGAGGACAACCGGAAGACCAACCGAGCGCAGATGGTCGGCCGGGCCGATTCCGGATAGCTGAAGAAGGCGTGGCGTCCCAATGGCACCCGAGGCGACGATCACCTCGGCCTCCGCGCGGATCATGCCCTTGCCGGCAAGTTCGACACCAATCGCGCGGCCCGCTTCGGTCACGACGCGCAGGACTTGCGCGCGGGTCCGAACAGTCAGGTTTGGCCGGTGTCGGGCCGGGTTGAGGAATGCGATGGAGGCGGAAGAGCGGCGGACATTGCGCTGGGTCAACTGGTAGTAGCCGACCCCATCCTGCATCTCTCCGGCCATGTCGTGATTGCGCGGGATGCCAAGCTGACCGGCGGCCTTGAAATAGGCCTCGCAGATCGGCAAGGGGGCAGCAGGCTGGCTGACGCCAAGAGGCCCGCCCTGGCCGTGATAGCGATTGTCGTAGGTGTCGTTATCCTCGGACTTACGGAAATAGGGCAGGACATCGTCATAGGACCAGCCCGCGCAACCGCGCTGCCGCCATTCGTCGTAGTCGAGCGCATTGCCGCGAGTGTAGATCTGCGCGTTGACCGTAGATCCGCCGCCGAGGACGCGCGCCTGGGTATAGCGGATCACCATGCCCTTCATGTGCTTCTGCGGCACCGTGTGCCAGCCCCAGCTTCCGATGCCCTTGGTCATCTTCGCGAAGCCTGCGGGCATGTGGTAGAACGGGTGCCAGTCGCGCGGCCCCGCCTCCAGCAGCAGGACGCGTGCGTCGGGGTTCTCACTGAGTCGGGCGGCAAGGACCGAGCCCGCCGAACCGCCGCCGACGATGATGAAGTCATAGCCCTCAGCCATTTGGAGTCCTCTCTAGAGCCGGGGAATCGACAGACCGCCATCGACCGGAATCACTGCGCCGTTTGCAAAGGCCATGCGACCGGTTGCCAGCGGAACCATCACCTCGCCGATATCAGCCGGGTGCCCCCATCGCCGCGCGGGAACCAGACCTGCTTCGATGCGGTCGGTATAGCTGTCGCGGACGCCCGCCGTCATCTCGGTCGCGATGATGCCGGGGCGAATCTCGAACACGCCGATGTTTAGGGGGGCAAGCCGGGCAGCGAACAGCGCCGTCATCATCGCGGCGCCGGCCTTGGAGATACAGTACTCCGCGCGCTCAATCGACACCAACTCGGCCGAAACCGAGGTCACGAAGGTCATCGAGCGGTAGTGCGGTGACGGCCGCCCGGCCATGCGCTTCGCAACCTCCTGAGCGAGGAAGAACGCACCGCGGAGGTTGACGCCCATGACATGGTCAAAACTTTCGGCGGACAGATCGAGCATGTCGCCCCGCGCCTTGGCCGGAACGCCCGCGTTCGAGACGAACGTCGTGACAGGGCCCATCTCGGCCTCCACCTTGTCCATGAGGGCGCCCGCCCGGCCGATATCCTGAAGGTCGTGACGGAAGTAGCGCGACTGTGGCCCAAGCTCTTGCAACGCGGATTGGGGTCCGGCGCTGTCTGCTTCCGGGAGGGAGGCGATGGCGATGGCAAAGCCCTCGGCGGCAAGTGCCTTCGCGATACCAAGGCCGATGCCTTGCTGACCGCCAGTGATGAGGGCAATGCGGCTCATGCTGCCACCGTCGCGAGGATGCGGTCGCCGGTTCTCAGCGCCAGTGCCGCAATGGTGAGCGAGGGGTTGACCGCCGCCGACGTCGGAAGGACCGAGGCATCGGCGATCCAGAGGTTGTCGAGATCATGTGCCTTGCCGAAACCGTCAACGACGCTTGTCGTCGGGTCGTTGCCAATCCGCGCCGTGCCACACTGGTGGCTTGGAGTGCGCTTTTCGAAGGCTTTGGACAGGACCACCGGCCAGCCTGCGGACCGTAGCACTGCCTTGAGCCTTCTCACCAGAAGCGCGTGTGCCGACCAGTTCGTGCGCTGCCAGTGCAGCTCGATCTGCCCGTTCTTCACCACAACCCGACTTTCGCGGGTCGGCAGATCCTCGGACATCGTCATCATGTGGACGGAATGCTCCGCAATCCAGTGGGCGAGCGCCAATGGAAGGCCGCCTTCGGCCGCGAGGATTGGCCCGGTGATGCGACCGAGCATCTGGATATTGCCAAGCGGTTCGCCATGCGGGCCGCCGGTCAGATACCAGTCGTTGAACTGGATCGTCTTCTCATAGACCGAGGTATTGCGGCGGAACGGGCTGATACCGATCACCCCCGACAGATTGTGGTTCATGAAGTTCCGGCCGACCTGGTCAGAGCGGTTCGCGAGGCCCGTCGGATGCAAATCATCCGCAGATGAAAGAAGGATCGACGCCGTCATCACAGCCCCGGCCGAAAGGCATATTGTGTCGGCTGAGAGCCGTTCAGTGTGCCCGGCGCGCTCGACTTCCACGGCCGCGATGCGGCGCCCCACCGCGATGAGGCGCGTGACCCTCGCGCCGGTCATCAGTGTGACGTTTCGGTATTTCATTGCCTCGTGGAGCGCGGCTGTTTCGGCATCCATCTTACCGCCGCAGGTGTCCGGGAATGCGTCCCAGGTCGTGGCTCCTCGGGCCAGCCAGCGATCGAGATCGACGCCAAGCGGCAACGAGCCGGGATGCAGCCCCTGCGCGCGGAGCCGTCGCCTCAGATCGGCGACGAAGGGTTCATCGGGAACCGCCGGGAAGGGGTAGGTCCCGGAATGCCGCGGCTCGGTCGGATCCTCACCGAGTACGCCGCGAACCTGGTACAAAGTCTCGGCCTGTTGGTAGTAGGGTTCGATCTCGTCATAGCTGATCGGCCAGCCAGGCGTCGTCCCCTCGATGTGACGCAGGGGCCGGAAATCCTCGGCGCGGTAGCGGAGCAGGACGGCGCCGTAGAACTTCGAATTGCCACCGACATAGGCGTAGTTTCCAGGGTTGAAGGCCTCGCCGGCCTGATCGCGCCACATCTCCTTCGGGCGGAAGACGCCGCGCCCGAAGATTGCGGCAGGATCGCGGGCCTCGGGGCAATCGGCAAGCCTTTCGCCACGCTCAAGGATCAGGATGCGACGGCCGGACGGCGCGAGACGCGCCGCCAATGTGGCGCCGCCGATGCCGGAACCGACGATGATGACACCCGTGGCAGGCATCAGCGTCCCCGCACCCAGGGTGCGCGGGTGCGACCGATGCGCATCGCGACGGTCTTGACCTCAAGGAACTCCTCAAGACCATAGCGCCCGATTTCGCGCCCCTGACCTGATTGCTTCATCCCGCCGAAAGCAAGCTCGGGGTAGCCGTCCATCCAGCTGTTGGTCCAGATGGTGCCAGCCTGCGCGCGCCGGGCGAATTCAAGGCAGGTGTGGACGTTCTCGCTCCAGACGCCCGCCGAGAGGCCATAGGTCGCATCATTGGTCAGCGCGATGGCCTCATCCATCGTGCGGAAGGTCAGCACCGACAGGACAGGGCCGAAGACCTCTTCGCGTGCGATTGCCATGTCGGACGTCACACCGACGACGATCGTGGGCTGGTAGAACTCTCCCGCAAGCCCCGGCACGGAAAGGGACGCACCGCCAAGGACGATCTCTGCGCCGGCGTCCACGGCCCCCTGCACATAAGTATCTATCTTGGCCAGATGCTGCCTGGTGATAATCGCGCCGACCTGTGTGGTTGGGTCCAGAGGATCGCCAAAGGCAACCTTCCGTGACAAGGCCACCACCCTTTCGACGAGCGGCCCGGCGATGTCCTCGTGCACGATGATACGGCTGCCCGAGTTGCAGCATTCGCCCGCGTTGAAGTAGACGCCAAAGGTCACGGCGTCAGCGGCGCCATCAAGGTCGGCGTCCGGAAAGATGACCTGCGGGTTCTTTCCGCCAAGCTCAAGCGCCATCTTCTTCAGCGTCTGAGACGCCGCAGCAGCGATGGATTTCCCGACGGCGGTCGACCCGGTGAATGTAACCATGTCAACCGCCGGATGCGTCGTCATCGGCGCCCCGACTGCCGCGCCGAAGCCGAGGACGATGTTGACGACTCCGGCCGGCAATCCTGCCTCATTCAGCAATTCACCCATCATCGCGGTCGAGGATGGCGTCATCTCTGACGGCTTCACAACGCAGGTGCAGCCAGCGGCAAGCGCGAAGGGAAGTTTCTGGCTGAGAATCCAGAACGGAAAGTTCCAGGGCGTGATGATCGAGACGACGCCAATCGGCTCTTTCAGAACGACACCGAGCATATCAACACCGAGAGTGTTGTGGCTGTCGCCGTGCATCGTCCGGGCAAGCGAGGCTGCGTAGCGCCAGAGGTCGGCCGCGCCAGACACCTCGCCGCGCGCCTGGGTGATCGGCTTGCCGCTTTCCAATGTCTCCAAAAGCGCAATCCGTTCGACATTTGCTTCGATCAGGTCAGCGATCTTGAGAAGAACCGTTGCCCGCTTCTTGCCGGACAGGTCGCTCCAGACGCCCGTGTCGAAGGCTGTCCGCGCCGCCAGTATCGCCTGTTCCACCTCAGCCGCGCCACCAAGCGCCGACCGGCTGACCAGAACGCCATGCGCCGGAGAATACCGCTCGAATGTCTCGCCCGAGACGCTGGAGCGCCAGGTGCCATGAATCAAGTGGCGGCCCTCAAAGGGCTTTTGCGGAAATGCCGCGCCCGAGGCGGGGATCAGGGTCAGTTCCGTCATGCTCAGGTTCCCGGAAAATGCGGTTTGCGCTTGTCGCGGAACGCCGCGACTCCTTCGTCGCGGTCGGCGCTCGCAGAGATTGCCGCGCTTCCCAGCGCCTCGACCATCGCGCCGCGGTCCTCGTTTCGGGCGGCGTGGATCATGAACTTCGTGATCTCTGTGGCCCGCGGCGAAAGCGTTGCCGCGCGGTCCAGAATGGCCTCGGCGGCGGCGCGGGGATCGTCCGCGACCTCGGCCACGAAACCAGCGGCCCAGGCGCGTTCCGCGCTGATCCTGCGACCGAAGAGTGCCATTTCCTTGAGCATGGGTTCAGGCAAGAGCCGCGCCAGACGCTGGGTGCCTGACCAGCCCGGAACGATTCCGACCGACGCTTCAGGCAGGGCGAGGGTCGCTTTAGGCGCCATCACCCGAATGTCGCAGGCGGCAGCAAGCTCAAGCCCGCCGCCGAAGGCGTGGCCATTCAGGACCGCAATGCTCGGCTTTGAGATCCGCGCCAACCGGTCGAAGATCCGGTGGCCGTCGCGCACCCAATGGCGCGCGAAGTCGGTCGGCGACAAGTCGCCCCAGCCATTGATATCCGCGCCGGTGCAGAAGGCTCGGTCACCCTCGGCGGTGATCATCAGGCAGGCAATCGCCGGGTCGCGCTCGATCTGGTCCAGATGGCTGCCAAGCTGGGTCAGCATCGCGACTGTAAACGCATTCATCTTCGCCGGGTTGTCGAGCCGAAGCTCGCACACATGACCAAGCCGGATCAGGTTGACGCGGCTCATGGTGCCCACCCCATCGGTCCGTCGGAAAGGAGCGCGAGCGACATTGTGAACGCATCGGGCGAGATCCGCACGCGCCCTTGCGAGGCAGCGACGATTTCGCGTACAGGGTCGATCCCCGGCATGATCTCGGTCGCGACAATACCGGATTCGTCCAGCCGCATCACGCAGCGTTCCGTGACATAGAGCACGTCTTGGCCCTGAGCGCGCGCGCGCCGTCCTGAGAAGGTGACATGTTCGACCCTGTCCACCAGTTTGGTGAACTTTCCGGGCTTCGCGACCCTCAGCCCGCTTGGGCTCAGCTCGATCTCTGCCCCGGCCTCAAACCAGCCCGAAAAGACTATCTTTCTGGCATGAGAGGTGATGTCGACGAAGCCGCCGCAACCCGCCGTCAGATAGGGCTTCTTCCCAAGCTTCGAGACGTTGACGTTTCCTTCGATATCAACCTCGAGGAAGGACAGGAACGACATGTCGAATCCTGCGCCCTGGAAGTAGATGAACTGCTGCGGCGACGGGACGAAGGCATCGGCATTCGACGCACACCCGAAGGCGAAACCGGTCAGCGGCATGCCCCCGACGGCGCCTTGCTCGATCGCCCATGTCACCGCTTCCGGACGCCCCTCTTCCAGCAGGATCCGCGGCACCATCGCGGAAATGCCGAAGCCTAGATTGGCGGTCATGCCGGATTTCAGTTCCATCGCGGCCCGGCGGGCGATGACCTTTTCCACACCATGTTCGGCGCGCGTGAAACTGTCCCAAGGTCGCATGATCTGGCCCGAGATCGCGGGATCGTAAGGTGTCTCGCAGGTTTGCTTCTGATGCGGATCGACAACGACATGGTCGATGAGATGCCCCGGCACGCGCACATCGTGCGGACGCAGGCTGCCGCGTCTAGTGACGCGGCTGACCTGAGCGATGACGAGGCCGCCATGGTTCTTCACACAGATCGCCTGCTCAAGCCCGCCGAGATAGGCCCCTTCATGTTCGTAGGTCAGGTTGCCATGTTCATCCGCTGTGGTGGCGCGCAGGATGCAGACATTTGGCACGATGTTCGGGAAATGCAGCCAGGTGTCGCCATCGAACTCCACCCGGCGGACGATGGGACGCGCCGCCCCCTTCCGGTTCATCGCACAGCCTTCGCGGATCGGGTCGGCGAAGGTATCGAAGCCGATTTTGGTCAGCACACCAGGCCGCCGCGCGGCCGCCTCGCGGTGCATGTCAAACATTATGCCCGAGGGCACGTTATAGGCTGCGACGCGATCATCGACGATCATCTTCCAGATTGCGGGCATCGGCAGGCTGGAGGGGCCGGAGGGATAGGAGCCGGCCAGAACGCGGGCCAGAAGACCGTCCTTGGCGATATGGTCAATCCCCTTGACGCCGTACATGTCGCCCGCCGCGATCGGATGAAGCGTGGTCAGGTCGCGAGGATGGCCCTCGGCATCGAAGCGTTCGCCAAGAGCGCGAAGCACCAGATCCGGGCAGCCGAGCGCCGAGGAAGAGGATACGGTGATGACCGCTTCGTCAGGAATGTGCTCGACGGCTTCAGCGGCGCTGACGATCTTGTTCATCTTGCGGCTCCATAGTCGACAGTCAGCCGTCTGCCGGTCCGGGCGGCTTCGTGCACGGCAAGAGCGACGGCGAGTGATTTCACCCCATCCCGGCCCGACGCCGCCGGCTGACCTCTGCCGGCGACGGCGCCGATGAACTGGCCCACGCCCTGCACGTAAAGATCGTGCCTGGCGAAGGGAGTCGTCTCGCGTCCCGCCTTGCTCACCAGATCGATCTCGCCCACCGGCTGTTGCGTCATCACGCCGCGCGCGAAGATCGAGCCTTCGGTGCCGTGCACCTCCAGCCCCGATCCGGCAAAGGGATGGGTGAAGCTCTCATGGCTCATCACCATCGCGCCGGATGGCATGGTCCAAACCGACATTGCCGAGTCTTCAACACCCTGGCCCATTCCGGAGGAGGTCATCTGGGCGACAACCGTCTCAGGATCCTCGCCGAGCAGGAATCGGGTCACGTCGGCGTCGTGGACCGTAATGTCGGCAATGACGCCACCGCCCGCTTCAGGCGAGGTGATCCGCCAGCCCTGAAGGGTCTTTGGCAAATGGACCGCATGGAAGATACGCAACGACAGCACCTTGCCGATGCGTCCCGCCGCGATCAGGTCGCGTACCGCGCGGTGGCTACCCGAACAGCGCAGATGATGGTTCGTCGCAAAGACGAGCCCCGCCTTTTCGGCGGCTTCGACCATCGCGATAGCGTCTGCCAGGCTCATGGCGAGCGGTTTTTCACAAAGCACATGCTTGCCCGCAGCAATGGCTGCCATGGCTTGCGGCAGGTGCTTTTCATTGGTGGTGGAGATGTAGACGGCATCGATGGACGGGTCGGCCAGAGCCGCATCAATATCCGTGCCGGAGGCGGGAATCCGGTGTTCGCGGGCGTAGTCGGCGGCGCGGGCTTCGGAGCCGCTGACAATGCGCGCAATATCGTTTCCCTCGTGGGCACGGATGGCGCGGATCATGTGCTGCGCCGCGATGGTGCTTGCGCCGATCAAGGCCCATTGCATGTCCTGTCTCCCGCACTGGAACGTTCCAAAATACTTATTATAACGTTATACATTCTGTCAACCGGATTTGCGCGCCAGTAGTGGGTTCCGAAAAGTGCCACGACCCCGCTTCCCTCGTCCGTAGCGAAATGGCTATGATTGCCGCTAGCCACCACAGCAGGTTCGCCGGATGTCATTCGAATTCGAGAGCACATTCCCCCTGCGCAGCGGACGCGTTCATGAGGTCTGCGGGTCGGGGTCGGCGGGGTTCGCTGCGATTGCGTGCGCACGCATGGAAGGCCCCCTCTTCTGGCTCCGCGAAGGCTGGCGGGAGGAGCGGCTCAACCCTGTCGGGCTGGCGCGCTTCGTCGATCCGCATCAGCTTCTGGTCGCCGAGGCGCGAAATCAGGTGGATGTTCTGGCCTCGGCAGAGGAAGCCCTGCGCGACGGCAGCGTCGATTTTGTCATCCTCGAACTCAGTCAACCGCTTGGCCTGACCGAAGGGCGTCGGCTGCAACTCGCGGCCAAGACGGGCAGGGCCACGGGGCTTTGCCTCATCCCCGAAGGCATGGGCAGCAATGCCGCCGAGACGCGCTGGCACGCAGCACCACTTTACGATCCGCGGGGCGAGGACTCGACTCTCATGCGGTGGTCTCTTATCAAGAACAAATCAGGAACATTAGGGGTCTGGGATGTTCGATGGGATCACGCGACGCGTCGTCTCGCTGTGGTTTCCCCGGTTGCCGAGCGACCGGGTTCTGCGGGCGCGCCCGGTTGATGCACCCTTCGCGCTGACGTTGAAGCTGAACAACACCGAACAGCTTTACTGTCTCAATGCGCAAGCCGAGGTGGCGGGTCTGCACCGCCATATGACCCTGGCCGATGCCCGTGCCTTCTGTCCCGATCTCATCAGCGCGCCTGCCACGCCCGAGCAGGACAAGCGGTTTCTCGCTGCCCTGCGCCGCTGGGTGACGCGCTATTGCCCCTGGGTCGGGGTGGAAGGGATCGACGGGCTGGTGCTGGACGTGACCGGCGCGGCCCATCTTTGGGGCGGAGAGACGGCGATGCTGGCCGACATGCGCGACCGGCTTGAGCGTTCGGGACTGTCGGTCCGGCTCGGCCTGGCCGATACGCGTGGCGCGGCCTGGGCGCTTGCGCATCATGGTGAGGGCGTCGCGGCGGCGAAGGCGGCGGCGAAGGCCATAGGCCCCTTGCCGGTTGCGGCGCTCAGGCTTGAGGAGGAGATGGTGGTCGCCCTGCAACGTCTTGGCCTCAGGCGGATCGCCGATCTGGCGGCGACGCCCCGCGCGCCCTTGGCCCGGCGTTTCGGGCCGGGGCTGCTGATGCGGCTCGATCAGGCGCTGGGCGCACAGCCCGAGGCGATCACGGCTTTGGCCGAGCCGCCGCACTACGGGGTGCGGCTGACCTTTCCCGACCCGATCGGCCTTGTCGCCGACGTGATGGCGGGGACGGCACGGCTCCTCAATCAGCTTTGCGCCAAGCTGAAGGCGCATGAGGCGGGGGCGCGGACCCTCTGCCTGACACTCCGCCGCGTCGATCAGGGCAGCCAGCAGGTCGAACTCAGGCTCGCCAGCGCAATGCGCGATCCCGTACGTATCCTGCCACTTTTCGAGCGTGGGGTGGGTGAGATCGACTCAGGGTTCGGCATCGAACAGATGCGGCTTGAGGCGGTTCAGGTCGAGGCTCTGCCAGTCCAGCAGATCAATGCCCTAAATACCGGGCGTGCGGACCGCCTTGGCGACCTCATCACCCGGATCGGAATGCGGATCGGGCTGGAGAATATCCAGCGCTTCCTGCCTGCGGACAGCCATATCCCAGAACGCAGCTTTCTGGTGATGCCCGCCGCCTGGTCGCGGCCCGAAGGCGCGTGGATCAGCACCCGTCCGCGCCCCCTGCGGCTTTTCCCGCCGGAGCCTGTGGTGGCGAGCGGCTCGCGCCCACCCGCCCGCTTTCGCTGGCGCCGGATGGCCATGACCACCGCCCGTGCGACCGGGCCGGAACGGATCGCCCCCGAATGGTGGCTCGAGGATGAAAGCTGGCGCTCTGGTATCAGGGATTACTGGCAACTTGAGACACATCAGGGTCGGCGGCTGTGGCTCTTCCACACACCGCTCACGCCAGGCTGGTTCGTTCAGGGGGAGTTTGCGTGACTGAGACACCGCGCATCCCCGGCGATCTGCTTGCCGCGTCCTCGGGCTATGCCGAGCTCTGCGTGACGACGAATTTCACCTTCCTGACCGGTGCTTCCCATCCAGAGGAGCTGATGGTGCGCGCCGCCGAGCTGGGGCTCACGGCCATCGCGGTGACTGATCGCAACTCGCTCGCAGGCGTCGTCAGAGCCTATTCTGCCTTGAAAGAGCTCAGGCGCGAGGCGGATGAGGCGGTGCGCATCCGTTCGCAGCACCGGATCGACACCTGTTCACGGCAGGAGGTCGGCGAACCGCAGGACATCGCCCGGCCTACCGCGCCGAGACTGCCGCGGCTGATTGTCGGCTGCCGTCTGGTCTTGACGGATTGTGCAGTGGCGTGGCTGGCCTTGCCAACGGATCGCCCGGCCTATCACCGGCTTTGCCACCTTCTGACCATGGGCAAGCGACGCGCGGTCAAGGGCGAGTGCCGACTGGAATTGAAGGACATCCTGGAAGGCTGCCGGGGCATGATCCTGATCGCCCTGCCGCCAGCCGATCTGGCGAAAGCCGTCCACCCGATCCAAGCCGTCCAACGCTGCTATCCCGGCCATGTCTTTCTGGGGGCCGCGCCGCGCTATGATGGTTCCGATCAGGCCTGGTTCGACGCCTGCGCCCGTCTCGCACTGAGGGTTGCGGCCCCGATGGTGGCCGTGGGCGATGTGCTCATGCATCGCGGCACGCGACGGCAACTGGCTGATGTGCTGACCTGTCTGCGTGAAGGCTGCACCATCGACCAGATCGGTACGCGGGCGCTGCCGAATGCCGAGCGGCGGCTGAAGGGGGCCGCAGATATGGGGCGGCTGTTCCGCAACCATCCCGCTGCGGTCCGCCGTACGCTGGAAATCGCGGCACGATGCAGCTTTTGCCTGTCGGAGCTCAGTTATGAGTATCCCGATGAAATCTCAGTCGATGAGACCCCGCAGTCCCGGCTCGCACGGCTGGCGCGCGAAGGGCTGGTGCGGCGCTGCCCGGACGGTATCCCCGACCGCTACCATGCGCTTGCCGACAAGGAACTGCGGCTGGTGGAAGAACTTGGCTTCGCCGCCTATTTCCTCACCGTCCACGACATCGTGCAATATGCCCGCGGCATCGGCATCCTCTGCCAGGGACGCGGGTCGGCGGCGAATTCGATCCTGTGCTGGGCCTTGGGCATCACCGATGTCAGCCCCGACCAGATCGGCATGATATTCGAGCGGTTCGTGTCGAAATACCGGGGGGAACCGCCCGATATCGACGTGGATTTCGAACATGAGCGGCGCGAAGAGGTGATCCAGTGGATCTACGAACGCTACGGTCGCCACCGCGCCGGGCTGTGCGCCACCGTGATCCACTTCCGCACCCGCGCCGCGATCCGCGAGGTGGGCAAGGTCATGGGGCTGTCGCTCGATGTGACGGCGAGGCTTTCGGGCCAGATCTGGGGTATCTCGGGCAAGGGGGCCGACCCCGCGCGTGTCCGCGAACTTGGCCTCGACCCCGAGAACCGCCGGCTGGCACAGACCATTCGCCTGATCGGGGAGATCGTCGGCTTTCCCCGCCACCTCAGCCAGCATGTCGGCGGTTTCGTCATCACGCGCGGGCGGCTCGATGAGCTTTGCCCGATCGAGAACGCGGCGATGGCAGATCGTACCGTGATCGAATGGGACAAGGATGATATCGACACTCTGGGTATCCTCAAGGTCGATGTGCTGAGCCTTGGGATGCTGACCTGCATCCGCAAGGCCTTTGACCTGATGGAGGCGCATGAAGGCTATCGGCCAACTCTTGATACGATCCCGCAGGAGGACAAGGCCACCTATGACATGCTCTGCGCGGCGGATGCCGTGGGTGTCTTTCAGGTCGAAAGCCGGGCGCAGATGAACTTCCTGCCCCGGATGAAGCCCGCGACCTTCTACGATCTGGTCATCGAGGTCGCCATCGTGCGCCCCGGCCCGATTCAGGGCGGCATGGTGAAGCCTTACATCCGGCGACGCCAAGGACTGGAAAAGCCGGAGCCGTTTGGCCCGGAACTGGAAAAGGTCACGGAAAAGACCCTTGGCGTGCCGCTTTTCCAGGAACAGGCGATGCAGATCGCCGTGGTCGGTGCGGGCTTCTCGGCGGAAGAGGCCGACCATCTGCGCCGCTCTCTGGCCTCTTTCCGGCGGATGGGCACCATCAGCCAGTTCAAGGACAAATTCGTCGGCGGGATGTTGAAGAACGGCTACAGCCTTGAGGTGGCCGAGCGGTGCTTTTCACAGATCGAGGGGTTCGCCGATTACGGTTTTCCCGAAAGCCACGCGGCGGCGTTCGCCATGCTGACCTATGTCTCTTCCTGGCTGAAATGCCATCACCCGGCGATCTTTGCCTGTGCGCTGCTGAACTCGCAACCGATGGGCTTCTATGCCCCCGCCCAGATCGTGCGAGATGTCCGCGACCACGGCATCGAAGTGCGCCCGATCTGCGTGAACCACAGCGACTGGGACAGCCGGCTTGAGCGGCGCGCCGACGGGCGGCTTGCGCTGCGTCTCGGCTTTCGCCAGATCAAGGGCTTTCGGCAGGAGGATGCCGGCTGGATCGTCGCGGCGCGCGGCAACGGCTATCCCGATCCCGAAAGCCTGTGGCTGCGCGCGGGCCTTTTGCCCGCCGCACTGGAACGTCTGGCCGAGGCGGATGCGTTCATCGGAATGGGCCTGACCCGCCGGGATGCGCTTTGGCAGGTGCGCGCGATCCGGTCGCCGGCGTCTTTGCCCCTGTTCTCCGATCCGCTCGATGGCGAAGGGTTGGCCGAGCCGCAGGCCCAGCTTCCCGCCATGCATCTCGGCGAGGAGGTGGTGGAGGACTACGTCGCCATGCGCCTTTCGCTTCGCGCCCATCCGATGGAGCTTTTGCGCGGCGCGATCCCCGGCCTGACGGCCCATGCGAAACTCCCGGCCGTGCCGCTTGGCCGCCTTTCGGTCTGCGGTCTCGTGATCACCCGCCAACGTCCCAGCACCGCCTCGGGCGTGATCTTTTTGACGCTGGAGGATGAGACGGGCGTGGCGAATGTGGTTGTCTGGCCCAAGATCTACGAACGCTACCGCCGCAGCGTCATGGGCGGGCGTCTCTTGCGCGTGACGGGGCGGATCGAGCGCGAGGGCATCGTCGTCCATGTCATCGCCGATCAGATCGAGGATCTTTCTCACCGTCTCACCGAGCTCGGCCACCCCCTCGACGAGATGGTGGGCATCACCCGGCCCGAGGCCGACGACGCGCCCCGCC
>JBGSNN010000306.1:0-2444 GCA_041739655.1 Albidovulum sp. | reverse complement strand
GGCCGGTTTCGCAGCGTCGGCCCCCGATCCGTCCGGGCAGGGGGCGGGGACGCCGGGGACGGGCGTGCGGGTGACGGGGGCGGCATCGCCTTGCGGGCACTCTGCTCCATGGCCATTGGCCATCGCCATGACAGGGACATGCGCAGCGGCAGCCAAGGACAGCCCGGCTACCAGCGCCGCCAGCATCAGCACCAAAAGAAGTGAGGTCAGCGATGCCCTCATGCCCTCCTCTTAGCACAGCAGAGCGTGGCCGCAACCCGTCCAAGCGTCCATCCGCCCTTGACCTCGGGAACCCGACGGGTCTTAGTCGGGTCAAGTTGAAAAACGCACGAAAGGAGCAGAACATGGCCTTCACACTTCCCGATCTTCCCTATGCCCACGATGCACTTGCCTCGCTCGGCATGTCGAAGGAAACCCTCGAATATCACCACGACCTGCACCACAAGGCCTATGTCGACAACGGCAACAAACTGATTGCCGGGACCGAGTGGGAGGGCAAGTCCCTCGAAGACATCGTGAAAGGCACCTATCAGGCCGGTGCCGTCGCGCAGAACGGCATCTTCAACAACGCCTCGCAGCACTGGAACCACATGCAGTTCTGGGAGATGATGGGGCCGAACGGCGCCAAGATGCCGGGCGCGCTGGAAAAGGCGATCACCGAGGCCTTCGGTTCGGTCCAGAAGTTCAAGGACGATTTCGCCGCTGCCGGTGCGGGCCAGTTCGGCTCGGGCTGGTGCTGGCTCGTCAAGGACAAGGACGGGTCGCTCAAGGTCACCAAGACCGAGAACGGCGTGAACCCCTTGTGCTTTGGCCAGACGGCGCTTCTCGGTTGCGATGTGTGGGAACATTCCTACTATATCGACTTCCGCAACAAGCGGCCGGCCTATCTCTCGAACTTCCTCGACAAGCTGGTGAACTGGGAAAACGTCGCCTCGCGCCTGTGACGGCGCAATCAAGGTGACGGCGGACGTCCCCGGAGAGGATGCGTCGGCGGGCGCGGGCGAGACTGCGCCGGAGAGTGTGCCGGCGCCCCGATGGGCCGCCTTCCTCGTGCTTTCCGAGGCTGCCGTCGGGGCGCTTCTCTGGGCGGCCCGCTCTGCCGGCGCATGGCCGCCCTGGTTTCTGCTGGCGCTCCTCGTGGGACTGTCGGTCGCGATCTTCGTCTTCGGAACCTGGCGCGCTTCACTCCGGCGGGCGCATGACCTGCGGCTGTTCCGCGACGGCGGGCGTCTGAGGCAGCTTCTCGGACGCCCCGTTCTGAGAACGGTGGTCTGGCTCGTGGCCGCGCCCGCGCTGGCGCTCGCCATCATCGTCGGCGCCGCAGGGGCGAACCGGCCGATCACGATCGCACTTCTGGTCCCGCTGGTGCTCTGCCTTCTGTATTTTCTCGCCGACCGCGGGCTACGGTCCGAGGTGGCGGCCCCGCACCGCCGCGCGATGGCGCTTCGCACGGCGGTCTTCCTCGCGCCGGTCCTGCTCGTCGCGGCGGATTTCGTGGTGACTCTGCTCTCGGGCGACATCGCCGGTTATGCCACGCTCGCGAAGGCCGTCCGCGCGAACATGCCGCAAGACCCGGCGCGCTCTCAGGTCGTGGACGAGCTTCTTCGCCTTGCGGCCTACATGAACGCGATGGAGGCCTTCGCGTTCGGCAAGGTCGCAGACTGGGGCGGGGCGTTCAGGCTGACCGCCTGGTTCGGACTGGCCGCACTGAACCTTGCGTTCTACGCCGGTCTCGCCCGGGCCGTCGCCATCTTCGCCCTGCCACGCGCCGAGTTGCGGCGCGCGCTTCTGCCGGCGAGCGACGTGCCGATGCCGCGCAGGCTATCGACGCTTGAGGTCGCCGTCACTTCGGCGCTGGCGACGATTCTCGTCGTCTTCATCCTCATTCCCGCGCTTGCCGCCGCCGAGTCCTGGTTGAAGACCAACCGCCCGTCTATCTACGTCGAGGTTCTGGTCGAGACGATCGACGACCAAATTGTCAGGCCGGGAACCATCGACATTCTCGACAAGCTCCGCAAGGACACGGTGGCGGGCCTCGGCGGTGACCGGGCGGCGCTCGCGCAAGCAGCCAATGCGGGCTTCGACGCCATGGCGCGGAACGTCGATGCCTATCTCGACGCCTATTACAGCCTGCCCGCGGAATATCTGCGCATCGCTTTACTGCTGATGGGCGAGGCGGACCTGGAGAGACGGCTGACCGAGGATCTTACCCGCGACCTGATGGCCGACGCACCCTTCGCCGCCTACGAGGCCCGGCTGGGTGCCGCCCTCGGTTCGGCCGATCGTGTGCGGGCGGCCTACGACGCCGGGGTCAGGCGGGTGCTCGAACTGGCGGCGCTCGATCTTCCGCCGGATGCGCGGATCAAGGTTGTCGCGAGCACGACCCGGAGCGGTCTGGCGCTTCCGACGCCCGCCGTCGTGGTCACCACTTCCGGCGAGCGGGG
>JBGSNN010000271.1:0-2385 GCA_041739655.1 Albidovulum sp. | reverse complement strand
GCACGGCTCTGCCTTGGCGCCACCGGCACCGATACCGGCGGCTCGATCCGCCAGCCCGCCGCCTTCACCGGCATCACCGGCATCAAGCCGACCTACGGGCGCTGCTCGCGCTGGGGCATCGTCGCCTTTGCCTCCTCGCTCGATCAGGCCGGGCCGATGACCAAGGACGTGCGTGACGCGGCGATCATGCTGGGCGCCATGTGCGGCCATGACGCGAAGGATTCGACCAGCGCCGACTTGTCGGTGCCGGATTTCGAGGCGGCGCTGACCGGCGACATCCGGGGCAAGAAGATCGGCATCCCGCGCGAATACCGCATGGACGGGATGCCGGACGAGATCGAGCGGCTCTGGGCCGACGGCACCGCGATGCTGAAGGATGCCGGCGCCGAGATCGTCGATATTTCGCTGCCGCACACGAAATACGCGCTACCCGCCTACTATGTCGTGGCGCCGGCCGAGGCCTCGTCGAACCTCGCGCGCTATGACGGGGTGCGCTATGGCCACCGGGCGAAGCTTGCCCAGGGCGACGGCATCACCGAGATGTACGAGAAGACCCGCGCCGAGGGCTTCGGCCGCGAGGTGCAGCGCCGGGTGATGATCGGCACCTATGTGCTGAGCGCCGGGTTCTACGACGCCTACTACAACCGCGCCCGCAAGGTCCGGGCCCTCATCAAGCGCGACTTCGAGGAGGTCTTTGCTCAAGGCATAGACGCGATCCTGACCCCGGCGACACCTTCGGCCGCCTTCGGACTCGGCGAGATGGCGGATGCCGATCCGGTGGCGATGTATCTCAACGATGTCTTCACCGTGACGGTCAACCTCGCCGGGCTGCCGGGCATCGCGGTGCCGGCCGGGCTTGACCGGCAGGGGCTGCCGCTGGGGCTGCAACTGATCGGGCGGCCCTGGGAGGAGGGTGATCTGCTGAATCACGCCTATGTGCTGGAACGTGCCGCGGGGTTTGTGGCGCGGCCGTCGAAATGGTGGTAAGGCGCGCGGTCAAGCGAAACAGGGGCCAAATCTCGATGCGTAGTCTTCTGCCGGTTCTGAGCCTTGCCGTCCTTGCGGCCTGTCAGCCGCCCGTGCCGAACGATGCCTCCGGCGCGGTCGGTTTCGGGAACTATTCCGACTATCAGCAGCAGCGCGATGCCCAGCTTGCCGCCGAGCGCAATCGCCAGATCCAGACCGTGCAGCCCCCGTTTCAGGCCGATGTCGTGCCCTATCCGCCTGCGGTGGGGGCGCCCACGGCGAGCGAACTGGCCGAGGCCGGGATCGGGCAGGGCCAGCTTGCGACCACCGCCCCCTTGACCGCGATGCCACCGGCCGGATCGCCCGCGATCCCCGAGCCATCGGCGATCCTGCCGGGGGTCGCGACCGAGAGTGCCGCCGCCGTCGCGGTGCCCGAGGCCCATACCGGCATTTCCGACGAGCAGGACTTTTCCGCCGTCGCGTCGCGCGAAACCATCGAATCGGACAAGGCCCGGATGGAGCAGAACAAGGCGCAGTACCAGCAGATCCAGCCGACCGAACTGCCCGCGCGCACCAGTGCAGCCGAGGCGGCAGTGGACCTTGTGCAATATGCGCTCAACGCCCCGAACCGGAAGGGCGAGACAATCTATCCCCGCTCGCGCATCGCCATTTCCAGTTCCGAGCGCAACTGCGCGCGTTATGATACGCCCGAGGCCGCGCAGCAGGCGTTCCTGCGCGCCGGGGGGCCGCAGCGCGATTCCAAGAACCTCGATCCCGATGGCGACGGCTTTGCCTGCTACTGGGATCCGACGCCGTTCCAGAAGGCCCGGCAGTGACGTGAGCGGGCGGGGCGGGTCCTTCCCCTCGCCCAATTTCGGGCCGCGCCGGGATGGCGCAGTGCCGCGGCTGATCGTGATCCACTACACCGCAATGCCGACCTGCGCCGAGGCGCGGGCGCGGCTTTGCGATCCGACGACCGAGGTCTCGACCCATTGGCTGATCGCCGAGACTGGCGCAACCGAGCAACTGGTGGATGAGAGACTGCGTGCCTGGCATGCCGGGGCAGGGGCCTGGGGTCCGGTCACGGACGTGAATTCCTGCTCGATCGGGATCGAGTTGGCCAATCCTGGCGACGCCCCGTTCCCCGAGCCGCAGATGGCGGCGCTTGAACTGCTGTTGCGTGACATCATGGCGCGCTGGTCGATCCCGCCGCAGGGGCTGATCGGCCATTCCGACATGGCGCCGGACCGCAAGCGCGACCCCGGTCCGCGCTTCGACTGGCGTCGGCTCGCGCTTCAGGGGCTTTCGGTCTGGCCCGATGGCGGCAGGGCAGGTCGCGCCGGTTTCACCGCCTCGGCCCGCGCCATCGGCTATCCCGAGGCGACGCCCGAGGTCCTGCTGGCGGCCTTCCGTCTGCGC
>JBGSNN010000261.1:0-3562 GCA_041739655.1 Albidovulum sp. | reverse complement strand
GGGCCGAGGCCACACGCAGCATGGCCGCACGCCGGGGGCGCGCGAAACATGTCGAGGGGGCAGGGGTGGGCCATCTGGATGCCGGCGCCGTTTCGGTCGCCGAGATGCTGGAGGCTCTCGCCGACAAAATCGGGGCGCGCGCATGAAAAAACTGGTCAATACGCAAGATCGCATGGCCGATGACATGATCGACGGCTATGTGGCGGCCTTTCCCGCGCTCGTCGTGCGCGGGGCGCACCCGCGCGTGGTGCGACGGACCGCGCTGACCCCAGGCAAGGTGGCGCTGCTGATCGGCAACGGGTCCGGGCACGAACCGATTGCCATGGGGTTTGTCGGCTGCGGCCTGCTCGATGCCAACGTCGTGGGCGATGTTTTTGCTGCCCCCTCCGCCGACCTGATCCTTGAAGGGATCCGCGAGGTGACGGGCGCCGCAGGTGCCGTGCTGCTGATCTCGCGCCACGAAGGCGACGTGATCAATGGCATGGGTGCCGTGCTGATGGCGGAAGATGCCGGGCTGCGCGTTGCGCCGCTTCTGATGTATGACGACATCTCTTCGGCGCCGAAGGGGCAAGAGCAGGACCGGCGCGGCGCGGCAGGCACGATCTTCATCTACAAGGTGCTGGGTGCCGCTGCCGAGGCGGGGATGGCGCTCGATGATCTGGTTGCACTCGGCGAGGATGTGCGCGCCCGCACCCGCACGCTTGGCGCCGCCCTTGCCCCCGGCATCTCGCCGCTGACCGGAAAGTCGATGTTCAGTCTGCCGGATGACGAGGTGTTCATTGGCATGGGCGTTCACGGCGAGCCCGGCGTCGGCCGACGCAAGCTGGAGCCGGTGAGCGATCTGGTCAGTTTCATGCTGACCGAGCTTTTGCGTGATCGCGACATAGCGCCGGGCACGCCGACTTTGGTGCTGGTGAATGGCTCGGGTGGGACCACGCAGATGGAACTGCTGACGGTGTTTGGCGAAGTCGCCGCTGGGCTGGCCGCCCGCGGCATTCCTCAGCTTTTGCCGATGGTGGGGTCCTACTCGACCACACAGGAAACGGCGGGCTTTTCAATCTCGCTCTTCACCCCCACGCCGCAGATGCTGGCGTTTTGGCAGGCACCGCATGCCGCCCCGTATTTTCCCGCGATTCATGCCATCGGGGCCGCGGGATGACGGCGCGCATGCACGGGGTTGCGGTTGATGCGGGCAGCGGCCTTGCCGCTGCAATCCGCAAGGCGCGCGGCGGCGCCGCTTTGCCCGACGATCTGATGCGCTTCAAGCGCGCGGTGGTAGCGATGCTTGGCCCCGGCGCCACGACGGTGCTGGTCGATGCCTCCTGCGGGCCAGACCTTTTGCCCGATTTTCCACCTGGCTGCGCGCCGATGATGGCCTATGAGGCCGATGTGTACCGCATTTCGGATGCCGACCGGGTGACGGTTCTGCCCGACAACCTGAAGGTCGCCGACTATCCGCGCCTTGGGGTGCGGCACCTGAAATTCTTCATGTATTTCGCCCCCGACGACGATCCGGCCTTGAACACCCGCAAGCTTGATCTGGTCGAACGCATCGGCGCCGACTGCGCCGCCGAAGGCGTGCAGTTTCTGATGGAGCCGCTGGTCTACCACCCGCGTATCGCCCCCGGTTCACCCGGCTACGCAACGATCAAGCCTGACCTTGTGCGCCGTGCTGTGGCAACCTTTGCTGCGCCCCGGTTCCAGATCGGGGTGCTCAAGGTCGAGGTTCCGGTCGATCTGGGCTTTGTCGCGGGCTATGGCACACCGCTGATGCCGCGCGAGACGGCGCTTGCCGCGTTTCGCGCTGCGGCGGCGGAGGCGGGAACCATCCCGCTGGTGTATCTCAGCGCCGGGGTGCCGTTCGACTGGTTCGAGGCGTCGCTGGTGATGGCAAAGGAAGCGGGCGTGACTTTCGCTGGCTTCATGTGCGGCCGGGCGATCTGGTCAGACGCGATCAAGATCTTCGGGGCCAAGGGCGAAGAAGCTATGCGCGACTGGCTCGCTGATGTGGGGATGACTCGGCTGAAGCGGCTGAGTGCGGTTTTCTAGACACCGGACGGGGGCGGGGCATGCTGAAAGACCGTATCGCAATTGTCACCGGGGCATCGAGCGGGAATGGTCGCGCTATTGCCGAAGCCTTCGCCCGCCAGGGTGGTCGCGTCATCGTGGCCGATCTGGCGCCGGTTGGCCGCGAGGGCGGAACCCCGACCGCCGAGGCGATCAATGCGATCTGGCCGGGCCGCGCGCGCTTTGTGCGCTGCGATGTCAGCGAGGTTGCCGATCTGGAGATGGTGGTGGCCGAGGCCGAAGCCTGGGGCGGGCTCGACATCATGGTGAACAACGCGGGGATCTTGCTCAAGCAGCCGATCCTCGACGCGACCGAAGCGGTGTTTCAGAACATGATCGACGTCAACGTGAAGTCGGTCTTTTTCGGTGCGCAGATGGCGGCGCGGGCGATGGTGCCACGCCAACGCGGCGTGATCATCAACATGTGCTCGATCGCCGGGCTGCGCGGCACGGGCGGATTCGCGCATTACAACATGACCAAGGGCGCGGTGCGGATGCTGACGATGGCGCTTGCCGATGAACTGGGGCCGTCGGGCATACGCGTGAACAACGTCAATCCAGGCATCATGCGCACCATGATGAACATCGAGGACGACCCGGTCATCGGCAACCCCGTTGGCGAAGGCTATCTTGGCATGATTCCGGCGCGGCGCTGGGGCGAGCCTTCCGAAGTGGCGGACGCCTGCGTCTTTCTTGCCTCAGACATGGCACGATATGTCATGGGCACCTCGCTGGTGGTCGATGGAGGCTATTTGCGGATATGATGAGGGGAAAGATGGCGAAGGCTCTGACGGTTGCCCTGATACGGGCCTCGCTTCCGAGCTACTTTCCAGAAAAGCACGGGGTTTGGGCGCGCGCCGAGGCGGCACTTGCTGCGCTCTGCGAGGCGCAGGGCGCGCGGCTGTTCGTGGTGCCCGAGGTGCCGATGGACGCACGCGACACGCAAAGGGCGCTTGAGGCCTGCCAGGCGGCGGGGGCTGATTTCGTGCTGCTCCTGCACGGCGGGTTCACCATGGGCGACGTGTCGCGCACCCTTGCTGCATCGCCCCTTCGGGCGGGGTTCTGGTCGGTGCCCGAGCCGCGGCTGGTGGGCGATGTGCAGCTCAACAATTTCGTGTCGCTGAACATGTCGCTGTCGATTGCGCGGCAGGTGCGCGATCTGCGGCGCAGCCCGGTGCAATGGTATCATGGCGCCCCGGAGAGCCCCGCCCTGCAGGCGCGCCTTGGCCACACCCTGCAGGCCCTCGGCTCGGCCAAGGCGCTGGCGGGGGCCCGCGTCGGTGTCATCGGCGGCCTGGCGATGACGTTCTACAACATGGAGGTTTCCTCCAACGCGCTGCGTGCCCGGCTGGGGGTCGAGGTGGCGCAGCACGACATGCACGAATTGACCGGGCGGATGGCAGCACTTGCCGAAGACCGGGTTACGGCAGAGGTGCGCGCCATGGCGGCGGCGGCGCGGGTCGATGGCGTTTCGGCCGCGCAAATGGCGCTGAGC
>JBGSNN010000251.1:0-5163 GCA_041739655.1 Albidovulum sp. | reverse complement strand
CGGCTCCGGAAGGCCGCGGGGCTCATCGTCGCCGCCCCGTCGATGAAGCGCGTGACCATCAGACCGGTCGCGGGATCGCAATGGATCAGCTCCGGGCTGACCTCGGCGCGCGCCGCCTCCTCGGCCGCCACCGCCTCGTTCGCACGGTTGATGTAGGCTTCGGTGCCCCTGCCCGGCAGGCGCAGGCAATAGGCCCCGACGCGGAACACAAGATTGGTCAGCCCGCCCATCCGCTCCGGCGCGCCCTGAGCATCCAGCGCCGGAACCGCCCCGACTGCCGCCCTGAGTCGCGCCTCGGTCTCTGCATCCATCTTTTCACTCCCTTCCCCGCCGCAGGACTTTCCCCGATCACGCACCGGGACTATCGTCGCGTCAACCCTGTACGGCGGAGGACGGCGGATGGCAGCGGAACATGAGGGCCCGTTGGGCGCGGTCTACGGCGCGCAGTCGCGCGATGAGGTCGCCGCCCTCTACGACGGCTGGGCGGCCGGCTACGACGCCGACATGGCGCGGGCGGGCTACCGCCATCCGACGATCTGCCTCGCCCTTCTGAGCCGCCACCTGCCCAAGGGCGCCGCCCCCGTCCTTGATGCCGGCGCGGGCACCGGACTCCTCGGAGAGTGGTTGAAGATCGCAGGCTATCCCATTGTTCATGGACTTGATATTTCCGATGGCATGCTGGCCGTCGCGCGGGCAAAAGGCAGCTATGACGGGCTTCACCGCGCTGCGCTCGGCACCCGCCTGCCGTTCGCAGCGGATGCCTTTGCGGGCGTCGTCTCGTCCGGCGTCTTCACCACCGGCCATGTCGGACCCGAGGGGCTCGACGATCTCGTCCGCATCTGCCGCCCCGGCGGGGTCCTCGTGCTGACGGTAAAGACGACGCTCTGGGCCGATGGCTTCGCCGCGCATCTGGCCGACCTTGCGGTCACCCTGATCGAGCAAACCCGGCCCTACGTCTCGATGCCGGGCGAGGCGGGCACCGTGCCGAGCCTCGCCGTCGTCCTCCGCAAGAGCGCCTGACCCCGGCCTTCATCGTCGTCAAAATAGTCCCGCCGGAGGCATCCGCCGGCGCCACGTGCGCATCGGCTCAGGCCTTCACGCGCAGCCCCTCGGGGTCGAAGAAGGGTCGAGTCCCGATCCGCGCGGGCACCACGTCGTTGGCCACCACCAGCTCGTAGCGGCCCGCGGTCAGGGCCGCGTCGGTCACGCCGTCCGCACTGCGGACATAGCCGTAGCCGACGCTTTGACCCAGCGTGTAGCCATAGCCGCCCGAGGTCAGATAGCCCACCGGCGCGCCATCGCGCAGGATCGTCTCGCGTCCCACCAGCACTACATCGGGATCGTCGAGCGTAAAGCCCGCGAACCGCTTGGTCAGCGCGGCCCCGGCCTGCCGTTGCAGCGCCTCGCGTCCGACAAAGGGCCGGTTGGTCCGCATCTTCACCGCCCAGCCGAGCCCCGCCTCATAGGGCGTATCGTTCGGCGTGATGTCCGAGGACCAGGCCCGATAGCCCTTTTCCAGCCGCAAGCTCTCCAGCGCCCGGTAGCCGACGGGCCGGATGCCCTCGCCTGCCCCCGCGGCCATCAGCGCATCGAAGACGGCACCTGTGGCCGGCAAGGGTACATGCAGTTCCCAGCCAAGCTCGCCGACATAGGTGACGCGCAGCGCGCGCACCGTCGCCCCCGCGATGCCGACCTCACGCACATGGCCGAACGCGAACGCCTCATTCGACACGTCGGCCGCCGTCACCCGGGCCAGCACCGCGCGCGCCTTCGGCCCCATCAGCGACAGCGTGCCCCAGTCCTCGGTGATATCGCGGATCGCGACATCGCCCTCTGGCAGATGCTCGGCGATCCAGGCAAGGTCATGGCTGCGGAACCCGGTGCCGGTGACGATGTAGAAGCGGTCCTCGGCGAGCCGCGCCACCGTCAGGTCGCATTCGATGCCGCCGCGCGTGTTCAGGGCTTGCGTATAGGTCAGCCGCCCCGGCGCCTTCATCACGTCGCCGGCGAAGACGTAGTCCAGCGCGCGCGCCGCATCCGCCCCCGTCACCTCGTACTTGGCAAAGGAGGACTGGTCGAAGATGCCGACCGCCGCGCGCACGTGGGCGTGCTCCTCGCCCACCGGCCCGAACCAGTTCTGCCGCCCCATCGAATAGATGTCGCGCGCCTTCATCCCCTCGGGCGCGAACCAGTTCGGCCGCTCCCAGCCGAGCTTCGAGCCGAAGACCGCGCGATGCGCCTTCAGCCGGTCGTAGAGCGGCGAGACGATCCGTGGCCGGCCACTCTCATATTCCTCATGCGGAAAGCCGATGGTGTAGTGCTTGCCATAGGCTTCCAGCGTACGGTCGCAGACCCATTGCCGATCCCGGTGCATCCCGGAAAACCGCCGGATGTCCACGGACCAGAGGTCCAGTGGCGCCTCGCCCTTCATCACCCAATCCGCCAGCACCCAGCCCGCCCCGCCCCCGCTCGCGATGCCGAAGGCGTTGAAGCCCGCGCCGACATACATGTTGGCGCATTCCGGCGCGGCCCCAAGGATGAAGTTGCCATCCGGCGTGAAGCTTTCCGGCCCGTTGATCATCTGCTTGACGCCGGCCTCGGCGAGTGCCGGGACACGCGCAATCGCCTGATCCATATGCTGTTCGAAATGGTCGAAATCGTCGTCGAAAAGCCGGAACTCCCAGTCGTCGGGCACGTCGCCCATGGTCCAGGGCTGCGGGTTCGGCTCATAGCCGCCCATGACAAGCCCGCCGACCTCCTCCTTGAAATAGGTGCGCCGGTCGGGGTCACGGATCGTCGGCGCGTCCGCAGCCAGACCCGCGATCCTCTCGGTCACGATATACTGGTGCTTCACCGGCTGCAGCGGCACGTTGATCCCCGCCATCGCGCCGACCTGCCGCGCCCATTGCCCGGCACAGTTCACCACCTTCTCGCAGGCAATGTCGCCACCGCGCGTCTTCACGCTGGTGATGCGCCCCGCCTCGATCCCGAAACCCGTCACCCGGACACCCTCGAAGATCCGCGCCCCGTGCATCCGCGCCCCCTTGGCAAGGCTCTGCGTGATGTCCGAGGGCGAGGCCTGCCCGTCCGTCGGCAACCAGCTTGCGCCCACCAGATCGCCGACCTCCATCAGCGGCCACATCCTCTTGACCTCGGCCGGCGAGATCAGGTGCATCTCCATGCCGAAGCTGCGCGCCGTTGTCGCCAGCCGCTTGTATTCGGTCCAGCGGTCATCATTCGTCGCCAGTCGCAGGCAGCCGGTCATCTTCCACCCGGTCTCGAGCCCGGTCTCGGCGGCGAGCCCCTTGTAGAGATCGACCGAGTATTTCAGCACCCGGGTGATCGAGGCGGAACTGCGCAACTGCCCGACGAGCCCCGCCGCGTGCCAGGTGGAGCCCGAGGTGAGCCGCCCCTGCTCCAGCAGCACCACATCCGCCTTGTGGTCGCGCGCCAGATGATAGGCGGTGGAACTGCCGATGATGCCGCCGCCGATGACGACGATTTGCGCTTGGGCGGGCAAGGTCATGGGGTGATCTTTCCGTAAGAGGATTGAAAACAGTCGAGCGCGGCCTCGAGCCGGCCGAGATAGTCGCGGGCATGGGCGTCGTAGTCGGCGCCGGGGGCGGCAAGGAAGATCTCCGACACCATCGCCCACATTGCCTCGCGCGCGAGGCTCGCGCATTGCATCGCATCGAAGGCGCGCCGCGTGGCGGCATCGGGCGCCCGGCCGAAATAGGCGGCCAGCAGCACCTCCGCCTCGCCCGACGTCATCCCGGCATTCGAGGCCGCCCCGGCAAGGTCGAACATCGCCGTGCCGAAAGCCGCGTATTCGTAATCGATCAGCCAGAGACGGCCGGTGCCGTCTTCGAGGAAATTCGCCGGCAAGAGGTCGTGATGGCCAAAGACGATCGGCAACGGCACCTGGGCTGCCTCCATCGCCGCGGCGACCCCCACCAGGCGCGGCAACGCGCCCGCAAAGCGGCTGCCGTGTTGGGCAAGCGTGCGGGCATAGTCACGGATCACATGGAAGACCCAGAAGATCGCGCCCGGACCGGAGACCTCGCCCGGCATCCGCGCATGGAAATCCCTGAGCAGGCGCCCGACCCGCGCGGGGTCGGCCCGCACCTCCGCCGCCCCCCAGGTCCGCGCTTCGACGAAGCGCGACACCATCACCCCGGGCGCGGCGAACTCGACCTCGGGCGCAAAGCCGGCTCGATGCGCCGCCTGCGCCGCCATCACCTCGCCCGCGCGGCTGACATGGTGGAACGGAAACTCCGCACCGAAGCGCACGACATGCACCCCGGCCGCATCGACGACCTTCCAGCTTTCATTCGACAGCCCGCCGCGCAAGGGCTCGGCGACGATCGGCCCCCGCCAACACGGCAAGGCATCCAGACCCGCAAGACCCGTCATCCCCGCAGCCATTTCATCTTGCCAAAAATACCTCCGCCGGAGGCTTCCGACGCCACCGCAGACGCGCCGCCAACATTCATTGCGCCCCCTCCCCGAGTCCGAGCCGCACCCGCGCCGCCCGCGCCGCCCCCTGGATCAGCCGGTCGGCGATGATCGCGATGAAGGCCACCGCGAGTCCGGCCACAAGCCCGCGCCCCGGATCGGCCTTGGTCAGCGCGATATAGACCTCCTGGCCGAGGTCGCGGGTACCGACGAGCGCGGTGATCACCAGCATCGAGAGCGCGAACATGATCGTCTGGTTGAGACCGAGAAGGATCTCCGGCAGCGCGAGCCTCAGCTTGATCCGCCAGAGAATCTGCCCCTCCGTCGCGCCCATCGCGCGCCCCGCCTCGACCAGCCGCGGATCGACGCCCTGCAACCCCAGGACCGTGTAGCGGATCGCCGGCGCGACCGAATAGGCCACGACCGCAATCATCGCGGTGAAGTCGCCGACCCGGAAAAGCATCACGGCAGGCATGAGATAGACGAACGAAGGCAGCGTCTGCAGCGTGTCTATGACGGCGCGGACGAATGTCCAGAGCCGCTCGCGCTCGGCCGCGAGAATGCCGAGCGGCACGCCGAGAGCCATAGCGAACATGACTGAGATGCCGCAGAGATAGACGGTGATCATCGCCTTCTCCCACTGCCCGGTCGCGGCGACGAGAGCCGCGAGCGCGGCCACCGGCGCGCCGAGCCGCCAGCCGCCGAGCC
>JBGSNN010000245.1:0-12812 GCA_041739655.1 Albidovulum sp. | reverse complement strand
GACGGCGCCGAACGGGCGGCGGCGACGCGCAGGGCGGCCTTTGCCGCCCTCGGCCCGAAGATGCAGCACGAGATCGCGGTGATCCGCACCATCACCGAAACCCTGCCCGGTGCCGCCATCGTCGGCGATTCGACGCAGCTCGTCTATGCCGGCAACCTTTACTCCGAGATCGCCCGGCCCGGCGCATGGTTCAATTCCGCAACCGGCTTTGGCACGCTCGGCTATGGCCCGGCTGCCGCCATCGGCGCGGCGCTGGCCGATCCCGGCCGGGGCGCCGTGGTCTGCCTGGTCGGGGACGGCGGCTTTCAGTTCTGCCTGGCCGAGCTTGGCACCGCGATGGATGAGGCGGCGAAGGTGATCTTTCTGGTCTGGAACAACCACGGCTATGGCGAGATCGCGCACTCCATGATCGAAGCTGGCATCACGCCGGTAGGCGTCACCCCGTCCGCGCCGGATTTCACCCTGATCGCAAAGGCCTACGGTATGGCGGCAGAGGCGCTCGACGGCACCGAGGGGCTTGGCGCGGCGCTGATCCGCGCCGCTGGCGCCGAAGGCCCGCGCCTGATCGAAATCCGTCTGCCCTGATCAAGACGGCTTGCGGATCGTCACAAAAGCCCTAACCTGACCTCACTTGGCGGAGGGAGGAACGCCCCGGTGGCGCCACCGCCTGACACGCACCGCGTTTCGCTGGCCCGCGTCATTCTGCTGTCACGGTGCGGCGGCTAGAACGGCGTCGGCCCGGAACCGCCGGAATGCCGACCCAAAGGGAGCAGACCATGAACCAACCAAGCCTCATTTCAACTATCATCGCCGCGGGCGCCTTGGCACTTCCAGCATCGGCACAGACCGAGATCAGCTGGTGGCATGCCATGACCGGCGCCAATGCCGAAGTGGTCCAGAAGATCGCCGACGACTTCAACGCGAGCCAGTCCGACTACAAGCTGATGCCGAGTTTCAAGGGCACCTATCCGGAAACGCTGAATGCCGGCATCGCTGCGTTCCGTGCCGGACAAGCCCCTGACATCATTCAGGTCTTCGATGTCGGCACCGGCGTGATGATGGCCGCCGAAGGTGCGGTGAAACCGGTCGCCGAGGTCCTCGAAGGGGCCGGGATGACCTTTGACAAGTCGCAATACCTGCCCGGCATCGTCGCCTATTACTCACGGCCTGACGGCACCATGCTGTCGTTCCCCTACAACTCGTCCTCGCCGATCCTCTACTACAACAAGGATATCTTCGCGAAGGCGGGGCTTGATGTGAACGCGCCGCCGAAGACCTGGAACGAGGTCTGGGACATGGCGAAGACGATCAAGTCGTCTGGTGCCGCGCCCTGTGGCTATACCTCGACCTGGCTGACCTGGATCCACCTCGAGAACTTCGCGGCCTGGAACGATGTGCCATATGCGACGCTGGAGAACGGCCTGCAGCCAGACGGCGTGCCCGAGTTGCAGATCAATGCGCCGATCAATGTCAACCACTTCCAGGCCCTCGCCGACCTCGCCAAGGACGGCACGTTCAAATACGGCGGCCGCACCTCGGAGGCCAAGCAGATCTTCCTTGCGGGCGAATGCGGCATCTTCACCGAATCCTCGGGCGGGCTTGGTGACATCGTGAAGTCCGGCATGAACTACGGCATCGGCCAACTGCCCTATGACAGCGACGCCGCGGGCGCGCCGCAGAACACCATTCCCGGCGGCGCCAGCCTCTGGGTCATGGGCGGCAAGTCCGACGAGACCTACAAGGGCGTGGCGGCCTTCTTCGCCTATCTGTCGCAGACCGAGGTGCAGACCTTCCTGCACCAGACATCGGGCTATCTGCCGGTGACGCTGGCGGCCTATGAGGCGACCAAGGCGAGCGGCTTCTACGACAAGAACCCCGGCCGCGAGACGCCGATCACGCAGATGCTCGGCAAGGCGCCGACCGCCAATTCGCGCGGTGTGCGGCTTATCAACCTGCCGCAGATCCGCGACATCGAGAACGAGGAGTTCGAGAAGATGCTGGCGGGCGAACAGACCGCGCAGCAGGCACTCGACAGCGCCGTCGCGCGCGGCAATGCCGCGATCGCGGAAGCGATGGCCGACTAAGGCAAGGGGCCGCGCCCGCGAGTGCGGGCGCGGCCTTTCCCCGATGAACCGCGCAGTCTTCCCCCACAAGCTTCTGCCCTGGCTGCTGATCGCGCCGCAGCTTCTGATTTCGCTTGTCTTCTTCTACTGGCCGGCGTTTCAGGCGCTCTGGCAATCGACGCTGCGCGAGGATGCCTTTGGCCTCAAGACGCGGTTTGTCGGGCTGGCCAATTTCGAAAAGGTGCTGGCCGACCCGGCCTATCTGAATGCGATCAAGGTCACGGTGACATTCTCGATCCTGACCGCGTTCCTGTCGATGGCGATTGCCCTTCTGCTGGCGGTGCAGGCCGAAAAAGTCGTGCGCGGAAAAGGGTTTTACCGGACGATCCTGATCTGGCCCTATGCCGTCGCCCCAGCCATCGCGGGGATGCTGTGGCTCTTCATGTTCAACCCGTCGTTCGGATCGCTCGCCTGGCCGCTGAAAAAGCTCGGCATCACCTGGGACCCGCTTCTGAACGGACAGCAGGCGATGATCCTGGTGATCGCGGCCGCGAGCTGGAAGCAGATCAGCTACAACTTCCTGTTCTTTGTCGCGGGGTTGCAGGCGATTCCGAAGTCCCTGATCGAAGCGGCGGCGATCGATGGCGCAAACGGCAGGCGGCGGTTCTGGACGATCGTGTTTCCGCTGCTCGCGCCGACAACGTTCTTCCTTCTCGTCGTCAACAGCGTCTATGCGTTGTTCGACACCTTCGGGATCATCCATGCCGTCACCAGCGGCGGCCCCGGCAAATCGACCGAGACGCTTGTCTACAAGGTCTATAACGACGGCTTCGTGAACCTGCAGCTTGGTACCTCGGCGGCGCAGTCAGTGATCCTGATGGTGCTGGTGATCGGCCTCACCGCCTTCCAGTTCCGCTTCATCGAACGGCGGGTGCATTATGGCTGAGCATGAGATGGTGGGCGCCAAGCTGCCCGGTCGCATCGCGGCGCATGTCCTTCTCATCCTCGGCGCGGTGATCGTCGCCTTCCCGATCTACTATGTCGCGGTCGCTTCGACCCATTCCCTGCAGACCATCCTGCGCCCGCCGTTGCCGTTCCTGCCGGGACCCGAGGCGGCAGCGAACTACCACGACGCGCTGACCGGCGGCATCGGACGCATCGGCGGGGTCAGCGTGGCGCGGCTGCTGGTCAATACCACGGTCGTGGCGCTCGGCATCGCCATCGGCAAGATCCTCATCTCGATGGCCTCGGCCTATGCCATCGTGTTCTTCCGCTTTCCGCTCCGCATGGCGATGTTCTGGCTGATCTTCATCACCCTGATGCTGCCGGTCGAGGTGCGCATCCTGCCGACCTACAAGGTCATGGTGAACCTGCACCTGATCGACACCTATGCCGGCCTGATCCTGCCGCTGATCGCCTCGGCCACCGCCACGCTTCTTTTCCGGCAGTTCTTCATGACCATCCCGAACGAGCTTCTGGAGGCGGCGCGGGTCGATGGCGCGGGGCCGTGGCGCTTTTTCCGCGATATCCTCTTGCCGCTGTCGGCCACCAATATCGCGGCCTTGTTCGTGATCCTCTTCATCTACGGCTGGACCCAGTATCTCTGGCCGCTCTTGGTGACGAACTCGAACGAGATGAACACCATCGTCATCGCGCTCAGAAAGATGATTTCCTTCGCCGATGCCGATACGCCCTGGCATCTGGTGATGGTGACGGCGGTTCTGGCGATCCTGCCGCCGGTGCTGGTCGTGGTGCTGATGCAGCGATGGTTCGTGAAGGGCCTTGTGGAGACCGAAAAGTAATGGCCACCCTTTCCCTCAAGGACGTCCGCAAGCGCTATGGCAAGACCGAGGTCATCCACGGCGTGTCGATCGATGTCGAGGACGGTGAATTCGTCGTCATCGTCGGGCCATCGGGCTGCGGCAAGTCCACGCTGCTGCGGATGGTGGCGGGGCTTGAGGCGATTACCTCGGGCGTCGTGAAGATCGGCGGCCGGGTGGTGAACGAGCTTGAGCCGCGCGAGCGCGACATTGCGATGGTGTTTCAGAACTACGCGCTCTACCCCCACATGACCGTCGCCGACAACATGGCATACGGCCTGAAGATCGGCGGGATGCCGAAGGCAGAACGCGACGAGAAGGTGCGCCGCGCCGCCGAAATGCTCGATCTCACGCCTTATCTCGCGCGCAAGCCGCGCGCGCTGTCGGGCGGGCAGCGCCAGCGGGTGGCGATGGGGCGCGCGCTGGTGCGCGATCCGGCGGCGTTTCTTTTCGATGAGCCTTTGTCGAACCTCGATGCCAAGCTCAGGGTGCAGATGCGGCTTCAGATCAAGGAGTTGCAGCGCACCGTCGGCATCACCTCGCTCTATGTCACGCATGATCAGGTCGAGGCGATGACGCTCGCCGACCGGCTGATCGTGATGAATGCGGGCGTGGCCGAACAGATCGACACGCCGATGGCGATCTACGACCGCCCCGCCAATATCTTCGTGGCAGGGTTCATCGGCTCGCCCGCGATGAACATCCTGCCGGCGCGCATCAACAAGGCCGGTAACGGCGTGATCATCGACGGCGGGCCGGAGATCGGCCTGCCGGAGCACCAGCCGGCCTCGGTCGGCGCGCTGAAATCGGTCAGGCTCGGCATCCGGCCGGAACATTTCGGGCTTGCGCCCGAGGGGACGGCGGGCAGCTTTCCGGTCATCGTCCATGCCGTCGAGACGCTTGGTGCCGATGCTTATGCGCACGGGAGGCTGAGCGCCGTCTCGCCTGACAGTCTCGTCGTGCGGGTGCCCGGTCACATGGAACTGACGCCCGGCCGCGCGATCCACGTCACGCCGAACCGCGACATGCTGCACCTATTCGACCCCGAGACCGGGCGGCGGCTCTGACCCTGGCGGCAGCCCCCGGCCCGTGCTGGCGCAGGGCGGATCTGCTTTGGTTCTGCGCGGAGCTTCACGAGCACTTGACCGTCGCGCATCAAGAATTCGTCAGCGATGGTCGGGAATATGTTGCGGCCTGCCCATTTTTTGGGCGACTACTTGCGAAACGGAACCGCAGGATCCTGGCGGCGATCCCGGAGGAGACACCATGATTTCCAATTACCTGCGATTTTCGTCGCTGGCGCTCTGTATCCTTCTGGCGCTCCTGTCCCTCGCGGGGCTGGCCTGGTCCGGTTACTATCTGATCCCGGCGCTGCTCTTCGGCTTTTGCAGCTTCATCGGCTTTCGCGACCTGACACAATCCACCCATGCCGTGCTGCGCAACTATCCGGTGCTTGGCCATGTCCGGTATTTCTTTGAGCTGATCCGGCCGGAGATCCGCCAGTACCTGATCGAATCGGACGAGGATGAGGTGCCGTTCTCGCGCGAGGCGCGCGCCATCGTCTACCAACGCGCCAAGAACGTCGAGGACAAGCGACCCTTCGGCACCAAGAAGCGCGTCTATGACGCCGGCTACCAGTGGCTGACCCATTCGATCCGGCCACGCCAGATCGACAGCAGCGATTTTCGCGTGACGATCGGCGGACCGGACTGCACCCAACCCTACAATGCCTCGATCTACAACATTTCGGCGATGAGTTTTGGCGCGCTCTCGGCGAATGCGATCCTCGCGTTGAACACGGGCGCGAAGATGGGCAACTTCTACCATGACAGCGGCGAGGGCGGCATCAGCCGCTATCACCGCGAGGGCGGCGGCGACCTCGTGTACGAGCTTGGGTCGGGCTATTTCGGCTGCCGCAACCATGATGGCAGCTTCAACGCCGAGAAATTCGCCGCCGTGGCGGCCGAAGATCAGGTGAAGATGATCGAGATCAAGCTGAGCCAGGGCGCCAAGCCCGGCCAGGGCGGTGTCCTTCCCGCCGCGAAGATCACCCCCGAAATCGCCGCGGCACGCGACATTCCGATGGGGCAGGACTGCCTCTCGCCGGCCTCGCATTCGGCGTTTACCACGCCGATCGAGATGATGGAGTTCATCCAGCACTTGCGCGAACTGTCCAAGGGCAAGCCGATCGGCTTCAAGCTCTGCATCGGTCACCGGCGCGAGTTCATGTGCATCCTGCGCGCCATGCTGCAGACCGGCATCACGCCCGATTTCATCGTCGTGGATGGCAAGGAGGGCGGCACCGGCGCGGCGCCGCTGGAGTTCACCAACCATATGGGGATGCCTCTGGTCGAAGGGCTGACCTTCGCGCACAACGCGCTGCGCGGCGTCGGCCTGCGCGAGAAGATCAGGATCGGCGCCTCCGGCAAGCTGATCCATTCCTTCGATATTGCCAAGGCCCTCGCCCTCGGCGCCGACTGGGCCAATTCGGCGCGCGGCTTCATGTTCGCCATCGGCTGCATCCAGGCGCAGGCCTGCCATACCAACCACTGCCCGACCGGGGTGACGACCCAGGACCCGCGGCGCTACCGCGCCCTCGTGGTGCCCGCCAAGGCCGAGCGTGTCGCCAACTTTCATCGCAACACGCTGAAAGCCCTTGGCGACATGACCGGCGCCGCCGGTCTCACACATCCGAGCGGCTTTTATCCCCATCACCTGCTGATGCGCGAGAACGACCGTGACATGGTGACGGGCGAGGATGTCTATCCCTACATGCCGGTGGGCTTTCTTTTGCGCGAGGATGATGACCGCTTCGGCTATCTCAAGCGCTGGCGCCGGTCGAGTGCCGCGAGCTTTGAGCCCTTCGACGATGGCGTCTAGTCGTCGTTCCCGGGGATCGCGTCCCCGAGGCCGGCCAGATCCGCGCCCCCGAACTGCTTGCGAAAGAGCTCGCGGAAGGTGCCGTCCATGGCCAGAAGCTCGGTTGCGGTACCGGTCTCGGTGACGCGGCCCTGATCCATCACCACGATGCGGTCGGCTTCGAGGATGGTGGACAGGCGGTGCGCGATGACGATGGTCGTGACGCCCTTCGTCACATCGCGGAGCGCGTCCTTGATATGGGCCTCGGAGGTTGCGTCAAGCGCGCTTGTCGCCTCGTCCAGCAGCAGGATCTCGCCCTGCCGGAGGATCGCGCGCGCCAATGAGAGACGCTGGCGCTGGCCGCCCGAGAGGAACGCGCCATTCTCGCCGACCTCGGTCGCGTAGCCCTGCGGCAGCGTCTCGATGAACTCGTGTGCATGGGCGGCGCGGGCAGCGGCACGAACCTCGTCATCGGTGGCCTCGGGCCGGCTGATGCGGATGTTCTCGATCACCGAGGTCGAGAACAGGAAGGTGTCCTGCCCGACGAATGACATGCGGCGCCGGAGCGAGGCAAAGGTGACGCCCCGGATGTCACGGCCGTCCACAAGGACCGCGCCTTCGATCGGATCGTAAAGCCGCATGACGACATTCAGAAGCGTCGATTTGCCGCTGCCGGAGGCGCCGACAAGGGCCGTCGTCTTGCCGGCCTCGAAGACCACGCTCACATCGCGCAGGACCGGCTGGCCGTCCTGATAGGCAAAGCTCACGCCGCGCACCGCCACCTCGCCGGGGCCGCTGGCCAGATCGACCGCATCCGGCGCTTCGGTCAGGGTCTCGCCCTGATCGAGAAGGCCGAACATCATCCGGACGCCGACCATCTGCTGTTCGACATTGATCCGCATCCGCGAGAGCCGCTTGGCCGGCTCATAGGCCATCAGAAGCGCGGTCACGAAGGACATGAGCTGGCCCGGCGTCGTCGGCTCGCCGCCGAAGATGCCATTGGCGCTGATCCAGACGACGAGCGCGATGGCGAATCCCGACAGGGTTTCCATCAGCGGGCTGGTGATCGCCTGCAGGCGGATCACGGCGTTCGAGCGGTCCTCGACCGCGCGGATGGCGCGTTCCATGCGTTCGCTCATCCGCTCTTCGAGCGCGAAGACCTTGATCACCCGGATGCCCTTGGCCGTCTCCTGCATGACCTTCAGGATCTCGCCCAGCGACACCATCTCCTTGGCGACCACGCTGCGCGCGCGGTTGACGATCAGCCGCAACCCCACAAGCGCGACCGGCCCGACGATCAGCGAGACCGCCGAAAGCAGCGGCTGCTGATAGACCATGACCGCCACAAGGCCGAGAAGCGTCAGCAGATCGCGGATGAAGGTCGAGACCAGAAGGTCGATGAGCGCGCGCGCGCGCTGGGCGCTTTGCGTCACGCGCAGCAGGATGTCGGAGGAGTCGGTCAGCGTGAAGAAGGCCACGCCCTGCCGCATCAGCTTGTCGTAAAGCCGCGACTGGTTCAGCGCGACGATCCGGTTGCCCGCGCGCGCCATGGCGACCATCTGGATATAGGTCGCGATGCCCTTCACGGTGAAGATGCCCGCGACCAGAAGCGAGATCCCGAGGACGCGGCCACGGTCGCTGTCGGCGGTGAGGGCGTCAATGATGCCTTCCATCACCCAGGCGGTCAGCGCCGAACTGGCGGCGACCGCGCACATTGCCACGACGGCAATCGCATAGAGCCAGCCCTGAGTGCGCAGCCCGTCCTTCAAGAGCCGCCAGACGAGGTTGCGCGGCGTCCCGTCACGCCCGCTCGGGGCCGCTGCGCCCGGAAGTTTCTGACTGTCTTCGACCATCGGGATTCCGGACCGCGAGAGGGGTGGACCCTGCGCTGGTATCAAGCCGGGGCAGCGAAATAAAGGCCCAAGCGCCGCGCCGACGGCTGGCATCGGCCATGATCGGGAAAACCGACGACGGTCGGGCGCCCGTTAAGCTTCCCGCAAACACCCGGCTTTAGCCTGACGCTGGGTAGAAGGGGACTTGTGATGACCAAACCTGGGGGTAGCACCCAAGCCGCGGATGCGGCCGATGATCTCTGGGGCGAAGCGCTCAATCGCTGGTATGAGCAGGAGCAGATGGTCCTGCCGCCGCCGGAGCCGGAGCTGGAGCCCGAGGCGCTTGCAGATCGGCCGTTTCCGCCGGGCTGGTGGATCCTGCCCGCCATCGTCATGTCGCTGGCGATCTGGGCGGTGATCGGCTGGATGATGCTGACCTGATCCTCAGCGCGCCAGCACCAGATCGGCCCTGAGGCCGCCAAGCCGCTCGCTGTCGCCGAGACGCAGCGTGCCGCCGTGGCTGCGGGCGATATCCGCGGTGATGGCAAGGCCGAGGCCGACGCCGACGCCGAGATTCTGGTTGCGCGCGGTATCGAGCCGCGTGAACGGGCGCATTGCCTCCTCGCGCTGCGCCTTCGGAATGCCGGGGCCGTCGTCCTCGACGGTGACGCGAACCGCGCGGTCACCGATCGACAGGGAGACCTCGGCGCGCGATCCATAGCGCACCGCATTGCCAATGAGATTGCCAAGGGCCCGGCGCACCGCACCCTCGCGCAGCATCGCCTGTCCGGCACCCTCGACGCTGTAAAGGGTGACGGCCTGTCCGCCGCGCCGGGCATCCTCGACCACGGCGCGCACCAGGGGCACCGGATCGACGCGCCGCGCCGCTTCGTCCAGCGCATCCTCGCGCACGAAGTTCAGGAAGGCTTCGAGCAGCCCCTCCATCTCGGATATGTCGCGCCGCATCGCCTCGGTCTCTTCGCCCTCGTCAAGCAGCGACAGACCGAGCTTGAGGCGCGTCAGCGGCGTGCGCAGATCGTGACTGACCCCCGACAGCAAAAGCGTGCGCTGTTCGATCTGCCGCTCGATCCGCGCCCGCATGTCGAGAAAGGCATTGCCCGCCGCCCGCACCTCGATCGACCCGACCGGACGGTAGGGGACGCTGCGGCCCTTGCCGAAGGCCTCCGCGGCATGGGCAAGCCGCCGGATCGGGCGCAACTGGTTGCGCAGGAAGGCAAAGGCAATGGCAGTCATCAGAAGGCTGGTCAGCACCATCAGCACCAGAAGCTGATGCGGGTTGGAGGCCGACACCCGCCGCCGCAGCAGTTCGATCTGCATCGGCCCCTGCGCCGTCGCCATGGTGATCCTGACGGTCCGCAGATCCTTGAGGTCGATCGCGGTGATTTCAGGAAAGGCCTCGCGCAGGGTGGCGATGACGACGCGGCCGCTGAAATCGTAGAAGACGCGGCGGTCCCCCGATACCAGTGGCGCCGGCAAGGCCACGGTGAGCCCGAGCGGCGGGGCGAAAGTGGCAAGCTCCGCCTGCGCTGCGGCGATGTCCGGGGCGGCCTCGATGCGGCGCAGGAGCAGGGTCACATCCTGCACCACATTGGTCGTCATCTGGCGCGTCACATCCTCGAAATGGCGCTGGATGAAGGCTATGGACACAACAAGCTGGATCGTCACGATAGGCAGGATCAGGATCAGCGCGGCACGGCCGTAAAGGCCGCGCGGCATCAAGCGCTTGATCCATTGGGACACCATGGCTGCAGAGTAGCGGCCAGCACCGGCGAGAGGAAGCGCAAGATGGCGGGCGACGGGGCCTATCGCGCCCAACCGGGCGAGGTGCAAAGGCTCGCGCCGGGCCTGCGCCTTGTCCTCGCGCCCAATCCCTCGCCGATGACGCTGCATGGCACCAACACCTTTCTGCTCGGCATCGGCGCGGTGGCGGTGATCGACCCCGGCCCCGAGGACCCGCGCCATCTGGCCGCGATCCTTGCGGCACTGGAGCCCGGCGAAAGCATCAGCCACATCTTCGTCACCCATGCGCACCGCGATCATTCGCCGCTGTCGCGCGCCCTCGCGGCTGAGAGCGGCGCACCGGTCCTCGCCTATGGCGATGCAGAGGCCGGGCGGTCCGCGACCATGGCCGCCCTTGCCGACGCCGGAATGATCCGCGGTGGCGAAGGTGTGGACCGCGGCTTTCGGCCCGACCTCTGCCTTGCCGATGGCGCCGTGGTGGAGGGCCGCGACTGGCAGGTGCGCGCCATCCATACGCCCGGCCATTTCGGCAACCACCTCTGCTTTGCGACCCGCCTGGACGGCGCCGAGGTGATCCTGACCGGTGATCACGTCATGGCATGGGCCACATCGCTGATCTCGCCGCCCGATGGCGACATGGGCGCCTTCATGCAGAGCCTCGACCGCCTCGCGGGAGAGGCGGCAGAGCGCTACTACCCCGCCCACGGCGCCCCGGTGGAGGCGCCGCAGGATCGGCTCCGGGCGCTGCGCCGCCACCGCCTTGAGCGCGAGGCGCAGATCCTCGCCGCGCTGGCCGACGGCCCGTCCGACAGCGCCACCCTGACCCGCCGCATCTATGTCGAGACACCGGACGTCTTGCGGCCTGCGGCAGAACGGAACGTCCTGGCCCATCTGATTGATTTGACGGAAAGAAGCCGCGTGTCCTGCGACGGAGCGATGGGCCCAGACGCAACCTTTCGCCGCAGCGACAGCGCGAGAAATTTGTGACAAATCCCACTGGACGCCCCCGCGCCCGCTTGCTATACGCCCCCCGGTGTTCCGGCGTAGCTCAGCGGTAGAGCAGTTGACTGTTAATCAATTGGTCGTAGGTTCGATCCCTACCGCCGGAGCCAAAAATCCCAAGAAAATCAGCGAGTTACAGGAAACCCACCGGGTCAACTGTCTCCCTTCTTGAAGCCGTGTAGGCAGTCTGTAGGCAGCGGAAACCGTGTAGGCAGAGTGGTCTTTGAGTCACACCCAAGTGCCAGCCGATTCCAGCTTGTCCAGCAGAGCGTAGAGGGCTTGGTGACTGTCAGGGCTGAGGGTGCCGCCTCTGTAGTCCTTTGCCAGCCTGCGGAGCGTGAACAGGTCAGCATCGGTGAAACCGGCTTCCCTCAGGTCGGGCAGGCGTTTGGCCGTCAGCCACTCAAGCAGGTCAGCAAGGTAGGCAGCCGATTCCTCTTCGGTCGGGTTCTCAGGTATGTAGCGAGGAAACTGGCGGGGCATCATGGGGCGTCGTTCCGTATGTTGACCGTCTCGCCATCGGGCAGGCTATTGGCCTTGTACTTGACTTGGCTGGCCAGCACGTCCGCGCTCAGCACGTCGCTAAGCTGATAGTAGAGGCCGTCCATCCAGACGATAGCCGAAGGGTCTGGGGGCAGGTCGGTCACCACCACCAGCTCGCTATCGCCCGTGTAGCTGGCAACCGATACGTCAAAATTGTCGTCGGCTCTCCGATCAAGAAAACCCACAGTCACCTCGCTTATGTCGAAGGTGAAAGCACCGTTGGCGTCAACTATCGGCTCCCCGTTCACGTCCAGCGCATAGGTGTATATGCGGGCGGGCTTCCAAGCCGGGTTGAACCGGGCGGCTTGCCGAAGCTTCTGAGCGAAGGTCATTGGCATGTCAGGCCCCCTCGGGTTTGGCTGGCGGGGGAGTGTCAGGCACTTTGACGTCGGTCCAGCCCACAAGCTCCATGGCCGTCTTGAGAGGAACGCCCGACTGCACCAAGCTGGACACGCTGCGCGCCCGTCCCGCTGTATCTGCGGACATGGTGTCCTGAAGGCTGAGATTAGTCACGCCAAGCTTGCGGGTTAGCTCCGGCTGAATCACCCTTGATATGGGGTCCAGCGTGGTCAGAGAGAAAAATCGGTATGCCTCGCGGAGTGCCCCCGCATTGCCCGTTTCTGAGAAAAGCGAGTTCGGAATGCCCGCTGCGGCAAGCACCCGGTTGTGGAGGGCGTCATGGGTGGCCTGTAAGCCCATCTTGCCCATGTCGGGCGTGAGGTCCACCCGCTTCATTTCAGAGCGGTCACCGCCCGCGTGGGTCTGAAAATCAGCCTTCGAGGTGACCACCGTGTCAACCGGCACCCAATCGGGACCCCCGATCGGCGTGAAAAAGGGCCCCCCCTGGCGTGACGGTAGCTGGCCTGTGGCGGCGTAGCTTTTCAAGTTGCGCAGCCGTCGCGGGCCAGCGGCTCAGGCGCGGTTCTTGAAGC
>JBGSNN010000242.1:0-3836 GCA_041739655.1 Albidovulum sp. | reverse complement strand
GCGCCGGCTCGTGGCCGAGGCCGGTGTGCTCCTTCTGCCCGGCACCATGTTCCGGCCGGCAACTGACCCCGCCGGCGCGCGCGAGTTGCGCATCGCCTTCGCCAATATCGGCGTGCCCGGCATCGCCGAGATGATCCGGCGCCTCGCCGCCTTTCGGTGCTGACAGGGCGCGCGGCCTTGCTCAGCCTTCCGACCTGACCTAAACACCGTCGAGACGGACCTTGGGGAGGTAAGCTTCATGTCGAGCCCGCTGCGCAAGAAGCGCGGAAACACGATCATCTGGGTACTGATGGGGATGCTCGTCCTCGGGCTCGGCGGGTTTGGCGCGCGCAATCTCGGCGGATCGGTGCAGGCCATCGCCAGCGTCGGCGACCGCGAGATCACGGTCCAGGATTACGGCCGCGCGATGAGTCGCGAGATGCAGGCGACCTCGGCCCAGGTCGGCCAGCCGATCAGCTTCGAGATGGCCCAGCAGCTTGGCATCGACCGCAGCGTGCAGGCCCGGCTTCTCGCCTCGGCCGCGCTCGAGGGCGAGGCGGCGCGGATCGGCATTTCGGTCGGCAACGAGGAGGTGCGCAAGCGGCTCATGTCGTTCCCGGCGTTCCAGGGCCTCGACGGCAAGTTCGACCGCGAGGCCTACAAGCTGGCGCTGCAGCGCGAGGGGCTGACGGAAGGCGAGTTCGAGACGAAGTTGCGCGACGAGGCGGCGCGGACCCTGCTGCAAGGTGCTGCGGTCGGCGCGGTGGCGACACCCGAGACGCTGAACCGCGCGATCACCGCCTGGGCGACGGAGACGCGCGATTTCACCCTGGCGGAACTGATCGCGGCGGACCTGCCCGCGCCGGTTGCGGCGCCCGGCGAGGATCAGATCAAGGCCTATTTCGACGCCAATCCAGAGCCTTACACGCAGCCCGAGACGCGCCGCATCAGCTATGTCTGGCTGACGCCCGACATGCTGGCCGACACCGTCACGCTCGACGAGGCGGCGCTGCGCAAGACCTATGACGAGCGGATCAGCGAATTCGTCACGCCCGAGAAGCGGCTGGTCGAAAAGCTGGTCTATCCCGACAGCGCCGCCGCGACCGCCGCGAAGGCACGTCTTGACGCCGGTGAGGTGGATTTCGCCGGCCTTGCCACGGAACGTGGGCTGGAACTGACCGATATCGATCTGGGCGAGGTCACAAAGGACGATCTTGGCGCGGCAGGCGATGCGGTCTTCGCGCTGAGCGAGCCCGGCGTCGTCGGGCCGGTCGAGACCGATCTCGGGCCTGCACTCTATGCCATGAACGGCATCCTCGATGCCCAGACCACGACCTTCGAGGAGGCGCGCGACGATCTGTCGTCCGAAGCGCGCTACGATCAGGCGCGGCGCGTGATCGCCGACAAGACCAATGAGCTCGAGGACCTGCTGGCCAGCGGCGCGACGCTGGAGGATGTGGCGAAGGAAAGCGACATGGAGCTTGGCACCATCGCCTTCACCGCCACGACCGAGGACGGCATCGCCGCCTATGCGCCATTCCGCGCAGCCGCGGCCAAGGCCACGGCGGATGATTTCCCGCAACTGGAGACGCTTGAGGACGGCGGCATCTTCGCACTCAGGCTCGACGGGATCGACCCGCCTGCCCTCAAGCCGCTGGATCAGGTCCGCGATCAGGTTGTGGCGGACTGGACCAAGGCAGAGACCGAGGCGGCACTGGCGAAACTGGCCACCGGGATCGCGACCGAAACGACCGACCCGGCGACGCTCGAGCGGTCGGGCCTCGTCACCACGCGCTACGATGGATTCTCCCGCAACGGCCATATCGACGGCGCCCCGGCAGAGGTGGCGGAACGCGCCTTCGCAATGGCGCAGGGCACGACGGAAGCCGTCACCGCGGGCGGGCGGGTCTTCCTGATCGCGCTCCGTGCCGTCAATGCCGCCGATCCGGCCGCGCCCGAGGTTGCATCGCTTCACAAGCAGGTGCAGGAGCAGATGGGCCAGGCCATGGCGCAGGACCTCTTCCAGCTTTTCACCGAGGCGATCGAGGCGCGGGCGGGCATCCGGCTTGATCCGGGGGCGATTGCCGCCGTGAACGCGCAGATGAACTGAGATCATGGTACTGACACCCTCTTTCGCGGAGTTCGAAGCCGGATGGGCGGCGGGGCGCAACCAGCTTGTCCACATGCGGCTCGCGGCCGATCTCGACACGCCGGTGTCGCTCATGCTGAAGCTGGCCGACGCCCAGCCGACGAGCTTCATGCTGGAATCGGTGACCGGCGGCGAGGTGCGCGGGCGCTACTCGGTCGTCGGCATGAAGCCGGACGTGATCTGGGAGTGCCACGGCACGCAGAGCCGCATCAACCGTCAGGCCCGCTTTGATCCCGAAGCGTTCGAGCCAGAGGCGGGCCACCCGCTCGCAACGCTGCGCGCACTGATCGCGGAGAGCCGGATCGAGATGCCCGAGGGTATTCCCGCCATCGCGGCCGGGCTCTTCGGCTATCTCGGCTATGACATGATCCGGCTGGTCGAACATCTGCCGAACGTCAACCCCGATCCGATCGGCGTGCCGGATGCGGTGCTGATGCGCCCGACGATCGTCGCTGTCCTCGACGGCGTGAAGGGCGAGGTGACGGTCTGCTCTCCCGCCTGGGTCGGATCGGGCCTGTCGGCGCGGGCGGCCTATGCCCAGGCGGCCGAACGGGTAATGGATGCGGTGCGCGATCTGGAGCGTGCGCCCGGCGGCGAAAGCCGCACGCTCGGCGACAGCGCGCAGGTCGGCGAACTCAGGTCCAACTTCACGCCCGAGGGCTACCGGGCCGCGGTCGAGAAGGCGCGCGACTACATCCGCGCCGGCGACATCTTCCAGGTGGTGCCCTCGCAGCGCTGGACGGCGGAGTTCACCCTGCCGCCCTTCGCGCTCTACCGCTCGCTCCGGCGCACCAACCCGTCGCCGTTCCTGACCTTCTTCAACTTCGGCAGCTTCCACATCGTCGGCGCGTCCCCGGAAATCCTCGTCCGGGTGCGCGACGGCGAGGTGACGATCCGCCCCATCGCCGGCACCCGCCCGCGCGGCGCCACGCCGGCGGAAGACAAGGCCCATGAGGCGGAGCTTCTGGCCGACCAGAAGGAACTGGCGGAACATCTGATGCTTCTCGACCTCGGCCGAAACGATGTCGGCCGGGTGGCAAAGATCGGCAGCGTCCATCCGACCGAGAAATTCATCATCGAGCACTACAGCCACGTCATGCACATCGTCTCGAACGTCGTCGGCGCGCTCAGCGACGACGAGGATGCGCTGTCGGCCCTGCTCGCCGGCCTGCCCGCAGGCACCGTCTCGGGCGCGCCGAAGGTCCGGGCGATGGAGATCATCGACGAACTGGAACCGGAAAAACGCGGCATCTATGGCGGCGGCGTCGGCTATTTCGCGGCCAACGGCGAGATGGACATGTGCATCGCGCTGAGGACCGCCGTGGTGAAGGACGGCAAGCTCTACATCCAGGCCGGCGGCGGCGTCGTTTATGACAGCGACCCCGAGGCCGAGTTTCAGGAAACCGTCAACAAGTCCAAGGCGCTCAAGGCCGCGGCCGAGGATGCCGGCCTCTTCGTGCGGCGCGGCAACGGCTGAGCTTCGGCGCGATCAGCGCGCGATGACCGCCGAAAGAGGTCCGATCACGGCCTCTTTCCGGCCCGACGCAATCCATCCAATCAAGGCCGAGACCGTCGCCGGATTGGCGCGGCCGACAACAAGGACGTTTCCGGAACGGGCCGCCTCGAAGCTGGCGCGGTCGAGCAGGCGCTGCATCGCCGCATCGTCGTCGCCGCCTTCGTCCAGCGACCGTACGATCCCGGCATAGGG
>JBGSNN010000240.1:0-1812 GCA_041739655.1 Albidovulum sp. | reverse complement strand
CCTGCCGCACTGCCGCCGCGTCGCCGGAGAGATCGAAGATCAGGTCGATCGGCCCATGCCGGAGCCGCAGGCGCCCGGACGCGGCTATGCGCCCGGCCCTCGCCGAGTCCGCCTGACGGGTCGCGCTTTCGGCAACAGCAGTCATCGGCCCCCCTTGCCGCATCACTTGCGGCAGTTCGGATTCCTGCGCGTTATTTGTTTGCTGTCAAACAAATTCTTGCCGACCCCGGCACAACCGCCATCAAGTACGGCCCGAGGCGAATGTCACCCCAACCGCGATTCCGGCTTGGCGCGGGGCCGTCGGCCCGCCTAGGCTGGCGCCAGGCAGCAGTCAGGGGATCGGGCAGTGAGCGACAGGACCTACCGGCTTGACCAGCAGATCGGCTTCAAGCTCAGGGTGGCGAACCAGAAGCACCTTGAGATCTTTTCGGCGGCGATGCCCGACCTCACCCCGCGCCAGTTCGCGGTCCTGGCCAAGCTTCTCGAAGACGGCACACTGTCGCAGAATCACCTCGGCCGTCAGGTCGCGATGGACGCGGCGACGACCAAGGGCGTGATCGAGCGGCTGTTGCGGAAGGGCTATGTCACCTCCACGCCCTCGGAGACCGACCGCCGACGGCTCGACATCGCGCTGACCGACACTGGCGCCGCGGCGGCGCGCGCGGCCATCGGCATCGCGCGGACAATCTCGGCGCGGACCACGCGTAATCTCAGCGACCGCGAAGTGCAGCGGCTTCTGGCACTTCTCGACAAGCTTTGAGAGACAAGGGGGGAAGAGTGGTGCGGTCGAGAAGACTCGAACTTCCACGGGGGTTAGCCCACAGCGACCTCAACGCTGCGCGTCTACCAATTCCGCCACGACCGCACCGGGCCCAAGGAAGACCCTCGGGCGAGGTGGGCGCTTCTTAGCCAAAGGTTCCGCTGATGTGAAGGGGGATTTTCGGAGCCCGTCGAAAAAGACTCCGCCGACAGTCCGGGGCCGCACGATCGCTTGCGCGGCCCCCGATATCTCGGGTCAATCTCAGTTCGCGGTGCCGGTCACGGCGGCGGCAGCGCCGGTCGCAGGCGCCGGAACCTTGAACGTCGGCAAAGCGGCGGGAACCGTCGGCAGGGCAGCTTCATCGTCGCGCCCGACGATCGCGTAGGCGGCCTTGCGGACCAGATCAATGCGCTCCGGCTGGCCCGGCGCGAAGACCGGGACAGAGCCTTTCGCGACCGCGGCCACCGACATGTCGTACCAGTCGAAGGCCAGATCGGGCCGCTGCGCGACGCCATATCCCTGCGACAGGTGATGGCCGAGAAGCTCGCCATATCCCGCCTCGCCCAGCGCCGCGAGCAAGACGGCCGACCCGACCGCTACATCCATGTTGTCCTGCGCATAGCCGACCGACAGGCAGATCTTCGCCGTCGCCGCAAGCTGCGTCGGCGACATGCCGGTGGACAGCGCGAAGCCGCGCGCCTCGGTCAGCACCTCGGCGGCCGGTTGCAGCGACAGCGCCGCGATCTGCGGCTTCATCGCCGGGCCGAAGCCCGCGCATTGCTCGGCGATCTGCTCGGGCGTGGTGCCCGGGACCTTCGCCGCCATCTCCTCGCCGGTCGCGATGGCATAGCTTCGCGCAAGACAGAACTGTTCGCCCAGCGCGGCAGAGGGGTCGGTCATGGTGGCGACCGTGGTATAGCCGCCGTTGGTCGAGGTCATCAGCGCAATCTTGTTGCAGGTCGAGGCGAGCGAGGCCTGGCTCGCGCCGCTGCCAAGAAACGTCGGCAGACCGGTTTGCGCCGTCTCTGGCGCGGGCACCGCGGCCTCGACCA
>JBGSNN010000235.1:0-4803 GCA_041739655.1 Albidovulum sp. | reverse complement strand
GCCGCCGCCGAGCAGCAGCGCGGAGGCCGGCAGCGGGACCGGCGCGATCGGCGCGTTGCCCGGTACGCTGAGCGAATAGGTCAGTGCCCGCCCGGAGGTCAGGTTCATGCTGAGATAGAGCGACCCGGCAAACGACGGCCCGAGGTTGAACGAGAGCGTCTGGGTCGGTGCCGAGAAAAACGCGAACATGGAGATGTTGCCGGCCGAGGTGCCGGAGGTGTTCGAGGTGAAGGGCGTCGTGCTGTAGCGGAAGCTCCCCTGCGAGAGGTAAAGCCCGGCACTGCCGGCAAGACTGAGCGTGACGGTCTGCGCCCCCGTCGCCAGTCCGGTGAACGACAGGAAATCACGGTCGCCCACGCCGAGCGATCCGGTGATCGTATCATAGCCATTGGCGATGCTGGTCGGCGCGGCGAAGGCGCCGCTGAAATCACCGCCGCTGAAACTGCCTTCGTTGATCGTGGCAGCGGAGACCGGCCCGGCCAGCGTGACCACGACCAGAGCGGCGGCCAGAGCGGCGGCCGGAACGGATTTCGAAAGGAACATACGCTTCATCACATCTCACCCTTGGCAAACAGATCGTTCGGCAAGGGGTTAACCGGCGAAAAGGTTAATAATGTGGCTCAGCTGTGGCGGGTATCCGTGCAAAACCGGAAACAGTGTGTTTCACGCCGCCTCGAAGGTGATCTTGCGGCGCAGGAACTGTGTGGCCTTGCCCGAGACGCGCGCGGGATCGCCCGTGGTGAGAAACCGCGACACCTGTCCCGGCCCGATGAACTCCGGCCTGCGGCCAAGATAGTCCCTGAGACTATCGGCGACGAGGTTGGCCTGCGAGTAGACCGACACCTCGGGTCCGAGCGCGTCTTGAAAGACCTTCTCCATCAGCGGGTAGTGCGTGCAGCCGAGAACCGCCGCTTCGGGCCTCGGCATCCGCCGCTTGAGCGCCTCGACATGGCTTTTGACCAGCGCTTCGGCCAGGATCTCGTCGCCGTCCTCGATCGCATCGACGACGCCGCCGCAGGGCTGCGCCTCCACGTCCACGCCGATGGCACGGAACGCCAGCTCGCGCTGGAAGGCACGGCTTGCCACCGTCGCCGGGGTGGCGAAGAGCGCGACATGCTTCACGGCAACCTCGCGCGGTGCGGAATTGTCCCCCCATTGCCGTTCGGTCAGCGCCTCGATCATCGGGACGAAGACGCCGAGGACGCGCTTGTCGTTCGGCACCCAGGTCTCCTGCATCCGCTTCAGCGCCACCGCGGCGGCGGTGTTGCAGGCCAGGATGACGAGATCGCAGCCCTCGGCCCAAAGCCGCTCCACCCCGGCGCAGGTCAGGTTGAAGATGTCGTCGGCAGTGCGCACGCCGTAGGGCGCATGGGCATTGTCGCCGTAATAGACGAAGGCCACATCGGGAAGCGCGGCGGCCACGGCACTGTAGACCGTCAGACCGCCCAGCCCCGAATCGAATATGCCAACCGCCATAACCTGCCCTCCCCGCGACCGGGGAAGGCCCCCTCAGGCGCGGTATTTCTCTTCGAATTCAAAGCCGTATGCCAAAGACTGCAGAGGCTCTGGCGACAACTCATACGTCGTGCGGCGCAGGAAATCCATCAGTGCTTTGGCATCCCCTGCCCGCGCGTCGATTTCGGCACGAGGAACGGGGCTGCCGACAACGATGCGCACGGGTTCATCCACACGGGCACGGAACTCCTTGATGAGAAGGCCGAGGCGCAGGGTGTAGTGCAGATGGCTCGCCAGTTGAAACAGGCGCGAGGTATGGCCGTCGAAATAGATCGGCACAACGGTTGCATCCGACCGGGCGATCATCCGGGCGGTGAAGTTGCGCCAGACCGGGTCCATCGGGCGCGCGAAGGGCTTTGGCGCGGTCGCGACGGTGCCACCGGGAAAGATGCCGACCGCACCCCCAACCTTCAGATAGGCCAGCGCCTCGGCGCGGGTCTGAAGATTGCGCTTCACGGCCGCATCCGTCTCGTCGAAGTCGATCGGCAGGATCACGCGGTCAAGCTCACGCGCCTTGCGAAAGACCTGATGCGCGATGATGCGGAAATCGCCGCGCAGGACCGAGAGGATATAGCCCATCATCAGCCCGTCGAGGATGCCGTAGGGATGATTCGCGATCAGGATCAGCGGCCCGTTCGCGGGGATCGACGCAAGACTGCCGCCGACCACATCGAGGCTGAGACCGTAACGCTCGACGATGACCTGCCAGAAGTCGCGGCCACGGGCGAGCTCATGTTCATATCCCGCCGCGCGGCGGATCAGGCCGATCCGCCCCGTCGCATTTTCCATGAGCCGGACAAGGACACGCCCGCCGCGCGACCGTGCCGAAGCTGCGTATGAAATCTCGCGCGCGACGTCCTGTTGCACCATTGACCCCCATCTGGTCTCGCGGGGAAGTGTCGCGCCGGATGCCGACAGTTATGTGACAGTCATTCAGCCGCCACCTTGCGCGGCGCCACACCTGCGCGGATCAGGTGCAAAAGCTCCTCGCGCTGCTTCGCGGCGGCGCGTTCAGCGGCCTCCTTGACCGGACCGTAGCCCAGGATCGACAAGGGCAGAAGCGCGAGGGCGCGCACCGCTGACTCGGTCGCAGGCGTCACCTTCGGCAGCACTTCGGCCATGTCCGCCTCGTACTGCGCGATCAGGGCGCGTTCCATGCGGCGCTCGGCGCTGCGGCCGAAGGGATCGAATACGGTGCCGCGCAACCCCCTCATCCGGGCGAGCAGGCGGAAGGCGTGCAGCATCCAGGGGCCGAAGGTTCTCTTCATCGGCCGTCCGTTCGCACCCATCTTCGACAGGATCGGCGGCGCGAGGTGGAAGGTCATGCGGAAATCGCCCTCGAACTCCGCGCGCGCCTTTTCGGCGGTCTCCAGATGCAGCCGCGCGACCTCGTATTCGTCCTTGTAGGCGAGAAGCTTGTAGTAACCCTCGGCCACCGACAGACGCAGGCTGTCCGGCGCAGAGGCAACGAGACGGCGGAAACGGTCGGCATAGGCCGGGTTCTGATACGCCGTCAGGCGCTGCGCCAGCCAGTCGATCTTTTCGCTTTCACTCAAGGGCTTTGCGACTGGTTCCTCAGCCAGTTTGAAAACCTCGTCGGGATTGATCGTGATCCACCGGCCGATCTCGAAGGCGCGCTGGTTGCGCTCGACCGCAGCACCGTTCAACGCGATGGCCGCGCGGATCGCCTCAGCTGACAGTGGCACCAGACCCTGCTGCCACGCCGCACCAAGAAGCATCATGTTCGAGAAGATCGAATCTCCCATCAGCTGCCGGGCGATGTCGGAGGCGTCGAAGAACTGCACCCGTTCCTTCAGTCGCGCCTGAAGAGAGACGCGCAAGGCATCGGACGGCAGGCGAAATTCCCGGTCACGCGTGAAGGCGCCGGTGATGATTTCGTGACTGTTCACAACGGCACCGGTGCGCCCCGTCGTCATCAGGCCGAGCGTCTTGGCGCCGCCGGTCACGACGAGATCGCCGCCGATCACGCAATCGGCCTCGCCCACCGCGACGCGGATCGCGCTGATATCCTCGGGACGGTTGGCGAGGCGCAGGTGGATGTTGACCGCGCCGCCCTTCTGGGCAAGGCCGGCCATCTCCATCATCCCGGCCCCCTTGCCGTCGATCTGCGCCGCCTGCGCCAGAACCGCGCCGATGGTGACGACGCCGGTGCCGCCGACGCCGGTGATGAGCACGTTGTAGGTGCCGCTGATCGTTGGCAGCACCGGGTCGGGCATCTGCGGCAGATGGAACTCCGCCGCGGCGGCCTTGCGCACCTTCGCGCCTTGAAGCGTCACGAATGACGGGCAGAACCCGTCGAGACAGGAGAAATCCTTGTTGCACGATGACTGGTCGATCGCCCGCTTGCGGCCCAGCTCGGTCTCGACCGGCACGATGGACACGCAGTTCGACTGCACGCCGCAATCGCCGCAACCCTCGCAGACATCGGTGTTGATGAAGACCCGCTTGTCGGGGTCCGGGAAGGTGCCGCGTTTGCGGCGGCGACGCTTTTCGGCAGCACAGGTCTGAATGTAAAGAATGACCGACACACCCTTGATTTCGGTGCACTTCCTCTGGATCAGCGGCAGCTCGTGTCGCTCATGGAACGGCAGGCCCGCAGGGAACTTCGCACGGTCGACGTCTTCCTTCTCGTCATAGACGACGAAGATGGTCTCGACGCCCATCGCCTGCACCTCGCGGGCGATGCGGTCGGCGGTCAGGCCGCCTTCGTTCGGCTGGCCGCCGGTCATGGCGACGGCGTCGTTGAACAGGATCTTGTAGGTGATCGTCGTCCCGGCGGCGAGGGCGGCGCGGATCGCCAGGCTGCCGGAGTGGTTGTAGGTGCCATCGCCGAGGTTCTGGAAGACATGGCCGCGCGTCGAGAACGGCGCCTCGCCGATCCAGTTCGCGCCCTCGCCGCCCATCTGGGTGAAGCCGAGCGTGTTGCGGTCCATCCACTGCACCATGTAGTGGCAGCCGATCCCGGCATAGGCGCGGGAGCCCTCGGGCACCTTGGTCGAGGTATTGTGCGGGCAGCCGGAGCAGTAATAGGGCATCCGCGCCGCGATCTCGGGCGCGTTGTCCGCGCGCCGCGCGTCCATCACCGCCGCAAGCCGGGCCTTGACCTCATCGGTGCCGCGCCCCTCCTCGATAAGGATGCCGCCGAGCTTTTCGGCAATATAGGCCGGATCGAGCGCGTAGCGCGTCGGGAACAGTTCCTCGCGGTGCATCCCGCCCGCCCCGCCCTTGTACCAGCCATAGACACGACGCCCCCGGCGGTCGTCAAAG
>JBGSNN010000186.1:0-3615 GCA_041739655.1 Albidovulum sp. | reverse complement strand
CTCGGCGTCGTGCAGGGCCATGCAGACGGCGCCGTCTTCGGCCCAGAGGCTCATCAGCGTGAAGCGACCGGCGGCCAGCGCATGCGCCAGCGCCGTCCAGCCTTGCGGGGTGACCGGCGTGGCCGTGATCGGTCCGGCGCGAAAGTCGCGAGAGCGGATCCAGACGAGGTCGGGCAGCTTGGTCATGCGCGTCTCATCCCAGGATTGCCGCGACGGTCTGGAACCACTCCACCATCGCCTGCGGCATGTGAAGGCCGATCAGATACACCAGCGACAGATGCAGCCAGAGCGGCAAGAGCGAGCCGGTCATCGGGTGATCCTCGCCCGTGGGCTCTCCGAAGGCCACGCCGGTCAGCCGCAGCAGCAGCGCGCCGAAGGCGAGAAGAAGCCCGAAGACCAGAATCAGCGCAAGAAGCGGCATCCGCGCAAACGTGGTGGTCACGACCAGAAACTCGCTCATGAACACGCCCGAGGGCGGCATCCCGGCGATCGACAGCACCGCCAGCACCAGCCCCCAGCCCAGGAGCGGGTGGCTCTGCGTCAGGCCGCGGATCTGGTCAAGCTTCTGGGTGCCCTTGATCTGGGTCACGTTGCCGACGGCAAAGAAGATCGCCGATTTGGTCAGGCTGTGCATGACCATGTGCAAGAGCCCCGCGAAGTTGGCCAGAGGCCCGCCGATGCCGAAGGCGAAGACGATGATGCCCATGTGCTCGATCGAGGAATAGGCAAAGAGCCGCTTGATGTCGCGGCGGCGGTAGAGCATGGCGGCCGCGAAGACCAGCGACAAGAGCCCGAGCGCCATCATCAGCGGCCCCGGCGCGACAGCCGTTCCGTTCGCCGTCATCAGAAGCTTGAAGCGCAGCACGGCGTAGAGGGCCACGTTCAGAAGCAGCCCCGACAGCACCGCCGAGATCGGCGTCGGGCCTTCGGCATGGGCATCGGGCAGCCAGGCGTGGAATGGCGCCAGACCGACCTTGGTGCCATAGCCGACGAGCAGGAACACGAAGGCGACGTTCAGCATCGCGGGATCGAAGTGCGCGGCCTGGGTGATGAGATTGCTCCAGACCATCGAGGGCATGCCTTCGCCCAGCACCGGCTGTGCCGCCACATAGACGAGAATGGTCCCAAAGAGCGCGAGCGCGATGCCGACCGAGCCGAGGATGAAGTATTTCCACGCCGCCTCGAGCGCCTCGTGGGTGCGGTAGAGCCCGACCATCAGCACCGTGGTCAGCGTCGCAAGCTCAATCGCCACCCACATCAGGCCGATATTGTTGCTGACCAGAGCGAGGTTCATGCCGAACATCATCATCTGATACATGGCGTGATAGAAACGCAGGTTGACGGGCGTCACCCGCCCGATTTCCAGCTCGTGGCCGATGTAGCTGGCCGAGAAGAAGGCGGCGGTGAAGCCGACGAAGGTGTTCAGAACGATGAAGACGATGTTGACGTCGTCCACCCTGAGGAAGTTGCCTGCCTCGGGCAGGTCGAACACCAGCAGCGACGCCGCGGCGACGAAGGTCATCAGGCTCGCCAGCACATTGATCCAGGAACTGATCCGGTAGCCGGGCAGCAAGGCCAGCAGCGCTGCCGTCGTGACCGGCAGCAGCAGAACCGCGTTGAGGGAAGTTTCGCCGGTCATCGACGCTCTCCCCGGAAGTCGTCCAGCGCTTCGAGATCGACCGAGTCGAACCGCTCGCGGATGCGGAACAGGAACACCCCGATCACGATCATCGCGATCAGCACCGAGAAGGCGACGCTGATCTCCACGACAAGCGGCATGCCCTGCGCGCCAGCCGCGGCAAGGATCAGACCGTTTTCAAGCGACATGAAGCCGACGACCTGGGTGACGGCGTTGCGCCGCGTCACCATCATCAGCATCCCGAGCAGGATCACCGAAAGCGCGAAGGCCAGATCCTCGCGGGCGATGGCACTCTCGGCCGTCACGGTCAGTTGCAGCATCAAGAGGATCGAGAGCGCGACCAGCCCCATGCCGGCCAGCATCGTCGGCACAACGCCCGCGACCGTCTCCACCTCGCGGTGGATGCCAAGGCGCTGAACCATCCGGTGCAGTGCCCAGGGTACGATCATGCCCTTGAACACCAATGCCAGCGCGGCCGAGGCATAAAGATGGTGTGCGCCCTGAATGTAGGCCTGCCACGCCACCGCCAGCGCCAGGAGAACCGCCTGTAGCGCGAAGGTGTTCAGGAGCGAATAAATCCGGTCCTGATAGATCATCATGAAGCTGACCAGGACAAGGCCGCCAGCCAGAAGATGCGCGATATCGAACGCGTAGCCCTGCATAACTACAAGCTCCTTGACACGAAGAGCAGAAGCGTGCCGAGCAGCCCCAGCATCAGCGCCACGCCGAGGAAGTCCGGCACCCGGAACACCCGCATCTTGGCGATCGAGGTCTCGAAGAGGGCGAGCAGCGTTCCGCCCACTGCAAGCTTGACGAGGAAAAACGCGCCCCCGGCGACAAGGCCGCCGAACCCGGCGCTGGCCGGGGCGATGCCCCAAGGCAGGAAGATGCTGCCGATCAGGGCCATATAGAGCACGAGCTTCAGCGCCGCGGCCAGTTCGATCATCGCCAGATGGCGGCCGGAATACTCCAGCACCATCGCCTCATGCACCATCGTCAGTTCAAGGTGCGTCGCGGGGTTGTCCACCGGGATGCGCGCATTCTCGGCGACGGCAACGATGACCAGCGCAATCAGCGCCATGCCCATCGACACCCTGATCCCGACCTCGCCCGAGGCCATGAAGGCAACGACGTTGGAAAGCTGCGTCGAGCCCGCAACCAGGGCGACGGAAAAGACCATCAGCATCATCGCTGGTTCGGCCAGGGCGCCGATCATCATCTCGCGCGAAGACCCGATGCCGCCGAAGCTGGTGCCGACATCCATTCCGGCCAGCGCGAGGAAGAACCGCGCGCTGCCGAGAAGGGCCACGATCGCGATCAGGTCGGCGGTCCAGCTGAACTGAAGTCCGATGGCGAAGGTCGGCACCAGCGCGGCGGCGACCCAGGTGGCCGCGAAGATCATGTAGGGCGAGACGCGGAAGAGCCACGAGGCGTTTTCGGCCAGCACGACCTCCTTGCGCAGAAGCCGCGCGAGATCGCGGTAGGGCTGCAGGATCGACGCACCGCGGCGCCGCGTCAGCCGCGCCTTGATCTTGCGCACCAGCCCGGTGAGGCCGGGGGCCAGCGCCAGCACGACCAGCATCTGAAGGCCCTGAAGGGCAAGATTTGCGCTCAGTTCCATATCGCCAGCCCCGTCAGAAGAAGGATCAACGAGCCGAAGACCAGGCTGAGATAGCGCCGGATGGTCAGGAACTGCAGCGCGTTCATGCGCGTCGTGGCACTGCCGACCGCGGCGATCAGCGGGCGGTAGATGCGGCTCCAGGCCAGATCCTCGGTCGTCACCTCGTGGCGCGCGGGCGCGGTGTCGCCCGGCGGCGGCATGGTTACCGTTTCACGTGCCGCAAGCAGCGGTGCCATCACCCGGCGGATCGGCTGGGCAAAGCTGCCGCCGCCATATTGCGTGACCGGGTCGGCATTCGGAAAGCCGCAGTCCCAGGCCGGCGCGCTCTTGGCGACGCTCTCCTATATCGCCTCGA
>JBGSNN010000146.1:0-5665 GCA_041739655.1 Albidovulum sp. | reverse complement strand
CCTGAGCGGACCAAGCGTCACAGAACCGGAACGCAACCGTCGCAGTTCTGTCATTGGCGGCTCCTAGAAACCGGATGCGGCATGTTTTCGGCGACAGCGGCGTGGCATTCGTGGCCCAGCCGCAGATTCCGCCGCGCAACGTCAACTGGGCGTCCTCCGGCAAGTGGGTGCACCTCGCCAAGATCGCCTTCGAGAAGTACTTCATCCGCAAGGTGAAGAAGGGCACGAGCGAGCCCTATTACGAGAAGGCGATGATGAAGATGATCGGCATCGAGAAGCTGAAGGAAGTGCACAAGGGCTGAGCCGGGGCCCGCGCGCGGGATCACGTCTCGCGCGCCACATCCTTGTGCACGATCACGTCGCATTGCGGATAGGTTTCAATAATCCTGCGCCGCAGACCCGCGCCGATGGCGTGGGCCTCGCGCAGGGTCTGGTCGCCATCCAGTTCGATATGGATGTGGACGAAGACCACGCTGCCTGCCGTCCGCGTCTTGAGGTCGTGGTAGCCGTGCACACCGGGCCAGTCCGCTGCCAGCTTGCCGATCGCGGCGATGAGCGCGGGATCGGCGCGGCGGTCCATCAGCGCATCCCATGCACCCTTCCCGATCCGGAGCGAGCCGACGAGAAGGATTGCGGCCGTGGCCAGCGCCACGACGCTGTCCACCTCGCCGGTGCCGAAGCGATGCGACATCCACAGCGCGGCGATCGCACCGATGTTCGGAATGAGGTCGGACATGTAGTGCAGCGAATCCGCCGCCACGACCCGGTTGCCGGTGCGCGACGCAACCCGGCGCTGCCAGAGCACAAGACCGAGCGTCAGCAGGATGGACACCCCCATGACGACGATCCCGCGCCCCTGGAAGGCAAGTGTCGATGGGGTGTCCGAACTCAGCCGGCTGACCGCGGCCCAGCCGATCACGCCCGCGGATACCAGGATGAAGACGGACTGGCCGAGCGCCGCAAGGTCCTCGACCGAGGTATGGCCGAAGGCGTGATCTTCATCCGCAGGCCGTGCGGCGTAAAGGATCGCCATGAGGCCACCGAGCGACATCATCAGGTCAAGTGCGCTATCTGCCAGCGAGGCGGCAACCGAAAGGGACGACGTCATCCCGAGCGCCCAGAGCTTGAGCGCGACAAGGCATAGCGCCACCGTCACGGAGGCCGCCCCGGCAGAGAGGTTGAGTGAGGTTCGCTTGGTCATCGTCGCCTCTGAGCTTCGGTCAGTTCGGATCGAAACTGCACTGTCGGCCGCAGATCGGATGCCTGCAGTTAATCGCGCAACTCGTCGGGATCAACACCCCAGAGCGCCTTTTTCAGGACCCAGCCGCGTTCGCCGCCGGCGGTGATGCGGCACCAGTCAGGCACACATTCACCGAGGCGGCCGATGACACCCGATCGCGCCTCGGCAATCTCCTCGGCCGCGGCATCGGGACGGCTTCTGAGCGCGGTCAGATCAGGCTCGAACACGACGGTCCGCACGCCCGAGATGAGCGTGTAGTGGACCCATCCGCCCTGCCCCTCATTATCCTCGACCCGGCGCCAGTTCGCGAATTCGCCGGTGACCCTCAGCGGCATGTCGCGGTGGCGGAACACCCAGTCGATGCGATGCGCCAGGCTCGGGCCACGCCGGGCGTTGGCCTCGTTCGCCTTCAGCGAGACGTAGCGTGGCAGCGGCAGGCTGGGCGAATGCGTCGAGCACTGGTGCCGGGTCAGTGCCGGCGGAGAACGCGGCTGGGTCGAGAAAACGTCCCTCTGGGGTGTCGATCCCGACGAGCTGCGCGACTGATCGCGTCCCGGTCCGGGCTTTCACGGCCCGCCAGGAAGCGCTAAACCGGGTTTCCGGACCAAGAGGTGAGGGATGGCAAGGGGAAGCGCGCTCAACCTATCTGCCGGCGCCGCGTCGGTGACGGTGGCGCTCATCCTTGTCGCGCTCAAGCTCTGGGCGCTCGGGATGACGACGTCGCTTTCGGTTGCGGCGTCTCTCGTCGACAGCGGGCTTGATCTGATGATGTCGCTTGGCGGGCTGGTCGCCATCATATACGCGGCGCGCCCGGCCGATGAGGATCACGCCTTCGGCCACAGTTCGGCCGAGGATCTCGCGGCGCTGGCGCAATCGCTCTTCATCCTGATCTCCGCCGTTGTGATCGGCTGGACTGCGATCGACCGCCTCGTTTCCGGGGCGCCGGCGACGCTCGCGGCTCAGGGTCATGGCATTGCGGTGATGCTGGTGTCCATCGCGCTGACATTCGCGCTGGTCTTCTGGCAGCGCCGGGTCGCGGCAAAGACCGGCAGCCGCGTCGTCTCGGCGGATTCGTTGCACTACATGTCCGATCTCATCCCCAATGTCGGCGCGATCGCCGCACTCTGGATGTCGCAACGCTTTGGTATCGGCACCGTTGACAGCGTCGTGGCGCTGGCGGCGGCGGCGTTTCTTCTTGTCAGTTCGCTCAGGATCGGAAAGGGCGCCTGGGACGCTCTGATGGATCGCCGCGCCGATCCGGTCCTGATCGAAGGGATCGCAAGGATCGCGGCGTCATGGCCCGGCGTTCGCGGCTATCACGACCTGAAGACCAGAACCGCCGGCAGCATCGTCTTCGTCAACATCCACATCGAACTCGATGGCGACCAGTCGCTGCGCGAAGCCCACGCGATCGGCGCGGGCCTGCGCCGGAAAATCCTCGACACCTATCCGCAATGCGACGTCATCGTGCACAAGGACGTGGCGGCACAGCCGTAGCGCGGGGGCGACCCCCGAGGGTCGGCCGGTTTTGCGGCCGGCTCAGCCCTTCTGCACTTCCTTCAGCTTCTCGATCCCGATCATCTTCATCATGGCCTTTTCATAGTAGGGCTCGCTCGTGCCCTTCTTGACCTTGCGGAGGAAATATTTTTCGAAGGCGATCTTGGCAAGGTGGACCCACTTGCCCGAGGACGCCCAGTTGACGTTGCGCGGCGGGATCTGCGGCTGAGCCACGAAGGCCACGCCGCTGTCGCCGAAATCGGCAAGGCAGACCGCGTTCCAGGTGCCGACATTGTCCGGCTGCTGCCCGCGCAGAACCTGGCCAAGGTTGTGGGCCGTCGCCGTCACCATGCTTTCGATCATGAAGCCCGTTTTCGGCACACCGCAGGGCACCGGCGTCGGCCCCATCGGCGGAATCGCGACGCAGACCCCGATCGAGAAGATGTTGGGATAGGTCGTGTTGCGCTGATGCTTGTCGACGATGGTGAAGCCGCGCGGATTGGTCAGACCTTCGATCCCGCGCACCGCCTCGACGCCGCGGAAGGCGGGCAGCATCATCGAGAAGCCGAAGGGCAACGCCTTCTCGGCCTTGACCGAGCCGTCCTCGGCGATCTCCTCGACGGTCATCTTGCCGGTCTCGACCTTTTTCACGCGGGTCGATGTCATCCACTTGATGTGATGGTTGCGCATCTCGGATTCCAGCAGCCCCTTGGTGTCGCCGACACCGTCAAGGCCGAGATGGCCGATATAGGGCTCGGATGTCACGAAGGTCATCGGCACCTTATCGCGGATCTTGCGCCGCCTGAGCTCGGTGTCGAGGATGAAGGTGAACTCGTAGGCCGGACCGAAGCAGGACGCGCCCTGGACCGCGCCGATGACGATCGGGCCGGGGTTCTTGCAGAATTCCTCGAAGGCCGCGCGTGCCGTCACGGCATGATCGACGTGGCAGATCGACTGCGTGAAGCCGCCATGCGGCCCAAGCCCCTCGATCTCGTCAAAGGCCAACTCCGGCCCGGTCGCGATGATGAGGTAGTCGTAGGCGAGCGTGGATCCGTCCACCATCTCCAGCCGATTCTCGCCGGGATGAACCTTCTTCGCCGCAACGGTCCTGAAGTCGATCTTCTTTGCCTTCATCGTCTCGGCAAGGTCGATGGTGATGTCCTTGCGTTCGCGCCAGCCGACCGCAATCCACGGGTTCGACGGCACGAAGTGATACGTCGTATCCTTGGTGACGACCGTGATCCGGTCTTCCTTCCTGATCTGGTCGGCAAGCTCATAGGCCATGATCGACCCGCCGAGACCTGCGCCCAGAATAATGATATGCGCCATGCGTAAACTCCTCCCCTCAGCCGACTCAGGGCCGGTCCGCGGTTCTATACATATATTATTTTTGGAATATGTATAGGATCGAGTTTTGGTCAGAGTGTCGCATCGGGCGGGCCTCACGGTGTCGTGTCGTCCCGGACCACATCGAGACTTGTCGCCCTGCGTGCGGAAAATTACACTTCTGGGATGAGGTCTCTGTCCTGCGCCCTTTTCATTCTCGTCGTCGCGCTGGCGGTGTTTGGCGCGCGCGACCGGCAGGGTCAGATTGCGGTCACCCCCCTGACCCTCGGTCATGCGCATCATCTCGGCCACGTCGCCGCTGCGCTGCGCGCGACGAGCGATCCAGCTTCGACCCCGTCCGGCGCCGACACGACAGCAGTCTGCCGGGCGGTCTGCCTTGCATTGGCCACCCTGACCCCGGCGCCAGAGACCGCCCGCGCCTTGGTGGGGGTGGCGTACCTGATCTCCGCGACCGAACTGGCGCTGCCTGCCTCGCGCAACAGCCTGCCGTCGCTGCGGCCTCCGAAAGTGCCGGTCTGATCCCTGCCCGCTGACGGGCACGACGCGAGATCGGACCGCCGGGCCGCTTCCCGGCATTTTCGGAGATTGATGATGACCACCCTGACCCGCCGCGGCTTTCTGGCCGCATCTGCCGCGCTGCTGCTGCCCGTCCGCGCCCGCGCGTCGCAGCCGGTGCTGAGCCTGACCGCCACCACCCGCACGATTGACGTTCGCGGCCGTCCCGCCACCATCATGGGCCTGATGAACGGTCAGGGCGGTCTTGGCCTGACACTCGATCCCGGCCAGCGGTTCCGCGTCGATCTCGCCAATGCGCTCGACGTCGAGACCATCGTCCACTGGCACGGCCAGATCCCGCCCAACGCCCAGGACGGAGTCCCCAACACCAACCCGATGCTGCGTCCGGGCGAGACGCGCGCCTATGACTATGCCGCACAGCCCGGCACCTACTGGATGCACAGCCACATCCCCGCGCAGGAAATCGGTTCGCTTGCGGCACCTCTGATCGTGCGTTCGGCCGCCGATGCCGGTGCCGACCGCCAGGAGGTGGTGCTTTTCCTCCACGACTTCTCGTTCAAGACCCCCGATGAGGTTCTGGCCGACCTTACGGGCGGTGCCGCGATGGATCATGCCGCGATGGGGCACGCCGCTGCGCCCATGGCCGGTGGCGCCGCGATGCCGGGCATGGATCACGGTGCGATGGCAGGCATGGAAGGCATGGCAGGCATGGCGATGGACCTGAACGACGTCGCCTTCGATGCCTATCTCGCCAATGACCGGACCCTTGACGACCCCGAGGTGGTCACCGTCGAACGCGGCGGGCGGGTGCTGCTGCGCGCGATCAATGCGTCGGCGATGACCGCCTACTGGATCGACCTCGGCGCGGTTCAGGGTCGCCTTGTCGCGACCGATGGTCACCCGTGCCAGCCCTATCCCGCCGCGCGTTTCGGTCTTGCGCCGGGCCAGCGGCTTGATATCGAGATTGCGATGCCCGGCGACGGGTCGGCGCTGCCGGTGCTCGCGCTTCGCGAAGGCGCGCGCGAACGGACCGGGCTGATCCTCGCCCCGGCAGGGGCCGCCGTG
>JBGSNN010000075.1:0-2777 GCA_041739655.1 Albidovulum sp. | reverse complement strand
AGGTCGCCGAAGCCACCGTCTCGACCGTCACCTCGGGCGGGAAGGCGGCGGTGTAGCGGGCGCCGCGCGCATCGGTCGAAAGCTTCACCCGCCAGCCGCCCGCCACCATGGCCTCGGCGAGGGCCTGCGCGGGAAACATGTGCCCTCCAGTCCCCCCGGCGGCGATGAGCAGCAGAGGCCGCGCCATCACCGCCCCCGTTTGACGAGATAGTCGCCCAGCTTTCCCTGCGGCCGCGCCCGCGTCAGCGCGAGAAGCATTCCAAGCGCGATGCCCGAGGCGATGACGGATGAGCCGCCATAGCTCACAAACGGCAGCGTCATTCCCTTGGCAGGCAGAAGCCTGACCGCGACGCCCATGTTGATCAGCGCCTGCACCCCGAAGGCACAGGCCAGGCCAGTACCGGCAAGGCGGATGAACGGATCACGTTCCCGCATCAGGCGAAACAGCGACCGGCCGGTGATTGTGGCATAAAGGGCGATGATGACGAGGACGAGGATCAGCCCGTATTCCTCGGCGGCGACGGCAATGATGAAGTCGGTATGGGCATCGGGCAGCGACCATTTCACCGTGCCTTCGCCGACGCCGACGCCAAAGAACCCACCCGACTGGATCGCATCGGTAGCATAGCCGATCTGGGTGCGGGGATCGACTTCCGAGGCGAGGAATCCGTCGATCCGGCGCGCGAAATGCTCCGAGGCGTCATAGGCAGCGATGCCCCCCGCCACGACAAGGCCGCCGATCACGGTCAGCAGCGTGACCGGCGCACCCGCGACGAAATACATCACGCCCCAGGCGAACATGACAAGGCAGGCCTGCCCGAAATCCGGCTGCAAGGCCAGGAAGAGAACGACGGTCGCCGCGATGACGAAGGAATAGAGGCGGCCCGGCGGGCCATTGATCTCCTGTGCCGCAGACATCAGCCAGGCGCAGAGGATGACAAAGCAGGGCTTGAGGAATTCCGACGGCTGGACGCTTGCAAAACCGAGCGAATACCAGCGCGTCGCACCCTTGCCGAAGTCGGTCCCGAAGATCGGCAGCAGCATCAGCGCGCCGAAGGCGGCGAGAAAGCCCAGAACCCCGATCCGGCGCACCATGTCGGGCGACAGCATCGAGATCACGATCATCGCACCAAGGCCGATGCCGCCGAAGAAGACCTGGCGGGTGACGTAGTAGAACGGCGTCAGCCCGTTCTTCTCGGCAAGCGGCACCGAGGCGGCGAGGCCAAGCAAGAGGCCGATGCCGAAGAGAGCGAGAACCGCGCCAAGCGACCATCGGTCGATCGTCCGCCACCACCGGGGAAGGACAGGCTCGCCCGCACTCAGGGGTACGGTGCCAAACACCATTTCAGTCATGGGATACCGCTTTCACTGCCTCACACGCGCCCGTTGGCCGGGTCTGGGTGGAAGTGTAGCGAAGAACCTTGATCCATGCCAGCAAAACTACGGGGCCGGACATGGGATCGGCACTGTCTTTCCAGCCGTTTTCGGCCTCGGGCGGCCAGACCCGCCGCGCCCGATCCCGGCGTTCGCCAGACAGCAAAGCCTTGCGATCAAAGCGCCGAACCTGCGTTGGGCGGCCCCTTGGGGATCAGCATGTGGTGCGTGTCCTGCGCGATCTCCGGCTTGTCCTTCTTGGCCGCGAAATAGATGCTGGAGCCGTTGTAGGTGCTGGAGATCTGGCCGGACAGGTAGGCCCGGTTGTTGTTGCTGTCGTCCCAGGAGGTGCCGGTCGTATCGTAGCCGTCCTTCCAGGCCTGGATGAACTTCCGCATGGCGTCCACGAATTGCGGCTTGTTGAACTGGATCGACTTGCCGTCCTTGGAGATCTCCATCGCCCCGTTGGACCACATGTACGGGTAGGCGTAGCCGGGCGGGTCCCCGGTGCTGTGACCGAGGGCCTGGCCGAACGGCATGCCCTTGGCCTTGCACTTCTTGGCAATTTCGAAGTACTGATCCCAGGTTACGTCCACCTTGGCGCCGTCCTCGGCATTGGCCACGCCAGCGTCCTTGAACGCGCTGATCCGATAGGCCATGGACGCATTCGACATCCCATGGGGAATACCGAGCCAGCGGTTGCCCATCTTGGCGGAGTTCAGAACGTACTTCTCGAAACCGCCGCCCCGCTTGCCGAACTCCTCAGCTTCCTTCGTCATGTCAACCAGGTTGTTCCTGTACAGGTAGTTCCAGGACGGCCACAGTTCCACGATGTCCACGCCGCCGGCCTGGATGGCGGCCGCGATCTTCGGCTGCAGGTCGGGCCAGTTCAGGAAGTCGGCGCTGACCTCGACGCCGTTCACCTGTCCCCACTCCGCGGCCTGCTTCTTGTACAGGTCCTGCCCGGGCGCGATGAAGTACGTGCCCTGCAGGATGGTCAGCTTGGTCCCTTTCTTGATCGCGGGCGCCCCGCCGAACACCTGCTGTGGCATGGACGCGAGGGCGGCCACGCCCACGCCGGCGGCCCCGACCTTCAGGAACTCGCGCCGACTCAGCTTCTGTGTCTTCTTCTTGTCCATCCAGAACCTCCTTTGGAAGTCACTGCTGGCTTCTCCGTCATCCCTGCTTCCCGCTTGCGGCCGCGAGACCCATCCACCTCCTTTCCTGACGCCGTTCTCTACCACAACATCAACGCTGAGAGCGAACAGCACATCGGACGCCGCGCGCGCCACAATTATTCGCGGCGCCACCCCGAGCGGACAGCGGACGCTCGAGACACACATCCCCTCCGGAGTCGCACCGCCCTCGGCGCCACCGGCCAACCCGAGGTTGCGGAAGCGCGC
>JBGSNN010000052.1:0-2760 GCA_041739655.1 Albidovulum sp. | reverse complement strand
GAACGGGCGCAGGCCGGTGACGGGATGCTGCGCCCGGATCATGGTCGAGGCGTCGCGCAGCGCCCGCGGCGCATGGCGCGGTCCGGGGCGATTCGAGGTGCCGCCATCCCAGGGCAGACCGACCAGCCCGATCTGGACCTCGCCGATGCGGGGATGGTCGAGCGGCACATGCGGCAGGCGCATGAAGGTGGCGATGCCCGCGAACCGCGGCAACTCCATTCCCGAGACCGGTTGAAAGAATGCGTCGCTCATGCCATGCCCTCCCGCTTTTCAGCCGAGCCTAACGGCCCATGCGGAAAGGTAAAGCGTCTCAGGCCTCGAGCTCGGCATCCCAGTAGAGATAGTCGGCCCAGCTGTCATGCAGATAGTTCGGCGGGAACCGCCGCCCGGCGCGCTGCATGTCTTCGGTGGTGGGCTGATGCGGCGGTTGACGCAGATGCAGCCCGGACTGGCCGAGCGACTTGTTGGCCTTGCGCAGGTTGCAGGGCGAGCAGGCGGCGACGACGTTTTCCCAGCTTGTCACCCCGCCGCGCGACCGCGGCACCACATGGTCGAAGGTCAGATCGCCCTTCGATCCGCAATACTGGCAGCAGAACTCGTCGCGCAGAAAAAGATTGAAGCGCGTGAAGGCCACGCGCTTCTGGGGTTTCACGAATTCTTTCAGGACGACGACCGACGGGATTCGGATCGAACTTCGCTGGCTTCGCACCACCTCGTCGTATTCCGCGACGATGATCACGCGGTCGAGGAACGCCGCCTTGATCGCCTCCTGCCACGGCCAGAGCGAAAGCGGATAGTATGACAGCGGTCGGAAATCTGCGTTGAGGACAAGCGCAGGGTAATGCTTGAGCGCGGAAGGCTCACGCACGAAGCCGGTTCTGAATTCGGGTTCGGTCACTCTGTCGAGCATCAACGACTCCGTCCTTGCCTCCGACCTTGGCGGGGTCAGGGGCGGAGGCCCCGCCCCTGCTTGGATCAACTATATCTGGCGTATCGGCTCTGACAAGCCCCGCTATCTCGGTTATCCTTGTCGCGCACTCACATGACAGCGAGGTGACAGCCGATGCCTGTGCCGCCGGTTCTTGGAACGCTTGAATCTAGTCTCTATGCCCGCGACCTGGCCGCCGCGGAACGCTTCTATGCCGGAACGCTCGGCCTTGCGGTTGTCGCGCGACAGGAGGGGCGGCATGTGTTCTTCCGGGTCGCCGGATCGATTCTCCTGGTCTTCAACCCGGAGGCGACAGTCGAAGGCCCGCGTCCCGGCGCGAGGCTGCCGGTTCCGGCGCATGGCACCTCGGGTGCGGGACATTACTGTTTTTCAGTGGCGGATGACGCGCTCGATGCCTGGCGGACCCATCTTCTGGCCGAGGGGATCGCGATCGAGGCGGACTTCAGATGGCCGAACGGGGCGCGGTCGATCTATGTTCGCGATCCGGCGGGAAATTCGGTCGAATTCGCTGATCCGCGCCTGTGGGCGTGACAGCTCACCCCTGACTAGCGCCGCGTCTTGACGGGCACGGCCAGCGGCCTTCTCGCCGGGCGCAGCAAAGTGACGACCGATGCGAGAATGATAATGGCCGAGGCGACGATCACGGTGGTCATGGCAGTAGCTCCCCTGGTCCCTGACTCCAAGGTAACCTGCCCGGTGGCGGTTTCAAGCCCCCGACAGCCGCTCTTTCAGAAACGTGAGCGCGACCGAGAGGCCGTCAGGCGCAATGCCGTGGCCGGTGCCCTTCATGACGTGACCGTAAGTCTCGACCCCCGCCGCGGTCAGCGCCCGCCCGGCCACCGCCATTTCGGCAAATGGCACCATCGGATCGGCATCGCCATGGATCAGCAGGACCGGCGGCCTTGAGCGTATCTCGTCGGCGAGAGTCTCGGGGGCCAGAAGCCGCCCGGAGAAGGCAACAAGTCCGGCGACAGGCTCTGACCGCCGCGGCAGGACCTGAAGCGCGATCATCGTGCCTTGCGAAAAGCCGACGACGGCGAGGTGTTGCGGCGTCATCCCGGCCTCGGCCAGCCGCGCGTCGATGAAGGCGTTGAGGTCATCCACGGCCCTGAGAAGCCCGGCCTTCGCCGCGGCCTCGGAGGCGCCGTCGAGCCTCGGGATCGGGAACCACTGGCGGCCGAAGGGATTGCCAGCGCAGGGCTCTGGCGCATCGGGCGCGTGAAACACGGTATCCTGCAAATGCGGCGCCAGGGGATCGGCGAGGCCGAGAAGGTCTGCCCCGTCGGCGCCGTAGCCGTGCAGGAAGATGACCATCGAGGTCGCGCGCCCGGACTGCGCGGGCCTCGTGCCGAATGTCAGGTCCCGTGTCACCGTGCGCCCTCCCGCCCCTTGATGTTCCGGTAGTAGGCCCAGAGCGCGCGGGCTGCAACTGCCCGCCACGGCCGCCACGGCTCTGCCAGCGCCGCAAAGGCGTCAGGCACCGGACGGGCGGGCAGGTCAAAGACCTGCCGCGCCGCCTCTTGCAACGCCAGATCGCCGGACGGGAAGGCGTCGGCGCGGCCAAGCGCGGCGAGAAGATAGAGATCCGCCGTCCAGCGGCCGACCCCCTTCAGGGCGGTCAGGGTGGCGATGACCTCGGCATCCGGCAGGGAGCGCAACGCCGCATAGTCGATGTCGCTCAGCGCGACGGCCTGCACATAGGCGATCTTCGGACGCGACAGGCCGCAGGCCGCAAGTGCCGCAGTCCCGGCCGCCGCGACCCGCCCCGCATCGGTCAGGCCCGCGGCCTCAAGCCGGGCGCAAATCGCCGC
>JBGSNN010000047.1:0-3872 GCA_041739655.1 Albidovulum sp. | reverse complement strand
GGGCGGCGCGGCTGCGCGCACTCGCGCCTTGAGGCGGGACCACGTTGCCCGCGTTGCAAGCCGCGGCGCAAACGGCTAACACCCGCCAGACCGATTTCAGACTGTTGATGGAGACCCCGATGTCCGAACCCCTGCGTCTTGGCATAGCTGGCCTTGGCACGGTCGGCATCGGCACCGTGAAGATCGTCCAGACCCACGCCGATCTTCTCAGCCGTCGCACCGGCCGTCGCATCGAGATCAGCGCCGTCTCGGCGCGCAACCGGACCAAGAATCGCGACGCCGATCTCTCTGCCTATCACTGGGAGGAGGACGCCGTCACCCTCGCGCGGCGCGGCGATGTCGATGTCTTCATCGAACTGATGGGCGGCGCGGACGGCGCGGCGCTGGCGGCGACGCGGGCGGCGATCGCCGCAGGCAAGGACGTGGTGACGGCCAACAAGGCGATGCTCGCCCGGCACGGTCAGGCGCTTGCCGAAGCGGCCGAGGCCAAGGGCCAGGTGATCCGCTTCGAAGCCGCCGTCGCCGGCGGCATCCCGGTCGTTAAGGCGCTGACCGAAGGTCTCGCCGGGAACGAGATCCGCCGCGTCATGGGGGTGATGAATGGCACCTGCAACTATATCCTGACCCGAATGGAAAGTGCCGGCCTGCCCTACGAGACGGTCTTTGAGGAGGCGCGCCAGCTTGGCTACCTCGAAGCCGATCCGAACCTCGACGTCGGCGGCATCGACGCCGGCCACAAGCTCAGCCTTCTGGCCGCAATCGCCTTCGGCACCAGGGTGTCCTTCGACGCGGTCGAGCTGGAAGGGATCGGCCATGTCTCGATCGACGACATCCATCGCGCCGCCGACATGGGCTACCGGATCAAGCTGCTCGGCGTGGCGCAGATGACCGGCCGCGGGCTTGAGCAGCGCATGTCGCCCTGCCTCGTCCCGGCCGAAAGCCCGCTCGGCCAGTTGCAGGGCGGCACCAACATGGTGGTGATCGAAGGCGACAGCGTCGGCCAGATCGTTCTACGCGGCGCCGGTGCCGGTGCCGGCCCGACTGCAAGTGCCGTCATGTCGGACGTGATCGAGATCGGACGCGGCAGCCGCCTCACCACCTTCGGCCAGCCCGCCGCGTCGCTCAGCGCGCCGGTTGCGGCGAAGGCCAATGCCCCCGCGCCGCACTATCTCAGGATGGAGCTTGCCGACAAGCCCGGTGCGCTCGCCAAGGTCGCCACCGTTCTCGGCGACGAGGGCATTTCGATCGACCGGATGCGGCAATACGGCCATGCCGACACCTCTGCCCCGGTCCTGATCGTGACCCACAAGACGACACGCGAAGCCGTGGACCATGCGCTTCGCCGCCTGCCCGCGACCGGCGTCGTGATCGGCGCGCCGGTGGCGATCCGCATCGAAACCGTGTGACGCAGCGGCACAACCGCCTTGCCGCCGCCCCGGCGGGCGCGCTATCTGAACGCATTGCCATTTTGCAGGAGCCCGTCGATGGCCAACGCCTTGGAATTTCACGATCGCATGCTTTCGCTGGGCCTTGCCCGTGTCTCTGAAGCGGCGGCCCACGCCTCTGCCCGCCTCATCGGGCGCGGCGATGAAAAAGCGGCCGATCAGGCTGCGGTCAATGCGATGCGTGACCAGCTCAACCTTCTCGACATTCAGGGGACGGTGGTCATCGGCGAGGGCGAGCGCGACGAGGCCCCGATGCTCTTCATCGGCGAGAAGGTCGGCTCCGGCAACGGTCCCGAAGTTGACATTGCGCTCGATCCCCTCGAGGGCACGACGCTGACCGCAAAGGACATGCCGAACGCCCTGACCGTCATTGCCATGGCCCCGCGCGGCACGCTTCTGCACGCGCCCGACGTCTATATGGACAAGCTCGCGATCGGACCCGGCCTGCCGAAGGACGTGGTGAGCCTCGAGATGAGCCCGACCGAGCGGATCAGGGCGCTGGCGAAGGCCAAGAACTGCGGGACCGACGACATCACCGTCTGCATTCTCGAGCGCCCGCGGCATGAGGAGTTGGTGGCGGAGGTCCGCGCGACCGGCGCCGCGATCCGGCTTATCACCGATGGCGACGTGGCCGGCGTCATCCATTGCGCCGAAAGCGAGATCACCGGCATCGACATGTACATGGGCTCGGGCGGTGCGCCCGAGGGCGTGCTCGCCGCTTCGGCGCTCAAATGCATGGGCGGACAGATGTGGGGCCGGCTTCTGTTCCGCAACGACGATGAGCGCGGTCGCGCCGCCAAGGCCGGGATCAGGGATCTGAACCGGATCTATGCCCGCGATGAGATGGTGACCGGCGACGTGATCTTCGCGGCAACCGGCGTCACCAACGGTTCCATCGTGCGCGGCGTGCGGCGGGAGCCCCATTTCATCGAGACCGAGACGATTCTGATGCGGTCGAAGACCGGCTCGGTCCGCCGCGTGATCTACCGCAACCCGATCCGCTGAGCGGTGGCGGCGCAGGCGGGGGCGCTGCTCCCGCCCCCCGGAATATTTGGGCCACAATGAAAGCGGATCGGTTCAGGTCAGCACGACGAACGAAAACCCGGGAGGGCGCATGACGGCATTCCTCGGCGTTGAGGCGTCACTGACCGGGCGCCGTTGGACCGGCCCCGATGCCGAAGCCGACCGGCTTGCCGAAGCGATGGCGCAGCACACCGGTCTGCCGATGCCGCTGGCGCGGATTCTGGTGGCGCGGGGTGTGGCACCGCAAGAGGCAGCGGGATTTCTCGATCCGCAACTCCGCGACCTTTTGCCCGATCCGCGCAGACTGAAGGACATGGAGCCTGCCGCCGCGCGGTTTCTGGCGGCCGTCCGGGCGCGGCAGCGCATCGCGGTATTTGCCGACTACGATGTGGACGGCGGCGCATCGGCCGCGCTCCTGCTCATCTGGTTGCGTGAGATCGGGCGCTCCGCGACGCTCTACATTCCGGACCGGATCGACGAAGGCTATGGCCCGAACGCGCCTGCCATGGCCGGTCTCGCGGCGCAGCACGATCTCATCATCTGCGTCGATTGCGGGACGCTGAGCCATGAGGCCATTGCCGCCGCCGCAGGAGCCGATGTGATTGTCCTCGACCATCACCTCGGCGGCGAGACCCTGCCCGCGGCCCTGGCGGTGGTGAACCCCAACCGGCAGGACGAGGATGGCACGCTTGGCCATCTCTGCGCCGCCTCGGTGGTGTTCCTGATGCTGGTCGAGGCAAACCGGCAAATGCGGGCCGAAGGGGCGGTGGGCCCCGACCTCATGGCGTTGCTTGACCTCGTGGCGCTGGCGACGGTGGCGGATGTGGCGCCGCTGATCGGTGTCAACCGGGCCTTCGTGCGGCAGGGCCTGAAGGTGATGGCACGGCGCGAGCGCATCGGGCTTGCCGCGCTGGCCGATGTCGCGCGCATGGACCGCGCGCCGACAGCCTATCATCTCGGCTATCTACTTGGCCCGCGCGTCAACGCAGGCGGTCGGATCGGCGCGTCCGACCTCGGCGCACGGCTGCTGGCCACCACCGATCCGCATGAGGCGGCCGCGCTGGCCGAGCGGCTCGATGCACTCAACACCGAGCGGCGGGAGATCGAGAACCGGGTCCGCGATGCCGCACTGGCGCAGGCCGAGGTCCGCGGCCTTGCCGCGCCTCTGGTCTGGGCGGCGGGTGAGGGTTGGCATCCCGGCGTCGTCGGGATTGTCGCGGCACGGCTGAAGGAGGCAACCAACCGTCCCGCCATCGTCATCGGTCTTGACGGCGATCTCGGCAAGGGCTCCGGGCGCTCGGTCGAGGGGATCGACCTTGGCGCCGCGATCCAGCGGCTGGCGGCGGAGGGCCTGCTGCTCAAGGGCGGTGGGCACCGCATGGCGGCGGGGCTGACCGTTGAGGC
>JBGSNN010000016.1:0-9845 GCA_041739655.1 Albidovulum sp. | reverse complement strand
GGGCCGCAGCGCCCGGCGATCCTGACCGCCTCTGCCAGCCCCCTGGGCGTGGGGAGCAACAACCTGGCGGCGGCATTGCCGCAAATGGCGGCGTTCTTCCAGTCGCGCGCCGGACGCGCCGCGCTGAGCCGGACCGGGCAGGCAGAGACGGTGACGGTCGAGCGGGTGAGTGCGGCAGGCGATGTCCTCTACATCCGACTGAGCGACAGCGCCGAGGGGCACGGGGTCGAGGCCGCATACTGGCGTGCCGTGATGGCGGTTGCGGACCGGATCGTGACACTCTCGGTTCTGTCGCCGACGCAGGGGCCGCTCAGTCCGGCAGAGCAGCGCGCGGTGCTCGACCAGTTCGTCGCACGGATGCGCGCGTCGAATCCGTCTGCCACCTGAACCGGGGTTTTCGCGCCCGGCCGCCGGACCTTTGCTTGCCTCTGGCAGAGTGGAAACGCTATGGAGGTGTTGGTCCATCCGCAGGTCAGGCAATACGGGCAACGGGATGAATGTCAACGGCGTCAGCTTCATTGACCGGCTGCTCATGCGCCGCGCCCTTCGTCACTGGCGCGGGGCCGCGGAACGTGCCGAGCGCTGGGCGCCCGGCGTTCTGAGGCAGATGCGTGCGCAGGCGCGCCAGTTGCAGCGCGAGGTGGACAGGTTCCTGCATACCGCTGATGCGCGCCTCGCAGCGCAGGAGGCGGGCGCTGCCCTCGTGCCTCGCCCGGACATGGCGGACTGGGCCTGGCGGCCCGAGGTCTGGTGCACTCCGGTCCGCCCCTCTGGCCATGCCGCCATCGGCAGCGGTACGGCGATCGGGCGCGACATGAAGATTTTCCACGATTGCGGCGAAAGCGAAATCGCGCTTCGCCAGATCCGCAACACCACGGCGGACGGGCTTGCCCCGCGTGCTCTCAGAATCGATGTGTTCCGCTTTGACGGGTCCTATCTGTCCCTCGTGCTCGACCTGCCCGCGGCGGACGTTGCGGGCCTGACTCCACGTCACATCTTGCGCATGGATGCGCGGATCGCGTTTGAAAAGCCGCTGGACATCTTCGCGCGCCTCAACATCCGGCACGGGCCGAACACCGAGCAGATCGTGCGTGAGCTTCCGCACGGGCAAAGCGACGTGAGCGTCGAGTTCGACCTTGCCTGCGCGCGGATCAATGAAAGGCGGATCGAGCGCGCCTGGGTCGATCTGATCTTCGAAGGGCCGGAGTTGAACCAGATCACCTTGCACGATGTGACCTTCAGTCGGCGCCCGCGGGCGGAACTTTGAGATCGGGAGAAGTGGGCGCATGACGCCGGACAAGGCAAAGCTCAGCGCAAGCCGCATCTGCGCCGGCCGTTGGGAAGCACAGCTCACCTGGCCCGGCTCTGCCGCCCCCTCTGTGGAGCTCTGGCACGGCGACCGGAAGCTTGCGTCGGCCGAAGCAGTTGCGGGCGCGGTGACGGGCGAGTGGATGCTGTCGGCGCCCGTCCCGACTGATCTGTTGTCAGACGGCGTGCAGACGGTGCTGCTGCGTGCAGCGGGCAGCACAGAGACACTCGGCCATTTCGCGATCCTCTCCGGGGCAGAGCTGGAGGACGATCTGCGCGCCGAGGTCGATCTCCTCCGGGCCGAGCTTGACATGCTGAAAAAGGCGTTCCGGCGCCACTGCGCCGAAGGCGGGCACCAGGACTGATGCCCGTGACGCCGCGTTGCGGGTGACCGGACCTGCCATCCTGTGCAAGCTGGCGTGAAAAGAGGGAGGCCCGCATGTCCGACTATCCGCATCTTCTCGCGCCGATCAATCTTGGCCATGTGACGCTGCCGAACCGCGTGCTCATGGGCTCCATGCACACGAATCTGGAAGAGACGAAGGACTGGAACCGGGTCGCGGAGTTCTATGCCACGCGGGCCCGCGGCGGTGTCGGGCTGATGGTGACGGGCGGCATGGCGCCCAATCGAGAAGGTGGCGTCTTTCCCGGCGCGGCGGGGCTTTTCACGTCTGCGGACATCGCGAACCAGCGCATCGTCACCGACCGCGTCCATGAGGCCGGCGGGCGCATCGTGATGCAGATCCTTCATGCCGGGCGCTATGCCTACGGGCCGGAATGTGTCGCACCGTCACCGATCAAGTCACCGATCTCTCCGTTTCCACCTAAGGAGCTGGACGAGGCCGGAATCGAGAAGCAGATCAACGACATCGCCACTGCCGCCGCCCGGTCGCGCGAGGCAGGCTATGATGGCGTCGAGGTGATGGGGTCGGAGGGCTATTTCCTCAACCAGTTCCTCGTCAGCCATACCAACAAGCGGGCCGACCGTTGGGGGGGCAGCCTTGAAAACCGGATGCGCCTGCCGGTCGAGGTGGTGCGCCGGGTTCGGGCTGCGGCGGGCGATGACTTCATCCTGATCTACCGGATTTCACTTCTCGATCTCGTGCCCGAGGGGCAGACCTGGGATGAGATCGTGACGCTGGCCAAAGCCATCGAGGCTGCCGGCGCGTCAATCCTCAACACTGGGATCGGATGGCACGAGGCGCGGATTCCGACCATCGCGACTTCGGTGCCGCGGCGCGCCTTCGCCTGGGTCACGAAGAAGCTGATGGGCGAAGTGTCGATCCCGGTCATCACGTCGAACCGGATCAACACGCCCGAGGTTGCCGAGGCGGTTCTGGCCGAGGGTTGCGCCGACATGGTGTCGATGGCGCGGCCGTTCCTCGCCGATCCCGCGTTCGTTCGCAAGGCCGCCGAAGGTCGCGCGAAGGAGATCGCGCCCTGCATCGCCTGCAATCAGGCCTGCCTTGACCACACCTTCGCGGGCAAGATTTCCACCTGCCTCGTCAACCCGCGCGCCTGCCACGAGACCGAACTTGTCCTGACGTCGACGGCCGCTCCGAAGCGGGTCGCGGTCGTCGGCGCAGGCCCTGCCGGCCTCTCGGCGGCGCTTGCGCTTGACGAACGCGGCCATGCGGTGACGCTTTTCGACCGAGCGGCGCAAATCGGCGGCCAGCTCAACCTCGCGCGGCAGGTGCCGGGCAAGGAGGAGTTTCACGGCTTCGTCCGCTGGTTCCAGACGATGGTGGACAAAAGCCGGATCGCGCTGCGGCTCGGGACCGAAGCGACCGAGGACACGCTGGCCGACTTCGACGAGATTGTCGTGGCCACCGGCGTCCGGCCGCGCGATCCGGCGATCCCCGGTCAGGACGGCGCGAATGTGCTGTCCTATATCGAGGTCCTGAACGGCGCGCCGGTCGGCAAGCGGGTCGCCATCGTCGGCGCGGGCGGCATCGGGTTCGATGTGGCTGAATACCTGACGCAGGACGGCGACAGCCCGACGCTCCACCTGACGGAATGGCTGCGCGAATGGGGTGTTGCCGATCCCGCCACGCTGCGCGGCGGCCTCGGTGCGCCGCGGCCCGAGCGGGCGGCACGAGAGGTCACGCTCTTGCAGCGCAAGCCGGAAAAACCGGGGCGCAAGCTTGGCAAGACGACGGGCTGGATCCACCGCGCGACGCTGCTTGCAAAAGGCGTGCGGATGGTCGGCGGCGTGACCTATGAAGGTATTGATTCGCAAGGGCTTCACGTCTCCTACGGGGCAGAGCGCGCGACCCCTGAACTGATTGCCGCCGATACCGTGGTTCTGTGCGCCGGGCAGGTCAGCGAGCGCGGCCTTGCCGACCGGCTGATGGCGCTTGGCAAGACGGTACATGTGATCGGCGGTGCCGATGTCGCGGCTGAGCTTGATGCGAAGCGCGCGATTGATCAGGGCACGCGACTTGCCGAAACAATCTGAGCGCCCTTTGTCGTTGAAAAAGAGCCTATAGCCGGTTTGTTGCCACTTTGGTTCGCGACAATACCCAAGTCTTGACCGCCAACCTCCGCAATATTGCCCGAATTGGACCCGATACCGATCCATGGCGGGCGACGATTTTGTAGGGTGCACAATGGACCGATTGACGGAAATGGAGGCTTTTGCCACCGTCGTAGACCAGGGGGGGTTTACGGATGCCGCAAAGAAGATGGGGATTTCGAAGTCTGCCGTCTCGAAACATGTTTCTTCGCTGGAAGCGCGTCTTGGTGCGCGACTTCTGAATCGCACGACGCGCCGTGTCTCGCCGACCGAGATCGGCCTGGCCTACTACGACCGGGCACGCCGCGTACTCAACGATGCGGGTGAGGCCGACGCACTCGTCACCTCGATGCAATCGGCGCCCTCGGGCCTCTTGCGCATTTCGGTCGCGACTGATTTCGGGGTGAACCTGCTCTCGCCAATTCTTGGGGACTTCCTTCTGGAGTTTCCCGATATCACGGTCAACATGGTGCTGAACAACCGCTATGTGGAGCTGATTTCCGAAGGCTTCGACATGGCGATCCGGGTGGGTGAACTGGAAGATTCCACGCTCCGTGCCCGCAAGCTGACCGAGACCGCCAAGCGCATGGTCGGCTCCCCCTCGTATTTCCAGAAGTATGGCCAGCCCGGCAAGATCGACGATCTGAACGAACACAAGCTTCTGCATTATTCCAACCAGGCTTCCGGCAACGTTTGGAAGATCACAGCGCCCTCGGGCGAAAAGCGTCAGGTCCGCACCGCAGGCTGGCTGACGGTGAACGATGGCCAGTCGCTTCTCAACGCCGCGATTTCCGGCCTCGGCATCGCCTACCTGCCGTCCTTCCTTTACGCGGATGCGATGAAGCAGGGCCTTGTCGTCGATGCCATCCCCGATCTGCCGGTTGAAACTCTGGGCATCTACGCGGTTTACCCGCCGGGCCGGTTCACGCAGCCGAAGGTGCGGGCGTTCATCGACTTTCTCGCCCAGTCCTTTGCCGATTGCGGGCCGGACAAGTGGTAGGAATCTGGTTTGGGTGACGGTAAGGACCGAAGAGGTTCGCCGGACTAGGGGGTCGAGGTGATCATCACCTCGACCCTTCTGTTCTGGGCGCGGCCGTCTTCGGTCAGGTTCGAGGCGAGCGGGCTGAGGAATCCGACACCATCGGCGCTCATCTGCTCGCGCGGGATGCCGTAGTCGGTGGCAAGCCGGTCAAGCACCGATTGCGCGCGCTGCCGCGACACGGCGACATTGGTGGCAAGCGCTCCCTGCGCATCCGAATGGCCGACAAGCGCGATGGACTTGTCGGGATTGGCCTTCAGCCAGGCAGCCAGATCATCGAGCGAGGCGAAGGGGACGTCGTCAAGCCGGGTCGTGCCGCTTGCGAAGACCAGATCGCCCAGCACCACCTTGCCTGCGGCCACCAACTGATCCGCCAGCGCCCCTTCGGTTGGCGCCGTCACCTTCGGCTCGAACCGCGCGGCGGCGATCGGGATCGGCGCGTTCAGCGCCGTGCCGACGCGGGTCATCTGGACATAGGCGCTGTCGGTGGTTCGGCTGACGATCAGGCAGATATAGTCGGGGATTTGTCCGCTTCCCCGGCGGGCGGACAGCACACGGAAGTCGCCGAGATCGACATGCATCTGCGGCTCTGGCAGGACCTCGGTGGCAAAGCGGAAGTCGAAGCCGCCGCAGCCGTCGCTCTCGCACTCGAAGATCACCTCGAATCCCTCGCGCTCCAACTGGCCGCGCAATCCGTCGAGGATGGACAGGGTGGGATCGCGGTTCTCGAAAATGCGCCAGGCGGTGCGCGACACCTCGCCTTTCGTGGTCAGAGTCTCGATGCTGCCGTTCTGCCAGGGGCCGACCGGAAGATCGTAGCTGCCGAGGGTCCGGATATCCTCGGCCGTCCTGGCGGCGGACGGCGGCAGCGACAGCGTGGGGGCGGCCAGCGCGGGTGCGGCGAGAAGTGCCAAGGCCATGGTTGCAGCGCGGATCATCTGTGCGCTCCGTGATATTCGGGATTGGGCTCCATCGCGGTGGCCGATGCGACGCGGTTCGTCATGTTGAAAAAACCGGTCACCGAGGCAATGTCCCAGATGTCGCGGTCCGAAAAGCCTGCGCCGCGCAGCGCCTGACGGTCGGCTTCATCGATCTTCGACGAGGCGAGCGTCAGCTTTTCCACGAAATCGAGCATCGCGCGCTGCTTGCTCGTCAGAGGGGCCACGCGCCAGTTCATCACCAGCGCTTCGCCAAGCATCGGGTCGCCGGAAAGCTCGCGGACGGCAGCGCCATGGGCGACCTGACAATACCAGCAGCGGTTGAGCGAGGACACGCAGACCGCGATCATCTCGCGCTCAAGCTTGGTCAGCCCGCTCTCTGCGAGCATCAGGTTGTTGTAGAGCGACGTGAAGGCGTTCAGCTTGTCGATGTCGAACGCGTATGCCTTGAGGACATTGGGAACAAGACCAACCTTTTCCGAACAGATATCGAAGTACTTCCGGGTGGGATCCGGAAGCGGGCTGACCATCGGCAGGTCAAGCGCCGTCGGGCTTTGAGCCTTGTCTTTCACTGCCCCCCATGCCTCTTGGGGTTATATCGAGCGGTAATGATAGTGTCCCACAATCCGCATGCCGAGGGAAGTGTAGAGAGCGTTCGCGGCATGGTTGTGCATCGTTACGGCAAGAAAAAGCTCAGTTGCACCATGATCTTGCGCCCAGAGTGCGGCCTTGCGCATGATGTTGACGGCGGAACCTTGCCGACGTTGCGCCGGCGTGACGTGAAGAGCATGGAGCATGGCCCGCGCGCCGTCCGCCGCGACGAAGGCGACGCCTGACACGCGGTCCTTGGCCCGCCCCATGATCGCAGTCTTCGGACCCGTCACGCGGTCCATGACGGCAAGCCGGGCCGAGCCGATACCCCCCTCGGCCCAGAGGTCGCGCATGATCTCGAGCGGTGGCCAGAGCGCGAAGGCGGTCATCGGGTCAGGGGCAGGATCGGCAATGGCCGCGGTGGCTGCGGCATAGATCGCGACCGGGTCCTTGACGCGATAGCCGCGCATCTCGAGCGCGCGGTCGAGCGCTCCTTGCCCGTCCTGGACCATGAAGAGCGGCGACTGCCCCAAGGCCTTCTGCGCTGCTTCGGCGGCGCCGATTTCGGCCAGCGAAACTGCGGCCTCGGTGGTGGCCGCCGACACCCGGCTGCCGCCGCCCTGACCTTCGCGGATGGTGAAGCCGCCGACCCGCGCATACCCCGCCGCCGGCCAGGTCGCATCGATCAGGGCCAGTGTCGTCGTCATTCTGTTGCCGCGATGCGTGCGAGCCGCGCCATTGCCGCCTCAAGCCGGGCGCCATCGGTCCCCCGCACGACGATATTCGTGCCGTAAGCGCCGTTCTGGACGAAGGGGTAGGAGCCGAAGCTGAGGTCGCCGAATTCCTGCGCGAGCTCGGCAAGCGGTTTGGCGATCGCGCCTTCGCCGCGCTCGATCCGCAAGGTCTGGGACAGCAGCGGCTCGCCTCCGGTCAGCCGCGGCAGAAGGGACGCGACCATGGCCCGGAAGATGTCTGGCACCCCCGCCATGACATGGACATTCGCCAACGAAAAGCCGGGCGCGGCAGAAATCGGATTCTCGATCAGGACCGCGCCTTCGGGAATCCGCGCCATGCGCAGGCGCGCCTCGTTCAACTCGGCCCCGGTGCGTTCATAGTGGCGGGCGAGGATGTCGCGCGCGTCGGCGCGGACCGCGAGTGGCAGCCCGAAGGCCGCGGCGATGGCGTCGGCGGTGATGTCGTCATGCGTCGGGCCGATGCCGCCCGAAGTGAAGACGTGATCGTAGCACATCCGGAGCGCGTTCACAGCCGCGACGATGTCGGCGGTCGCGTCCGCGATGATTCGCACCTCCTTCAAGTCGATGCCTTTTGCGGCAAGTTCCCCGGCCAGATAGTGCATGTTCGCATCGCGGGTGCGCCCCGAGAGGATTTCATCGCCGATGACAAGGATCGCGGCCGTGGGATTGGACATGGGTCAGCCTCCGTTTCCCGAAGCTATAGGCAAGCGGCGCTGCGGCGAAAAGCCCCCGGTCTGGCCAAAGTCGGAAAGCTTGGCTATCTAGGCAATGTGGCATGGAAAGGAGCATCCGGTGGATGACCCGCGCGGCCGTCTGACCAAGGACGGCATCAGAATATATGAGCCCGAGGATTTCGAGGGGATGCGGCGCGCCGGACGGCTCGCGGCCGAGATCCTCGACGAGGTTACCGCCGAGGTCGAGCCCGGCGTGACGACCGCCGCGCTTGACGCCTTCATCGAGGACCGTGTGAACGCGGCGGGCGCGAAATCCGCCACCATCGGCTATCGCGGCTACCGCCATGCCTCGTGCATTTCGGTCAATCATGTCGTCTGCCACGGCATTCCGGGGCCGAAGGTGCTCAAAGACGGCGACATCCTGAATATCGACGTGACGGTGATCGTCGATGGCTGGTACGGCGACACCAGCCGGATGTATGTCGCCGGAAGTGTGAACCGCAAGGCGGAGCGGCTGATCCAGGTGACGCATGATGCGCTGATGCTCGGGATTGAGGCGGTGCGGCCCGGCAACACCTTCGGCGACATCGGCCATGCGATCCAGTCCTATGTCGAGGCGCAGCGCATGAGCGTGGTGCGCGACTTCTGCGGCCACGGTCTTGGCCGGGTGTTCCATGCCCCGCCGAACGTGCTGCATTACGGCCGCGTGGGATCGGGTCCGCGGCTGGAAGAAGGCATGTTCTTCACCATCGAGCCGATGGTGAACCTCGGCCGGCCCGAGACGAAGGTGCTGGCGGATGACTGGACTGCGGTGACGCGCGACAAGTCGCTCAGCGCGCAGTTCGAACATTCGGTAGGCGTGACTGCGGACGGTTGCGAGATCTTCACGCTGTCACCCGCGGGCCGGTTTCATCCGACACGGTGATCGGATCGCTTGCGCGATCCAACCGGGGCGGGGGGCCAGGCCCCCTGCGCCCTCCGGGGTATTTCGGCACTGAAGAAGCTCAGAGGCCAAGCAGGGCCGGCAGGTCCTGCATGTTGTGGAACGGGATTGCGCCCGCGGCGATCAGTCCGGCACCGTCGTCATGCGGCGCGAAGCCGTAGCAGCGCATGCCGGCGGCCTCTGCGGCCTGCGCACCCGTCGGGCTGTCCTCGATCACGACAGAGCGGCCAACGGGCACGCCGAGCGCCGCTGCGGCGCGCAGATAGAGATCGGGCGCGGGTTTCGGGCGGCCCTCGCTCTGGCCCGAGAAAAGCCTGCCTTTGAGCCTCGCGAGCACATCCGGGTGCTGGCCGAGCGTGACCTGCATCTTTTCCGGCCGCCCGTTCGACCCGACGGCATAGGGGATGCCTGCCCTGTCGAGCGCATCGAGAACGCCGACCACGCCGGGTATGAGCGCAGTGCCGCGCGCGAGGCGGGCATAGAGCCGCAGATAGAAATCCTCGACCCAGTCATCGGGCAGGGCCGCGCCGAGGGCGCGGGCGCGCCGCCAGCACTCTGACGCGGTGCCGCCAATGACCTCGCGCCTCAGAGCGGTCGGGGTGAGGGCCAGACCATGCTCCGCCAGATCCGCCGCGATCAGCTCCAGCGCTGCGCCCTCGCTGTCGACGAGGACGCCATCGCAGTCAAAGAGAACGGCGGCGGGCCTCATGCCGGGGCTCTCAGCAGCGTCACGAAGGTATCGCCATAGCGGCGCTGGTCGACCTGCGCAAAGCCTGCGGGCGCGACCGGCGCGCGGCCTTCCTCCCAGACGATCAGCGCTGCCGGGGCGAGCCAGCCGCCATCGACGAGGGACGCCACCGCCTGTTCCCCGAGGCCTCTGCCATAGGGCGGGTCGAGAAAAACCAGATCGTAGCCCGGCCCGCGGTTCGGCCCCATGCGGGTGGCATCGCGGCGCCAGACCTCGGTCGTGCCCATGGCGCGCATCAGCTCGATGTTCCGCCTGAGAAGCGCGCGGGAGGCGATGCCGTCATCGACGAAGGCGACCCGCGCCGCGCCGCGCGACAGCGCCTCAAGCCCGAGAG
>JBGSNN010000459.1:0-4153 GCA_041739655.1 Albidovulum sp. | reverse complement strand
GCCCGGTGCGGACAAGCGGCACAAGGCGAAGCCCGATGCAGGTCCGGCAGCTTCGGCACCGGACACGGCGAAGCGCCTTGCACGACCCGGCAAGAAGGGGGCGGGGAAAGGTCGTCCCAAGCGACCGGGAAAGCCAGGAGGCAGACCAGACGGCGGGAAAGAGCCGCCGCGCCGCAAGACATAGGGTTCGGGACCGGGTTGCGGGCGACGCATGGGCGGCGCCAGGGCCACGCCGCGCATCGGGGCGGTCGCGCGCCCTCAGAAGTCGCCCGGCCGGTCCGCGACGCGCGCGTAAAACCCTGCAAGACCGGGTTCGACCTCCGCCGCCGCACGCGTGCAGGCATCGAGATCTTCGGGCGTGACGCGACCGGAGCGGGCCATCTTGTCCAGCAAATCGTCATGCAGGGATCGCAGCCGCGCGAAGGCCGGGCTTTCGGCGACCGTCCTGCCGCCGACGAGGATGTGAAGTGCCGCGCGATCCTGTTTGCCTTTCAGGCGGATTTTCCCGGCGGCAAGGGTTGCCATGCCGACAGCGCCCGCGCGGGTATCATCGGAGATGACCACATCATAGGCGACGTGCCGGCAACTGGCCTCGATGCGGGCCGCGACGTTGACGGTGTCGCCGATGGCCGAATAGCTGTAGCGCTGGCGTGAGCCGATGTTGCCGACACAGGCCGGACCAGACGCAAGCCCGACCGCAACGGCAAGCGCAGGCTGCCCGGCCTTCTGCCGCGCCGTGTTGAACCCCTTCAGCGCGCTTCGGATATTCAGGGCGGCGAGACAGGCCTTCTCGCGGTGGTCGCCCGTTTCCAGCGGTGCGTTCCAGAACGCCATGAGGGCGTCGCCGACGAATTTGTCGATCGTGCCACTTGCCTCAAGGACGCAATCAGACAACTGACTGAACAGGCTGTTGAGCATCGACACCAGATCGGTCGGCGCCATGGATTCGCTCAAGGGCGTGAAGTCGCGCAGGTCGCAGAACATCACCGTCACGGTCCGCATCTGCCCGCCAAGCTCCAGATGATGACCGTTCTTCTCGATCGCCTGCAGGACAGCGGGTGCCACATAATGCGAGAACGACTGCCGGATCAGGCGTTTGTCGCGATCCGCGACGATGAACTGATAGCCTGCCAGCAGCAGAAATATCGCGAAACCGCCGATCATCGGAAAGGTTGCATCAAACAGCAGTCCGTCGCCGAAGAAGAGCCAACTGGTCAGCAGGACGACAGATGCGGAAACTCCGCCCGCGGCCATCGAGATTGCGGGTCCGGACATCGACATGACGGCAACGACAATGCCCGAGAGGCAGATGAAGGCAATGATCTCGATTCCGGCTTCGAAGTCACCGCGTTGCAAGAAGTCGTGGGTCAGAATCTGCTCAAGGATCTGCGCCTGAATGGACACGCCCGGCACATTCTCGCCCAGTGTCGTGGTGCGGATATCGAGAAGGCCGGCGGCCGACGCGCCGATGAAGACGATGTGGCCCTTCAGGCGGGCCTCGAGGTCGGCATCGTGTCCGGGGGCGAGCACCGCCTGCGCCGAGACATAGAGCGCCGGGTTGTCATGGCGGTAGCGCATCCAGATCTGGCCGTCCGGGGTTGTGGGCACCTCGTAGTCGCCGATGCGGACCGACGAGACGGCTCCGTCTGCGTCCGTCGGGCCATAGACCAGGATCGTGCTTTCGCCAAGCGCGACACGCCGCGCCTCGATCGACAGGCTCGGCACCAGACCCGCCGGGGCGTTCCAGGCAAGCGGAACGGTGCGGATCACGTCCGAGTCACTCAGCGGATCGACGTTGATGCCGCCGATCCCGGCGGCGGCATCCTGCAGGACCGGAATGATCGCGGTGGTCGCCCGCAGGGTCGGAAATCCCCGACCAGGGTCGGCACCGATCTGGACAAAGCCCGCCTTGCCGGCAACCTCTCCGGCGTGCCCGGCTGGCGCATCCGCGAGGCTGAGGATGACGTCGCGGCCCCGCATTGCCGTGGCGAAATATGTGTCGCTGTCCAGCGCCGCGAGTTGTTCGGGGCTCGGCTGGGTTGCCAGCAGTGCCGAGATGTCGGGCCGCGACAGCACGGTGGACGGCGACAAGCGGTCGGGCTCCGAAAAGAGCACGTCGAATGCCACCACCGCCGCGCCGTAGTCGTCCGTCAGCCGCCTGACCAGATCGCCAAGCTGATTGCGGGGCCAGGGCCACTGGCCAAGGGATGCGAGCGAGGCTTCGTCGATATCGACGACCCGGACCGGCAGTTCGGAGTATTCCCTCGGGACGATGCGCTGAAGGTAGTCGAAATAGAAAAGCCGCATCGCCGTGACAGGGTAGGGATCAAGGAGGCGGATACCGACCATCAGGACGAGCAACAGAAAGCCGACCGACATGAAACCGAAGCGCCGCATTCACCCTATCTTCGTCAAGCAGAAACCGCGCGCCCCGGTCGTCTTCGGACCCCTGACCGAAACCGGCAGGCCGTCCGCGTCCGTGGCACGATCCTCAGATCGGGCCGCCACCGGGCTCTTCCGGTGGTTCAGGCGGGGTCGGCGCCGGACGGTCGTCACGGTTTCCGGCACGCGGGGCTACCCGCGGCGCCACCACGTCCCGCCCGCAAGACCGTGTGGCGGTGCGAAACTCTCTCGGCAATCGCTGTTCCTCGGTGAGAAAGACGAACCCGTCGGCAGCCATCTGCCGCTTGTCGCGCCGCGCCGAAACCGCGCTGGCCTTCCCGCGCGTGTCCATGCTGACTGCGGCACAGTCGCCCGTGACGCGGAAACAGGTTCCGGTGACGCCGCACATGTGGACCAGACCCGAGTAGATGATGATGTCGGTGCCCGCACCCTTGCGGACGACAAAATCGAACGCGGTGCCCCTGATCCCCATCGTCGCGGTCGGTGTTGTCAGGGCATAGGCCGATTTCGGGCTGGTCCCGCTCAGGAACCGGAAGCCTCCGGCCACCGCTGACACGGCGAACTTTCTGGCGGTTCCGTTGCTCCGCATCGTGATGTCATCGACCACGAACGAAGCATTCGGCCCGATCGCGATGCGGGTCTGATCGTTGAACAGGATCTGCACCTGACCGCGTCGATCCGTTGCAATGACATCGCCCGTTGCCAGATCTTGACCGGTCAGCAGGGCCGAGACCTGTCCTGACCTCGCCAGAGTTGCGCCGGGCGAGGCGTTCACAACCGAGCCGATGGTCTGGGCTGTGGCAAGTCCTGCCGTGACCGCGATACTCAGTGCGGCGACGAATGCGTAAATAAATTTCAGTGGCATCGCTCAGCGCCCCCACGCTTCGACGAAGACAAAAGCCATTTACCGCTTACGCTGCGCAGCGGCTGTCGCGGGACAGCTCTGCGCTATGGTCTGCAACAGAACTCCTATTCAAAGCAGAGAAGCGCCTGGAATAATCGTGGCGCTTCCGACAATTATTCGCAGATATCCGTTTGATTTGCAATCCAAAGTCTCGCAGGTGCCCGACGGACGACCTTGGCGCACGGGTGCGTCAACGCAGGCTCAGGTCGGCAAGCAGCCGGTCCATCATCGCATCACAGGCGGCAAGCTGGCTCATTGCGATGGATTCATCCGGCTGGTGGCCCTCGGCGGTCATCGATCCCGGACCGCAGACCACTGTCGGGATGCCGAGTTGATGGAAGAACCCCGCCTCGGTGCCAAAGGCGACCTTGGTCACGCCGACGCCCCCGGCAAGCCCGGCGACATAGGCGACGACGGCGGCGCTCTCGCTGAGCGCAAGTCCTGGGTAGGCGTTGGTCTGCGTCACCTCAATGGCGGCACCGGGGAAGCTGTCCTGGTAGGCCGCCGCCACGCGCCGGGCCGCGTCGTGAATGCGCGCCAGAATCGCCTCGGCGTCGTCATCGGCAAGATGGCGGAGTTCAAGCTCAAGGACCGCCCGGTTCGGCACGATGTTGAGCGCGCTTCCCCCCGTGAGGGTGCCGACATGCACGGTCGCGTGGGGCACCGCATAGGCGGGATCGTGCGCGCCGCGCAGGGCCAGATCCTGCTGCAAGCGGCGCAGCTCCTGGACCAGATCGGTCGCGAGATGAAGCGCGTTCACGAACCGCGGCGCGAGCGCGGAATGGCCGCTCTGGACGTGGCAGACGGCGCGGAGCGCCACCTTGCCCTTGTGACCGATCGCGACCT